>DVJC01000030.1 GCA_018710835.1 Candidatus Limadaptatus stercoravium | reverse complement strand
ATCCTCGATATAGAGCTTGCCGTCGATGCCGTTGTCGTCGGGGCCCGCGGTGAGCTCGTTGCGCCTGACGAGTCCGCCGTAGACGGCGAGCAGCAGTTTCATGCTGAGTTCCTCGAAGAACTCCCCTCCCGCTTCGCTGATGGCGAGAGTCAGCGCGCGGCGCAGTGCGGCGACATACTTTTCGGCGGAAAGTCTGCCCGCTTTGTATTCCTGAAACTTCTTGTCCGCACTCTCCAGCGTGTTGCCGAGCGGCGTATCGGGATATTTAGGCGCTTTGCTCGCGCGCTCCGCCGCCCTCTTGCGCTGCGCGCGGCGGCGCTGCGTGCGCGTGAGTCCCGTCCTCGTCTCCTGCACGGGCGCGGGCGGAGCGAGCCGTCCGTCCTCCGTGGTGACGAGCGTGCCTGCGGCGAGCATCTCGTTGAGCACCACGCCCGTCAGGCTCTTGAGCCGCGTGCTGAGCGACTCGCAGCTGCGGTCCTTCAGTTCCGCGTCGGAATAGCCGTAACACACGAGCGAACGCTCTATGAGCAGTTTCCGCTCGGTGCCGTCCTTGTCTATGACGGTCTTTACCGCCGCCTCTATCTCCGGTTTGCCGGGGAAATCTCTTTTTGCCATAACACTCCTTTTATTGACTCCGTAATACGCGGACAAAGCCGGTAAAACGCCGTGTGCCTTCCCGCGCCTCCTCATAATGCGGGCGCGGAAAACGGTTTTTATACAGTATAGCACATTATTTCCCGAATTTATATCGGCGCGCCGCGATTTTAGCTGAAAGGGGCGGAAAATTATGATTTTTCGTTTTAATTGTCGTTTAATTTAATTAAAATAAGATGTACGCATCAAAAGGCGGAGACGGCTTATGGACAATTACGACAACTTCTTCAACGGCATAAACAATTCTCCCGAACGCACGCCCATCTATCACACTCCCGACAGTTCGGGAGGCGGTCCGAATAAGAAAATGACGACGATAACGGTGCTGTTCGTCATCATCGCCGTCATCATGTGCGTAGCGATCGTGGCTAACGTCATCGTGCTCGCCAGCATGAAAAACCAGGTCGCGCAGAATTATGCCGACACCCTCACCCAGGCGGTGCACGACGAATATCTCAAAGCCATAGAGGACTATCTCGACGGCAAGGAGATCTCCGACGACGTACTCGCGCAGATCCGCGACGACGTCATCGATGCCCTCAACAATTCCGCCGCGGCGGTCGCGGGCACCAGAACCGTATACTCCACCGTTCAGATAATAGCCACCGGTACGAGCACGATATCCTACGGATCCGGATTCCTCATCACCGCACAGGACGAAAGCGGCAATACCGAAAGGTACGTCGTCACCAACGCCCACGTCGTGCTGGAAACCGTTTCGCGCACTTCCGAATCCGGCGGCAGCAACTGGCCGTGGGGCGGCGGCATGCAGTCCACGACGTACTCCTTCCGGGTGAGGAACAGCATCAGCTGCTCTCTCATGAACGGCGCTTCCGGTTCGTACGCGCTCGAAGTCGTTTCGGTAGGATCGTATCTCGAAGTCGAAAACGGCACCGTCGTCGACAGCAGCTACACCTCGAAGCCCGACCTCGCCGTGCTGAAATTCTCCGGCGACTCTCCCGTCGAAAGCACCTATCCCTCCCTCAACATCTCCGCCGAGGAAGCGGATTACGGCGAAGGCATCGCCATCGTCGGATATCCCTCTCCCGGCAGCGATCCCACCCAGGCCGTGCTCAGCCTTTCGTCCGGCATAATCTCCGCCACGGCGCACACCCTCTCCGACTGGGGCGCGGGCACGTTCTATCAGACGGACAGCGCGATAAATTCCGGCAATTCCGGCGGACCCATGGTCAACAACAAAGGTGAAGTGGTCGGCGTCGTGGAGTCCAAGATCACCTATGAGGACATCGAAAACATCGGCTATGCCGTGACGAGCATGACGCTCATAGACTTCCTCGCGGGAGCGGGACTTACTCCCGTCACGGTTTAACTCCGCCGAATTCCATGCGGAAATTTGACGGGGACCCCTGCGGGAGTGCAACACCTTCACGTCCCGTGCAGGGAATTATCCCCCGCACCCGCAGGTTATTGCACAAATTAAAAGACGGAGCGCATGCTCCGTCTTTTGTTTTCCTTATGCCGGTTGATTTGACCACGTTCAGTCCAGCACTTCTTCGAGCTTGCGGATGATGTTCTTTTTAGTCCTCTTCAGCAGGTTCTGGTTGCTTGCCGAATAGATTGCCGTTGCCGTGACGACGCCCAGCACTGCGCCGAATAAAACTGCGTTCTTCATATCTCGCCCTCCTTGCCGCTAGTATGCCGCGAATGCAGCGGAATATACCTGACGGCAACGTCTTTACGAAAAAGCGGCGGAATACCGCCGCCCCGCCGCCCGGATATCTCCCGTCAGCGCGAGCGCAGACGCGCGACAGTCCTTTCGAGCGCGGCGAAAGCCGCCGCGGCGTCGTCCGCCGTGTTCGTGCGCCCGAAGGAAAAGCGCACCGCTCCCCTGGCTTCCGCCGCGGTAAGTCCCATGGCGAGAAGAGTGCGGCTCGGCGCTGACGAGCCTGCCGAGCACGCGCTGCCGTTTGACGCGCACACACCCTCCAGATCCAGCGAAAACAAGAGCTCCTCCCCCGTGATCCCGTCGAACCCGAAGTTGACTATGCCGGGCAGGCTTCTTGCGGCGTCGAGCGTGCCGTGCAGCCCCGCGCCGGGGATCCCTTCCAGCACGCGTGCGGCGAAACCGTCTTTGAGCGCGCGGATCTCCGCGCTCTTTGCCGCCATTTCCGCACACGCTGCCGTTAGCGCGGCGGCAGTGCCTGCGGCTCCCGCGACGTCCGAAGTGCCGCCCCTGCGCCCTCTCTCCTGCTCTCCGCCGGAATGCAAAGGTTCGAGTCTTACCCCGTTCTTCACATACAGCGCGCCGAAGCCTTTCGGGCCCCCGAACTTGTGCGCGGAGAGAGAAAGCATATCCGCGCCGATCTCCTTGACCGAGACGGGGAGCGCACCTGCCGTCTGCACAGCGTCGGTATGGAACAGCGCGCCGAAGCCGTGCGCGATCTCGGCAAGTTCGCGCACGGGCTGTATGCTGCCCGTTTCGTTGTTCGCGCTCATCACACTGACCAGGAACACGTCCCCGTCCATGACGGCGGCGAGGTCGTCCGCGGACACGAAACCCTCCCCGTCCACGGGAAGTACGGTGAGTCCGAAACCCAGCCTTTCGAGTTGTCTTGCGCTCTCGTACACCGCGGGATGCTCGACGGCGGAGATGACGACGCGCCCTCTGCCGTGTGCCAGCGCCGCGCCTTTGAGCGCCCAGTTGTCCGACTCCGTGCCGCCGGATGTGAAATATATCTCTTCCGGTGCCGCACCGAAACAACGCGCGATATCGGCGCGCGCGGAAGCGAGCGCCGCCGCTGCCGCGCGGCCGTACGCATGACGGGAGTCGGCGTTGCCGAATACGTCGGAACAATATCGCCGCATGGCGGCTTCCGCCTCGCGGCGGAGCGGCGTCGTCGCGGCATTGTCGAGATACACTGTGTCCATACAAAAAGACGGGCGCGCACGCGCCCGCCGCAGTTTTCATTTCCTGACCTGTCCGTCGCCCGTAACGATATACTTGACGGAAGTCAGTTCCTTCAATGCTATGGGACCTCTTGCGTGGAGCTTCTGCGTCGAGATGCCCATCTCGGCGCCCAGCCCGAATTCGAAGCCGTCCGTAAAGCGCGTCGACGCGTTGACGTACACCGCCGCGGAATCCACGCGCGCAGTGAAGTAGCCTATCGCGGCGGCGTCGCGCGAGAGTATCGCGTCGGAGTGGTTGGTGCTGTGCGAATTGATGAAGTCCACCGCCTCTTCCACGCCGTCAACCAGCATAAACGTGATTTTATAGCCCGAAAACTCCGTGTAAAAGTCCTCTTCCGTCGCAAGCTCGACTTCGGGCAGGATCTTGCGCACCTCTTCGGTGCCCAGCACTTCCACGTTGTTTTCCTTCATTGCGGCGTAAAGCGCGGGCAGGAACTCCTCTGCTATCGCGCGGTCAACCAGGACGTGTTCGAGCGCGTTGCAGGTGGACGGACGCTGCACTTTCGCGTTTACGATAACGGGAACGGCTTTTTCAAGGTCCGCCGTCTTATCAACGTAAGTGTGGCAGTTGCCGCCGGCGGACGCTATGACGGGCATGGCGGCGTTGTCGAGCACGAAATGCTTCAGCCCTTCGCCTCCGCGCGGAATGATGACGTCGACATACTTGTCCTGAGCGAGCATGATTTTGCTTGCGTCGCGCGAGGGATCGTCGATAAATCCGATTACGTCGCCGTTGCCGCCGGCACGCTCCACCGCTCCGCGCATGATCTCATACAGCACGCGGTTGGAGTTCAGCGCGTCTTTGCCTCCGCGCAATACGACAGCGTTGCCGGATTTCAGGCAAAGCGCCGCCGCGTCCACCGTGACGTTGGTACGCGCTTCGTAGATGATGCCGATGACGCCGAGAGGCACGCGGACGCGCTTCAGATCCAGCCCGTTGGGGAGCACTCTCTCCTCGACGACCTCGCCCACGGGATCGCCCAGCGCGGCGACCTGTTTCAGCCCCTCGATCATGGTGGCGATTCTCTTGTCATTGAGCGTGAGCCTGTCGATGAAGGGCGCTTCCCTGCCGTTTTCCTTCGCGGCTTTCACGTCCTCAGCATTTGCCTCCGCAAGACGGGCGAGATTATCCGCGTCCGTCAGGGCGTCGGCTATCGCGCTCAACATAGCGTTCTTTTCGTCCGCGGAACAGGCGGCAAGCGCGTAAGACGCTTGTTTTGCCTTCCTGCAAATCTCTTTTACGTCGATCATCAGTCCTCTTCCTCGTCGATTATGGTTATGACGGCGTTGTGGTAAACGTTCTGCACGTCGTCGAGCTCTTCGAGTTTGTCTATCATTTTAAGCAGCGTTTCCTGCTGCTGCGGATCGGGATTGACCTCGTTTTCGGGGATCATGTCCACTTCTGCTGAAAGGATCTTGACTCCGTTCTTCTCAAGCTCGTCGCGTACGCTGCCGAGATCGGCGGGAGCGGTGAGCACTTCGTAGACCTCGTCGTCCTCGGAGCTGATGTCCTCCGCCCCTGCGTCGAGCGCGAACATCATGAGATCGTCCTCGGAAATGTCCGCCTTCGCCACAGCTATAACGCCCTTGCGCTTGAACATGAACGACACGCAGCCGGTCGCGCCGAGCGAACCGCCGAACTTGTCAAAGAGGTGTCTGACGTCGCCGGCGGTGCGGTTTTTGTTGTCGGTGAGCGCCTGCACGATACACGCGGTGCCGCCCACGCCGTAACCCTCGTAGGTCATTTCCTCGTAGTTTATGCTGCCCAGTTCTCCGCTCGCCTTTTTGATGCTGCGGGATATATTGTCGTTGGGCATGTTGTTGGCTTTGGCCTTGGCGATGGCGTCGCGCAGTTTGCTGTTGGAGTTGGGGTCCGGACCGCCCTGCTTGACCGCGACCGCGATCTCGCGCCCGATCTTCGTAAACACGTTCGCGCGCGCCGCGTCGCTCTTGCCTTTTTTCTGCTGAATGTTATGCCATTTGCTGTGTCCGCTCATAAAGCCTCCGTTACTTGATAGAAAGTGAAAAAGTCGTATACATGGCTATGCCTGCGGCAACCGCCACGTTGAGAGATTCCATCCCGCCCGTCATGGGGAGCGCGCGCACCTCTTTCACGGCGCGGAGCACGCTTTGTCTGACTCCGTGCGCCTCGCTGCCTGCGACCAGCAGACACGGAGACGGAACGGGGAAGGAAAAGATGTCCTTTCCGCCCATATCCAGCGCGGCGGAACGCGTGACGGACGCAAGCCGCAGCGCTTCCTCTTCCGTCACCGCGCACACTCTCACGCGGAATATACCGCCCATGCTCGCGCGCACGGATTTGGGCGCGTACGCGTCGGCGCAGTCGAGGAGATACACATCGTTGAACCCCGTTGCCGCGGCGGTGCGGATAATCGTGCCCAGATTGCCGGGGTCGGACACCCCGTCCAGGAGCAGCGCGTTGCCGCGCGGCGGTGCGAAAGTATAACGCGGCAGTTCCACGGCGGCGGCAAGCCCGTAAGGGGTGACCGTGCCGGAAACGCTCTTCATCACCTCGCCGGCGACCGCGATCACCTGCGCTTCCGGAAAACGCGCCTCCGCCTCGCCGAGTCTTTCCGGGACGGCGAGCACGAACCGCACTTTCGCAGACGGCGGAATGTCTTTCGATATATTGCCGCCCTCTACGGGGAAAAGCCCTTCCCTTTCGCGGAATTTCTTCTCGGAAAGGGATCGGAAGAGCTTTACCGTACGATTCTGCACCGAGGTGACGATTTCCATTGATCTCTCTGCAAAAAGAGGCGCCCGAGGCGCCTCCGTCGATGTTTACGCGAGCTTCGCCTTCGCCTGATCGCACAGAGCGGAGAACGCCCTCGGATCAGACACCGCGATGTCGGCGAGGACCTTGCGGTTGAGGTCGATGCCGGCGAGCTTCAGACCGTGCATGAACTTGGAGTAGCTGAGGTCGTTGAGGCGTGCGGCGGCGTTGATGCGCGCGATCCACAGCTTTCTGAAATCACGCTTCTTCTGCTTTCTGCCAACGTAGGCATAGTAGCCGCTGCGCATGACCTGCTGTTTGGCTACGCGGTAAAGACGGCTCTTTCCGCCGTAGTAGCCCTTGGCTTGCTTCATTATTTTTCTGCGCTTCTTGACAGCGCTTACAGCTCTTTTGATTCTCATATCGTGATCTCCTTACTGATAGGGCAGAAGTCTCTTGAGTTCGGCCTCTTTGGTCTTGTCGATGTACTGATCCTGTCTCAGCGCACGCTTTCTCTTGGTGGTCTTTTTGGTCAGAATGTGATCGTGACCGCTGTGGTCGCACTTATAGTGACCGTTCGCGCTCTTTCTGAAACGCTTTTTTGCTCCGCTGTGGGTTTTCTGCTTTGGCATAAGAGCCTCCTGTTTGATTATTTTGCCTGCGGCGGAGAGCCTGCTCTCCTGCCGTGATTGACTGTATTACTTCTTGTTCTGGGGAGCGAGAATGGTGAAGATCATTCTGCCCTCCTGCACCGGCGCTTTCTCGACCACGGCGCCCTCGCCCACCATCTCGATGTAATCCTTGATGATGCCGATGGCGATCTCGGGGTGCGCCTGCTGTCTGCCCTTGAGGCGTATCGACGCCTTCACTTTGTTGCCTTCGGAGATGAACTTCGCCGTCTGCGCCGCGAGCCTCTTGGTGTCGCCCACGTCGATGGTGGCGGAGAGCCGCACTTCCTTGAGCTCCACAATGCGCTGGTTCTTGCGCTGCTCCTTCTCGCGCTTCTGCTGATCGTAGCGGTACTTGCCGTAGTCCATCAGCTTGCAGGTGGCGGGGGTGACGTCGGGAGGAGAAACCTTGCATATGTCCAGCCCCTTTTCTTCCGCGATCCTCCGCGCTTCGGAAATGGAAATGATGCCGAACTGAGTGCCGTCCTCGCCGATAAGCCTGACCTCGCGGTCACGAATCCTCTCGTTGATGATTAACTCTTTCAAAAGAGCCCTCCGAATGAAAAATGTCGGCAGACAAAAGTCTCCGACACCTCGCGCCCGCACGGGCATAACTATTCGAGTGACGACCACTTGACTTCGTCGGTGGTGAAAGGAAACCTTTGCTTGCACGGCTACTATACCAAACCGCCCCCCCGATGTCAAGCGAAAACGCCGCGAATTTTCAAATCCGCTGCGCCGAACGACTAAGTTGCTATCATCACGCAAATTTACTCTTCCCTGTATCCGTATTGCGTTCCGGAAACTCCGGTATTAGAATTTGCTCGCTGCGACTCGGGAAGTTTTTCAAGATCCATAATCGTCGCATCTTCATTACCGGTGAAAACCACACTCGATTTAATATTCCCTACAATAGTTCCCATGCTGGGGACTATTCCGGCGTCTGCTCCGGCAACGGTGATTCCCACAATCAATGTGGTACAGTTGGTAAGTTGACCTGCCGGACAGTATCCGACTATCCCTCCTATGGAACGGTTGTTTGCGGTAGCGTAATAATTGATAGCCGCAAGTCTTGCAAGACACTCGTCGACAGTCCCCCAGTTCTCGCCGCAAATCAGCCCCGTATCACCGTTAGAAAAAATCTGCACCGTATTCGGGTTGCCGATCGTTATACCGACGATGCAATTTCTGACTGTCGCTCCGCTATCGTTACAGCCTGCGATACCGCCAACGCTAGACATATTGCGGTTGGTATTGACATCTGCGCCCATCACTTCGACATTTTCTATCAACCCGGCATTGGTGCCTGCCGCCACGCCGATGTTCACCCACGCCCCGCTGTGCCATACGGGAGCCGAGATCGTCACATCGGTAAACTTCACATTTTTAATGGTGGCTTGGCTAATTCTTGTTCTTATTTGTTTTTCCCCCTTTATGATATTTCTTTGTGTAGATGATTGCCGGGATAAGAGTGGCAACCAGTAAGGCGAAGAATACGGACAGACTTATGCACAGTTCCAACGGAGCGGACGCGAAACCTATGCCGGCATATATCATGAATGCCGCGGAGTCTATCGCCCATGCCCACAACATCATTGCGTTGACCTTGTTCATATAACTTTTGTCAGAGTCATATCCGCCCATTTCAGCGATGTAAGCGTTCCTGATGTACAGTCGGCATCCTAATCCTTGCGGAAGCATAACCAACACAAGTTCGAAAAAACCGAAGCACAAGATGATTAGGTAGTTCTCACTTATGAAATCACGCGTATATGGCAGAACATAAATTATCACGCAGATCAGCAACAGAAAAAACGAGCTTTGGTATAATATCTGACCGTTCCTGCGCCACCAATCGGCGCTGCGATCTTTGTAGTACATAATTCACCTCACTAAAGTTGTTTATGTGTTTGCGGTTCTCCCGCCGTCAGGTTCTGCATCGGTATCACCTCCCCGTTTACGTCTTCCGAGAGAAGGAAAATTCTCTTTCCTTTGAATCCTATCTAATATATAGACGGTTTGAAAGAGGCAAAACGTTACAAAAGGACGAAAAAATTTTTGAAAAATTTTTTCGGGCGGTGTTTCCGCAACGTTTTCCGCACCGGCGCGCCGCTCCGCGGGGACGGTTTTCAAGCGAAGCACGAGGGCATCCTCAGCAGCGGCGGAAGAAAAACGGGGCGGTGATCGACCTTCTTTGCCGCATATGTCCTGTTAAGCAGAGAATAGAGAGTGATGATCGCCACGCACAGGCCCGTCACGACGACATAGTAGACGACGTAATAGGCGGCGGTGAGCGGTACGCCCAGCACGTCCGCGACGAGTGTGCCCGTGAGGATCTGCACTATGGAAGTGTTGGCGTAGTTGATGCCGTAGCCGACGGTGACGAGCTGGAGATAGGCAAAGAAAAAGGCGAACCACCCCAGCACCCACACGTAATCCTCGCGCGGAAAGGCGTATTTCGCGCACATGAAAAGTCCGCCGAGGAAAAGCATGTTGTGGTTGGTCATCGCCATGGCGAGGTCAAATGCCGGGACGGCGGCGGTCTGCACGCCTGCAACGTGCGTTTCCGGGTAAAGGATCATGGTGAAGAAGTAAACCGCTCCGCTCAGCATCGCGCTGAAGGAAGCAGCCGCTTTCAGCGGACGGAAAGGCACAAACGCCACAGCCCCGAAAAGGAAGTAGGACGCCGCGGAAAGGTCAACGGGCACCTTGCCCATCGTGACGTACTCTCCCGTCTTGTACATCAAAAGAAACGCGCCGACGAGCCAGATGACGATCCTGTCAGCTATCGCGTTCCGTCCCGCGGCGTAAACGGCAATGAGCACATACGCCGCGACAAGCGCGATCTGAATAAGCCCGAGATAAAAATGCGGTCCTGTGAAGATCATGGTCTTTTGCGCCGTGCACCGCGCCGTTGCGGTGTCCGAGTACATTCTACCCTATCCGCGCCGTTTTTGCAATATGCGCATAAATATCGGGGGCGGGGGATTACCTCTGCACAAAAAAAACGGCTCTCCCATCGGGGAGAGCCGTTTGATGTGAGCGAAGCTCACTTCCTCACTTTGGAGTCTATCTCTTCGCGCGCCATGGCGAGGAAATCGGCGGCGGTCATCGTGCCGAGGTCACCCTCCGCGCGGTGGCGCACGGACACCACTCCTTCTTCCGCCTCCTTGTCGCCGATGACGAGCACATACGGCACTTTCTCAAGCTGCGCTTCCCTGATCTTCTTGCCGAGCTTTTCGCTGCGTACATCCGCTTCGGCACGCAGTCCCGCCGCCGCAAGCTCTTTTGCGACGCTCTTTGCCGCGTCCGCGGTGCGGTCGGTGAGCGAAAGCACTCTCACCTGCTCCGGCGCGAGCCACATGGGGAATGCTCCGTTGTACTTCTCGATGAGCATGGCGAGCGTGCGCTCGTAGCAGCCTATCGAACTGCGGTGGATGATGAGCGGACGCGCCTTTTCGCCGTTCTCGTCGATGTACATCATGTCGAATCTCTCCGCGAGCGCGAAGTCCAGCTGCACGGTGAAGAGCGTGTCCTCCTTGCCGTGCACGTTGGTGCCCTGCACGTCGAGTTTAGGCCCGTAGAACGCCGCTTCGCCCCACGCCTCGGTGTACTCTATGCCGAGGTCGTCGAGGATGGTCTTCATCGCGCCTTCGCTGCGCTCCCAGTCCGCCGCATCGCCGACGTATTTGTCCGCATTGGCAGGATCCCACCGCGAGAAACGGTAGGTCACGTCGCCTTCGAGGTCGAATGTCTTAAGCATGAACTTGATGAGGTCCACCGCTCCCGCGAACTCGTCCTCCAGCTGGTCGGGCGTGCACACGATGTGTCCGTCCGCGAGCGTGAACTGGCGTATGCGCGTAAGCCCGTGCATTTCGCCGCTCGCCTCTTTGCGGAACTCTATGGCGGTCTCCGCGTACCTTATGGGCAGGTCGCGGTAGGATTTCAGCCCGTTTTTGTATATCGTGAACTGGAAGGGACACGTCATCGGGCGCAGGCACAGGATCTCGTCGTCCACGTCCTCCTCGCCGATGTAGAACATCTTGTCCTTGTAGTGATCCCAGTGTCCCGAGGTGATGAACAGATTGTTCTTGGACATGATGGGCGTCTTGGTGAGCAGATAGCCGCGCCTCTGTTCCTCGTCCTCGACGAAACGCTGCATGATCTGTATGATGCGCGCCCCCTTGGGCATGATGAGCGGAAGCCCTTGTCCGATGTTCTCGTCCGTCATGAAGATGCCCAGCTCTCTGCCCAGCTTGTTGTGGTCGCGCTTCTTCGCCTCTTCGAGCTTCGCAAGGTACTCGTCAAGGTCGGATTTCTTGTCGAACGCAGTCCCGTAGATGCGCGTGAGCATCTTGTTCTTTTCGTTGCCGCGCCAGTAAGCGCCTGTCAGCGACGTCAGCTTGAAACACTTCACCTTGCCGGTGGACGCGAGATGGGGCCCTGCGCACAAGTCCGTGAAATCGCCCTGCGTGTAGAAGCTGATCTCCTCTCCCTCGGGGATGTCGGCAAGCAGCTCCATTTTGTAACTCTGCTTGGACTTCTTGATGAACTTCTCCGCGTCCTTGCGGCTCATGGTGCTGCGCACGACGGGCATGTCCGCCTTGATGATGCTCTTCATCTCGGCTTCGATCTTGTCGAAGTCCGCCTGCGAGATCGGCGTCTTGAACTCGAAGTCGTAGTAAAAACCGTCCTTCACCGCGGGCCCTATGGCGAGCTGTACGGTGGGATAAATGTTCCTCACCGCCTGCGCCAGGATGTGCGAACAGGTGTGACGGTAGGCGAGCCTCCCCTCTTCGTCCTTGAACGTGAAAACCTCGAAGGTGCAGTCGCCGTCGATGACTTCGTTCATGGACACGAACTTTCCGTCCGCCTTCGCCACGAGCGCCGCACGCGCGAGCCCTTCGCTGATGTGCTTTGCAACTTCGAGGGCGGTCATACTGCCTTCGAGCTGCATTTTGCTGCCGTCTTTGAGTGTGATGATCATAAAAACTCCTTCGCAATCGGCCCTACGAACGGCCGTGCTTTTTTTGATAGCAAAAACAATTATAAATCCAAACAAAATATAGTCAACCGAAACGCGATGAAAAAAGCGGATAAATCGCATTGACCGCTTTCTTCACGTCCCCAAACTTGGGAGTGTTGTACCCCCCCTCCTACCGGGGTGAGGGCGGAACTCAAGCTGGATAAACTTCACGTCTCGCGAGGGAATATTAATCCCCCTCCTTCCCGGGGACCCCACTCATCAGCCCCATCACAAAATCAAAGATTTTGCGACGGGGTCCCCGTTGTACATTTCGGGGTCCCCGGGCAAAAATTTATAATTTTTGACTGGGGTAAATTCAGGGAGCCCCATTCGGGCTTTCCTCCCCCACTGCGTCGCAGCTCGCGCTTGCCTGACGCGGCGGCGCGAAGTGCCGCCGCTCATCTGTCGCACGGCTGCTCCTTTTACCCCACCGAAAATACTTTCGGCGGGGACCCCGGTATTGGACAGTCCTCCTATCATGCGGGACCTTCTTTCCGTCCTTTTGAAAAAAGTTTTATTCTCGCACTGACATAATCGAGCGGCGAACAGAACTAACTGAACGTCGCTCGTGATTCACCCCACCGAAAACGCTTTCGGCGGGGACCCCGAGGGGAGGAATTCGGACGCTCCGACGTCTGAACGCGCGTCCGGACGACGCAATCCCCCCCCTTGCGGCATTACGGCGCCTTGTTTTTTCATAATAATGCAAATCCCCGCTTTCTGACGAAAGCGGGGATTTATATAGCGTTTTTATCGGTTTAACTGCGATTTTATGACAAATCCGTTCTGCCGTCGGTCACTTGATTATGGGTGCGTTCCAATGCTCGTCCGGCTCGAAGCCCATGAGTTTCGCCACGGTAGCCGCCACGTTGCTCAGCCCGAATTCACCCTCCGCGATTTCGCAGTCCGCGTTGCACACGATGAAGGGCACGGGATTGAGGCTGTGCGCCGTGCGCACGCTGATCTGCCCTTTCTTGTTCTTCTCCAGCATCTCGTCCGCGTTGCCGTGGTCGGCTGTGACGATGAGCGCGTAACCCGCCTCTTTCACGACAGGCAGCAATCTTGCAAGTCCGAGATCGACCGCTTCCACGCCGATGATGGTCGAGTCGAGATTGCCGGTGTGTCCCACCATGTCGCCGTTGGGATAGTTGCAGCGGATGAACCCGTATTTGCCGCTCTTCACCGCCTCGATGACCGCGTCCGTAACCTCTGCGGACTTCATCCACGGGCGCTGATCGAAAGTCACTCTGTCGCTCGGTATCTCCTGCCATGTCTCCAGCTCCTCGCTGAACTTCTCGCTGCGGTTGCCGTTCCAGAAATAAGTGACATGCCCGTACTTCTGCGTTTCGGACACGGCGTACTCGTTCACACCGTGTTTCACCATAAACTCCGTGAGCGTGTGCTCGATCTTGGGCGGCTCGACAAGGAAACGCTTCGGGAGATGAAGATCTCCGTCGTATTCGAGCATGCCGGCGTACATCACTTTCGGCATATCGCCGCGGTCGAAGCCCTTGAAATCGGCGTCGTCGAACGCCATGCTCAGCTCGATCGCGCGGTCGCCGCGGAAGTTGAACAGCACCACGCTGTCCCCGTCCTTCATCGCGCCCACGGGCTTACCTTCCTCCGCGATGACGAATGCGGGGAGATCCTGATCTATCACACCGGGGTTCTCCGTGCGGAAAGTGCCTATCGCCTCCGTCGCCGTCGCAAACTGTCTGCCCTCACCGTAAACGTGGGTGTAGAATCCCCTCTTCACCATATCCCAGTCCGCGAAGTAGCGATCCATGGTGATCTTCATCCTGCCGCCGCCGGAAGCTATGCGCGCGTCGAAATCCGCGCCGTTCAGTTCCGCCATGGCGTTTTCGAGCATATCGACGTACACAAGCGCGCTCGTCGCCGGCACGTCCCTGCCGTCAAGCAGAACGTGCACCCTCACCTTCTTCACGCCGGCCGCTTTCGCACCTTTGACGAGTGCGATGAGGTGGTGTATGTTGCTGTGCACATTGCCGTCCGAGAGCAGCCCGATGAAGTGCATGGCGGAAGAATTTTTCACGCAGTTGTCCGCAAGTTCGCGCCATGCGGCGGACGAGAATATCGCTCCGCTCTCTATCGCCTCTTCCACCAGCTTCGCGCCCTGAGAATAGATCTGACCGCAGCCGAGGGCGTTGTGTCCGACCTCGCTGTTGCCCATATCCTCGTCCGAGGGCAGACCGACGGCGGTGCCGTGTGCCTTGATGTAGGTGTGGGGGCACTCTTTCAGCATTTTGTCAAGCGTAGGGGTGTTTGCCATGGTGACGGCGTCGCCGAGTCCCGTGGTGGACTTGCCCACGCCGTCCATGACGACAAGTACGACTTTCTTTTCCATATCTTCCTCTTTTTACCGTCCGAAGGACGAAACTTATTTCCGCATTATTGTATCACCAAGCGCCCTCTCCGTCAACCGAACGTGCGGACCATACGCCGCCACGACGCCGACCGCGCGCCGGCGGCATCGCGGCAACGGGACGTCAAGACGGTTCCGTCCGACCGGCAAAGCATTGCAACTTTTCACGAAACGCACATACAACGGTTTTATGCTATAAAAAGCTGATATAAACTCCGCTTTCGGTAAACGTTTGTTGTAACAGTTTTAAAGACGCAAAATAGTCCTTCAGGGCGAACTGGCTACAGCCATGCGGTTCGGCATATAAAAAGCGGCGCTCCGAGCGCCGCTTTTCCGCTTTATTCGGGCAAACGTCTTTCGCCGCAAGCCGGTCGGGACATTCTCCCGCCGCTTATGCGACGCGCACCGCCCGACTCAGTAATTGACCACCTTGGAGAAGTCTTCCGCCTTAAGGGACGCGCCGCCGATGAGTCCGCCGTCGATCTCCGGCATTGCCATGAGTTCGCTCGCGTTCTTGGGGTTCATGCTGCCGCCGTACTGGATGCGCACTCTCTCTTCCGCACACTTGGGGCAATACAGTTTCGCCATGGTGTCACGAATGACCTTGATGGTATCGTTGGCGTCCTGCGCGGTAGCGGTCTTGCCGGTGCCGATAGCCCACACGGGTTCGTATGCGATGACGATGTTGTCCAGCTCGTCCTTGTCGATGTCCTTGAACGCCGCGACGGTCTGACGCGTCACCACTTCTTCCGTCTTGCCGCTCTCACGCTCCTCAAGAGTTTCGCCCACGCACACAATGGGTTTGAGCCCCGCCGCAAGCGCCGCCTTCATGCGCGCGTTGACGGTTTCGTCGGTCTCGCCGAAGTACTGCCTTCTCTCGCTGTGCCCGATGATGACGTATTCCACGCCGAGTTCCACCAGCATTTCCGCGCTGATCTCGCCCGTGAAAGCGCCCTTCGCCGCCCAATGCACGTTCTCCGCGCCGACTTTGATGTTGGTGCCTGCGGTCGCCTCGACAGCCGCCGCGAGATCGGTGTACGGGGTGCAGATGACGACGTCGCACGCCGCGTCTTTGACCAGCGGGATAAGATCCGCCACAAGCGCCTTTGTCTGCGCGACGGTGTTGTTCATCTTCCAGTTGCCGGCAATGATAGGTTTACGCATAATATTCTCCTTTCTTATCGTGTTCTCTTTGCTGCGGCGCGGTGGGCACCGCGGTATTTCGGTCTTGTCCGAACGTCATGCAAACCGCATTATCACACGGAATCATCGCACAAACCGAGGTTTAACACACAAAACGTACATTTTATCCGTTGTTTTGTGCGGTTGATCCTGCCGCGGCTTTATGCGGAGATATATCCGCTTTCCGTTCGGAGATCCGCCGTCCGCCGCGGCTTTTCCGCGGCGGCGGCAACGCAAAGTCCGCGCGTCGCCGCGCGGACTTTGATCATGTCAGTCTTTCTTGTCGTTGAGGCAGGCGATGCCGGGCAGGACCTTGCCTTCGAGGAATTCGAGCGACGCGCCGCCGCCGGTGGAAATGTGCGTCATCTTGTCCGCATATCCCAGCTGCGCCACTGCCGCCGCGCTGTCGCCGCCGCCGATGATGGTGATTGCGTCCGTTTCCGCAAGCGCCTTGGCGACCGCCCTGGTGCCGCCTGCGAAATTCTCCATCTCGAACACGCCCATGGGTCCGTTCCACACCACGGTCTTTGCCGTCCTGACCGCGTCGGAGAAAAGCTCTATCGTCTTGGGACCGATGTCAAGCCCCATCCAGCCGTCGGGAATGTCGCCTTCCACGACCTTGATGTTCGCGTCGTTGGAGAACGCGTCGGCGATGATGTTGTCCACGGGGAGCATGAGCCTGACGCCCTTCTCTTCCGCCTTTTTCATAAGCTCTTTGGCAAGCTCTATCTTGTCCTCTTCCAGCAGGCTGGTGCCGACTTTGAAGCCGAGCGCCGCGCGGAAGGTATACGCCATGCCGCCGCCGATGATGAGCGCGTCGCACTTGCCGATGAGGCTCTCGATGACGCCGATCTTGTCGGACACTTTCGCGCCGCCGAGGATGGCGACAAAGGGACGGACGGGGTTCTCGACCGCGCCGCCGAGGAACTTGAGCTCCTTCTCGATGAGGAAGCCGCTGACCGCGACGGGCGCGTAGCCGTACTGCACGATACCCGCGGTCGTGGCGTGCGCCCTGTGCGCGGTGCCGAAGGCGTCGTTCACATAAATGTCGCAGAAATCAGCGAGTTTTCTGCACAGTTCCTCGCTGTTCTTCTCCTCGCCCGCGTCGAAACGTGTGTTCTCAAGCAGAACGCATTCGCCGTCCTTGAGCGCGGCAACTTTCTTGTGCGCGTCCTCGCCCACGAGATCGGCAGCGAACGTGACCTTGCCGGGGAAGATCTGCGCCAGTCTGTCCGCGACGGGCTTCAGAGAGAACTTCTTGGGATCGTTCTTGAGCGCCTTGGCGATATACTCCTCGGTCGCCGCCGCGCGTTCGCTTTCGGGCAGCGCTTCGACGGCCTTCTTCTCCTTTTTGGTGAGTCCGAAACCGGGGGTGAAAATGTTGTGGGGCTTGCCGAGGTGGGAACACAGTATGACTTTAGCGCCGTGATCCATCAGATACTGAATGGTGGGGAGAGCGCCGTTGATACGGTTCTCGTCCGTGATCACGCCGTCGACCATGGGGACGTTGAAGTCCACTCTGGTCAGACACTTCTTGCCTTTGACGTCCACATCTCTTATCGTCATTTTGCTCATAGGAATTCTCCTTATAATGAAATTTTATTGCGAATACGATGCGGCGGAGCGCGCTCCGCCGCGAAATATTATATCACACGCCCGCGCAATATGCAAACATAAGTTGGAAAGAGCAAAAGGCGGAGGCGGAAGAAAACGTATCCTTCCCGTCCGCGCACTGCCGTTATGACGGACTAAATGCCGGCGGAAAAAGCGACCTCGTTCATCACACGCCCGCGCAATATGCAAACATTATAGAAAACTCGACCATTCACTCGGCAGCAGCCTCCCGCCGCCGAAACGCCCGACACATCCTCCGTCGCGCCGCGTTAGTCCGTCAGTCCGAGCAGATAGTCGGCGGGCACTCCGAAAAACATGCATAGTTTGAAAACGGCGGACGCCGTCGGCTCCTGTTTGCCCGTTTCCCAATAGCTTATGCTTGCATTTGAAAGTCCGAGTGCATGTGCCAACGCGTTCTGCCCCAGCCCGCGCTCGATGCGCAGCTCTTTCAGCCTTTCGCCGAACAGTTTCGAATCGAAGTCAATGCGATCATTCATAAACTTAATCTAATAATAGTTAGCAAAATAATCTTGACTTCTAATTATAATTAGAATAAACTAAATCCGAAATTCGGCGCACCTCAAAACAATTCAGCCGGATAGGGAGGATGTATGACTAACGAAAAAATTGCGGCAATCATCTCTCAGGTCGGTTCGCAAATCGGCGAAACGGACAAACTCACACTGCGCTCGGTGCTGGCTTCGGCGGACGATTCCAAATATCCGCTGATAATGTCGGTGCCCCTCAAATCGCCGACGACCACTCTCCTGCTTTCGATTTTCCTGGGCGGTCTGGGCGCGGATCGGTTCTACATAGGAGACACCGGCGTCGGCGTGTGCAAACTGCTTTTCGGATGGCTGACTCTGGGAATATGGCCGTTTGTGGACATCTTCGTGTCTTATAAGAAAGCAAGGCAGATCAATATGCGCAACATAACCGCCGTCGCAGCCTGAATTGCGGCAGTCCGGATAAGCGGCGCGTCGGACAGACCGCGCCGCTTTTTTCCGTTCCGCCTCATCACAGTCGCACGGCGCGCATAGAATACAGTGCCATCAGCGCGGCGCGGAGGCGCACTGCCGTGTGCGGCTCTTTCAATCCGAGCCGTCCCCGTGTGCGCGACGCGGCATTTCGGAGTTCTCATATGCACGGGGCGGCATTCGAGGACGGCTCGTATGGCGATCGGCGCCCCTCTTTCGCGCTTTATACAATACGACACGTTTCGTGTTATTCCGCGGTAGACGTATCGTGTACCCTACTGAACAGCCGCAGAGCGGCAAAAAAACAGCCGCTGGATTGCGGCCGAATTGCGGTCAAACCGCAAGTTTTCAAGCATTCGTAAAGGCGGCGCAACGTCCGTCTGCCGAAGGTCACTCCTGCGGAGCGCGCTCCGCGAGCACACCCGTTTCCTTGAGCGTGCCGAAAGAATTCTGCCTCAACGCCTCGTAGACGGCGACGGCAACGGAGTTGGAGAGGTTGAGCGAACGAGCTTCGGCCCTCATCGGAATACGCAACGTGTTTTTGAAATTCGCACGGAGAAGATCCTCCGGCAATCCTTTGGTTTCCTTGCCGAACACGAGGAAGTCGCCGGGGGCAAAACGTGCCTCGTCGTATCTTCCGGCGGCTTTGGTGGAAAAGAACCAGAATCGCGGCGCTTTGTCATTGTCGAGAGAAAAAGTACCGTCCTTTTCCTTGACCCCGTCCGGCGCGTTTTTTGCGAAAAAGTCCGCGAGATCATCGTACACCCTGAAGTCCGCGAGGTGCCAATAGTCCAGCCCGGCGCGTTTCAGCGCGCGGTCGGATATGTCAAAGCCGAGCGGTTTGACAAGGTGCACCGTGCACCCGGTCGCCGCCGCCGTCCTCACGATATTGCCGGTATTCTGCGGTATCTCAGGCTCCACCAAAACGATATTGAACATCTTTCACTCTCTCATATGCACTTTTTCGCATATTATACCACACTCACGCTCTTCGGCAACCGCTTCCGCATTGTTTCGCCCGACGACGCCGACTTCGCCGACGCCTTACGACGGTGCGGACATCGTCGGCGGGAGCGAAACACGAACGTCTTTGCGCGGTACGTCCCGACGCCGCGCACACAGACGCCGCGTCCTCCGCCTGTGAAGCGCGAAAGGCGCACAGTGAAAAGAAAAAAGAAAAAAGCGCGTACGCGCGCTGCAAAGACCGCGACCGCACATAGGATTGCGCGGCGTTGCCGCGGCGCAAAATTCAGCGGCGGAGATATTCGTGCGAAACGGCGAAGATGTCGTCGACGCTTTTTATCGCCGCGACGGCAAGGCGGACGGCTTTTGCGTGCGGAGTGTTTTTGGCATAGTGGCAGAGGTGGAGTTTCATG
Source organism: Candidatus Limadaptatus stercoravium (assembly GCA_018710835.1). Taxonomy (GTDB): domain Bacteria; phylum Bacillota; class Clostridia; order Christensenellales; family CAG-917; genus Limadaptatus; species Limadaptatus stercoravium. Next base: position 12,277 of record DVJC01000030.1, on the reverse strand, counting down.
ACGTTGGCGACGGTGCGCTCCGGCATGATCTTCATGAGGATGCCGACATGCTTTTCCACCGCGGCGCAGGCGTCGAAAGCGTTGCGTGCCGCAAGTTCGAGTTCCTCGGCATAAGCCGCGGCGTCCGGACGTACGCCGCCGTCACCCGAGTATATTTCGTCGTCGGAGAGCGCGTCGAGCCTGCCGAGTACGCCGAACAGCCACGGTCTGCCGAGCGCGCCGCGGCCGATCATGTATGCGTCCGCACGGGCGGCGCGCCTGACGGCGAAATAGCTCTCCGCATCCGTGATGTCGCCGTTTGCGACGACGGACACTGAGAGTGCGGCTTTTACTTCGGCGGTGAGCGAATGGTCTGCCGCGCCGCCGTACATCTGTTCGCGGTAGCGCGGATGCACGGTGACAGCCGCGGCTCCGCCCGCCTCGGCAGCAAGCGCGCAGTCCTTCACGAGCGGCTCGCCGGGCTTTATCCCCGCGCGGAGCTTTACGGTGACCGGTCTGCCTCCGCTGCCTTCGCGCGTCGCGCGGACGACAGACTCGATGAGGTCGGGGTGCGCCATGAGCGCGCTCCCGTCGCCGTTTGCGAACACCTTTTTCACGGGACAGCCCATGTTGATGTCGATAAGGTCGAACGCTGACAGCCTTTCGTCCGCGGCGGCACGCTTCATGAACTCCGGCTCACTGCCGAAGATCTGCACCGCGCGCGGCGTGACGTACGGCTCGGTGTAAAGCAAAGTTTCGCTCCCTCTGCCGCCGTAGCAAAGCCCCTTCGCGCTCACCATCTCCGTGTAGGTAAGTCCTGCGCCGAAGTCGTGGCACAGCGCGCGGAAACCCGCGTCGCTGAATCCTGCCAGCGGCGCAAGAAAAATGCGGGATTTGAGGTTTAATCCGCAAAAATCAGTCATTCAACTCCGTTTTCGGCTTTTTTAACCTCGTTCCAGATCTTATCGAGTTCTTCGAGGGTGCAGTCGGTCATGTCCCTGCCGTTTGCCGCGACTTCGCGTTCGACCGCGGCGAATCTGCGGCAGAATTTCGCGCTCGCGGCGCGCAGAGCCGTCTCCGCCTCCGTCTTTTTCAAACGCAGCACATTGACGGCGGCAAAGAGAAGATCGCCGCCTTCTTCGGTCCGGTGCTCCGCGTCCGCGGACAGGAATTCCTCAAGCTCCTCCCTGACTTTCTCCGCGGCGGGCGCGGCGTCGTCCCAGTCGAACCCGGCGCGCTTTGCTACTTTCTGCACCTTTTCGGCATACAGCAGCGCGGGAAGATTTTTGGGCACGCGGTCCATCGCGTCCGTATGGGAAACGTACTTCTTCTCCTTCTTCTTTGCCTCGTTCCAGAAGCCGAGCGCCTGTTCGGCATTGTCTGCGTGGTTTTCGCCGAAAATGTGCGTATGGCGGTCAAGCAGTTTGCGGCACAGCGCGGTGAGCATGTCGCCGTAGCCGAACTCTCCCGACTCGGCGGCTATCTGCGTGTGAAACACCGCCTGCATGAGCACGTCGCCGCTCTCTTCCAGCATGCCGGGAACGTCGGAGCAGTCGATGGCTTCCACCAACTCGTACGCCTCCTCGATGAGGTTTATGCGTATGCTGGCGTGATCCTGCGCCCTGTCCCATTCGCAGCCGCCCTCTCCGCGGAGCCTCGCCATGATCTCTTTGAGATCGGAAAAATCGAACCGCCTGCGTTCGGTGAGCTTTTCGGCGTCAAGCCGCAGGACGTCGCACCCGTCGGGGACGTCGGCAAGCCTGAAGGCTCCCATGTCTTTCCCCGCGCATTCCGCGTGCGCGGTCTTTTCTTCGCCGTAAAGGGAAACAAGCCGCGCGAGCGCTGCCGCACGGTTTGCGTCGTTCAATCCTGTCACCGTAAGGGGCACGCGTTTGTTGACTTCCGCGTACTCGGGAAGGAGGTCGTCGGCTATGTAGATCTGCACCGAACGGCAGGGCGCCGCCCAGCCGCACGGAGTTACCGTAGATTCGGTCATTGTCCGTTCTCCCAGAATCTTATTTTTCTTCTTACCTTGACGAGGCGTCCCCCGAAAGGAAGAGCGATAAATTCCTCCTCGGTGAAAACGCCCATCAGCGTGGTGAGCCAGCCGTACACGATGACGCATACCGCCGCTCCGGCGAGCACCGCGCCTATATCCGTGGGCACATATGTGCGCACGACGAGCGCCGCCAACGCCATTATAACACCGCTCACCAGCGTTTGGGCAACATTTTTTTCCAGGCGCATATCCGTCAGCCTGTGGAACACCGCCGTGACTGCGGCGAGCGAAACGGCGCTCATGCCGACTCCCGCGACTGCCGCGCCCATTATGCCGATGTATCTTACCAGCACGAGCGACAGCACGACCTTTACGACAATTGCCGCAAAAAGACTTTTAATCGCCGAATACGTCTTGTCAAGTGCCTGCAACAGCGAAACGTATATCTGCGTCGCCCCCGTGAGCACCACTCCGAATGCGGCTACGGACAGCAGCCGCGCCGACGTGTCAAGCTCGAATGAGGAAAAAGTCGGATACATCACCGCAAGTATGTTGCGTCCGAACACCATGAGAAACAGCGCGAACGGAACTCCGAGAAGATACACGAGTTTGATGGACATCCGGCTTTTTGCAAGTATGCCGCCGAGGTCGCGCGCCGAACGCGAAACGGACACCGACGGAACGATCGCAATCGCCAGCGACATCACCACGACCACCGGCAGATTGACAAGCGACGTCACGGGACCGCTGTACAAGCCGTACATCGCCGTAGCCGCCGAGGTGTCCGCCCCTCCCCACTTCAGAGCGTTGACTACGATCATGCTGTCGAAGAACGCGCCGAGCGGAAGTATGAATCCGAGCAGCGCTATCGGAGCCGCGGTGCGGAACATCGCCCGCCTTTCCCCGGCGTTAAGCCGCAATTCCTCCTTCGGCTCCTTCTTCTTGCGCGAACGGACGAAATAGGTGACGGCAAGATATGCCGCCGCCGCGAATTCCGAGACCGTGACTCCGAGCAGCGCGCCGGACACGGCAGCATTCACGCCGCGCGGCGACAGCGCCGCCGCAAGCCCCACTCCGACGCCGAGTTTCACCGCCTGTTCGACCACGTTGGAGATCGCGGTGGGGAGCATGTACATCTCTCCCTGGAACCATCCGCGCAAACCGGCTACGATCCCCACGAAAAACACCGCCGGCGCGACCGCCGCATATCCGCCCGCCGCCGCAGGATTGCCCTGCCATGCGGCAAGCAGATGCGAAAGCGCGGTCACGAGTATGCCTGCAAGCGCGGAGAGTGACACGAGCGTGAAAAGCGCGGCGGCGAGATACTTCTTCGCCCCTTCGCCGCGCGCGCGGTGCTCCGCCACGATACGGGACAGCGCGGTCGGTATTCCTGCCGTGGAAAGCGTCATGAACAGCGCGTATACCGGGAAAACCAGCTGATATATCCCCATGCCTTCCGCGCCGAGAATGTTGGTGAGCGGAATGCGGTAGAACGCACCGATGATCTTGGCGGCTATGCTGCCGACGGCAAGGACCGCGGCGCCGCCGACCAGTCTGCCGGAACGGTTTTGCTCCGCTCCCGTCCTCAACCGCCGCATACGGCACCCAGTACGCCGGCGGCGAATTCCATGAACTCTTTGTGCTTTTCAGCGTCGTCACCCGCGCAGAACAGACACCCCGTCACGTCCCCGGCAGCCGACACGGGGACCGCCACCAGACATCCGCCCGTCACCGACACCCCTTCCGCGGGCGAAAAACCGCCCTCGCTTTTCAGCACTCCCGTTTCGCGCGAGCGTGCAAGCGCCGCAAAACGCTCCGTCAGCGGACGGGAAACGAGCTCGCGCCTGTGCGCTCCTCCCGCCGCCGCTATGCTGTCCGCCGCCGCGAGGAACACGTCGCATCCCGTTGCGGACGCGGCGAGCGCAACCGCCTTTTCCGCCGCGCGCAGGAATCCCGAAAAACGCGAGTGCTTGCGCACCACAAGTCGCTCGCCGTCGGGGAATATCTCCATCTCGTCGCCCTCTTCGAGCCGCATGGTACGCCTGATCTCTTTCGGTATGACAATGCGTCCCAGTTCGTCCATTCTGCGCACAATGCCCGTTTCGCTCATAAAAAACCTCCCGTTCGGCGTTTAGTTTCCGCAACGGGAGGTTTATTATTCCGTACAATATCCGGTTTGCGGCGTTTTACCGCAGACGGACGCGCATGACTCCGTCGCCGCCGGCACCGGGACGGCGGACGGGCTTGTCCTCTTTCACGCGTTCCAGAACGAACGCCGTAAAATCCACGTCCTCGATAAAATCCGACGGCAGGAACTTCACCCGGTTGAAACGGTCGAATTTCTCGAAATGCGCGGGGAGCAATACAGGCGTGGACACGTCGGAAAGATATGCCGCGCTCTGTACGGCTTCGCGGAAGCCGGAAAAGGTGGCTTTGTGCTCTCCCTCGTAGATCACGTCGCGCAGTATCTTGTCGCCGCGCATCACTTTTGCCCAGATCTTCATCAGTACTCCGCCACGATCTCCCCGAAATAGAAGTTGTGCTTGTCGCCGTCCTTGTACCATTGCGCCACGGCGGAGATGTCCATATCCCCCATTGGCAGCACGCCGATCACGCGGCACTCGAAATATCTCGCACACCCTGCTACCACGCAGCCGCCGGCCTCTTTCGCAGGCTGTTTTTCCATGCCCGTTTCCGCCCACTTGTCACAGTCGCGTCCGCTCTTCGTACCGCAGAAAGCAAGTTCCTTTTTCATGCTGCCCGCGGCGGGTACGCTGACGGTGAACTCGCCCGTCCTGTCAAGCAGTTCCTTGGTGTAGCGGCTGTCGCGTATGGGAGCGACGTAGACCTTCCTGCCCCACATCACTCCGACCAATCCCCAGCTGGCGGTCATGACGTTGCCGCCGGACGACACGAATGCGCCGGTGTTGAGCGCGCTCTCAAGACACTCCATATTCTCAAAACTGTGCATAGTTCCTCCTCCGCTGCGGGAGCGTTGAAAATTTCCGCCGCAATGCTCCGAAAAAGTTGCGCTGCGTTTCATAGTATGATAACATACGTCCGATGGTCACGGCAACACCCATCAATAAAAAAAACCGAGGTATATTTTGAAAAAAACGGTATTTTTTGTTACGCGTTCCGCGCTCGTCGCGGCGGTCTACTTCGCGCTTGCAACAGCTCTCCAGCCCGTGTCGTTCGGTCCCGTACAGTTCAGACTGTCCGAGGCGCTCGTCCTGCTGCCGGTATTCATGCCGGAATCCATCATCGGCGTGACTCTCGGGTGCTTTCTCTCCAACTTCTTCTACTCCACGATGTACGACGTGATTTTCGGCACGGTGGCGACAGGAGTTGCGGCGGTGCTCACATTCCTGCTGCGCCGCACGAAGTTCCTGTACGTCCTCCCGCCCCTCATCCTCAACGCGCTGCTCGTCCCCCTCATCTGGGTGGCGGACGGCTCGGACGCGGCATATCTGCTCAATTTCGGGCTGATACTCGCCTCGGAAGTCATTGTGGTCGCCGTGATAGGCTGGCCGCTCACGATAGCCCTCAAAAAGGCGCTCGCACGCGCGGGCATACAATTCTATTCCTTCCGCAAGGCGCTGACCGCACCGGCATACTACCGCGACGCGGAACGCGGAGCCGCGGAAAACGACGGAGGCGACTCCCCCGAAAGGAGCGGCGTATGAACGCGCTCGACATCGTAAAAAAGACGGTATCCGAACATCTCTCCGAAGGCGGATTCGCAATAGACGCCACCGCAGGGCGCGGCTACGACACCATGTTCCTCGCGCGCACCGTCGGCGCAACGGGACGCGTACTCGCCTTCGACATACAGCCGGCAGCCGTGGAAAGCACGCGCGCGCTGCTTGCCTCTGAGGGGCTCGACGCCGAAGTCGTACTCGCCTCCCATGCGGACATGGCGCAATACGCCTCACCCGAAAGCGCCGATTGCATACTCTTCAATCTCGGCTATCTGCCGGGCGGCGACCACACGGTCTATACGCGTGCGGAATCCACCATCGCGGCTGTCGAAGCCGGACTTGACATTCTTAAGCACGGCGGACTGATGTGCGTCACGGTGTACAGCGGCGGCGCGAACGGCTACGCGGAGCGTGACGCGCTCCTCCCCTTCCTCGCGTCTTTGGACGACGGAAAGTATCAGGTGATATCCCTGTCCTTCCACAACTGGAAGAAAGATCCTCCCCACCCGTTTTTCATAACAAAACTCTGAACTTACGGCAAAAACGCAGGTTAATATCGCATTTTCCGCACTGTAAAACACGTTTTTGCGCAGGACGTCCCGTCCTCTTCCGTTTGCTTCACGCCAACTCCTCCCGCGGCGGCGCCCCACCGGAAAACGCGGCGACCGCGCCGTATTCGCACGCGCGGTACGTCGGGACACTATATGTGCGAAATCAGGGACGGGGCAAATTTCTGATATTTTTGCTAAATTTTGCCCCGTCCCTAACCTTGCAATTTTTGCTAAATTTTGCCCCGTCCCTGATCTTGCACTGATCTTGCGGACCGCAAACACGGAAGTATCCGCCCGCCGCGCCGCCACGGCGTATCTTTCACGCCCGTTCGCGCGCACGGGCGCAAGGAACACTATATGTGGAAATTTTTGTTTTTGCGCGTCGCCGGGGTTTATTTTTCCGGGCTTTTGTGGTATGGTATTCTACGTCCGGTTTCGGACGGGGCGCAAAGCGCGGCGCCCTACGGAGGACAAATTGAGTCTTGCAAAATTCACAAGCGATTTTCTCATCGAAAGTTTCACGCTCGTTGACAACCTTTTCATCAACGAGCACCTTCCGCATTGCACGGAAAAACAGCTCAAAGTGTATCTGTACGGGCTGTATATGTGCTCAATGCCCGAAAGGCTCAATTCCCTTGACGAAATGTGCGCGACTCTCGACGTCACCGAGGCGGAACTTCTCTCGATCTACACCGACTTCGAGGACGCCGGACTCGTGCGCGTGGTGAGCAAAAATCCCCTCGAAGTGGCGTACTGCTCCTTAAAGCGCGCCATGCAGCCGCCGAAAAAGTACAAGTCCGAAAAGTGGAACGATTTCAACCGCGAGCTCCAGGCGCTTTTCCACGAACGCATGCTCACGCCAAACGAGTACAACGAGTATTACTCTTTCCTCGATTCCGTCAAAATGGACCGCGACGCAATGCTGATGATCGCGCGCTACTGCATCGACCTCAAGGGCGAGAGCGTCAGGTATCCCTACATACTTACCGTCGCGCGCAACTGGGCGAACGAAGGCGTGCGCACCGTCGCGGACGTCGAGCGCAAACTCAACGAATACGAGGCGCAGACGGAGGATATGCGCGCGGTGCTTGCCGCCCTCGGCAGAAAGGGCGGCGCGGAACTCGAGGAAAAACAGATGCTCCTCAAGTGGACGCGCAGCTGGGGCTTTACCCTGCCCGCGGTGCTGGAAGCCGCAAAGTCGCTGAAGGGCGGCAAAACTTTCCGCAAGCTCGACTCGCGCCTGGACGAATTCTACCGCATGTCGGTATTCACAGCCGAGGACATGAAGGACTACAACGCGCGGCGCGAACATCTGCAGGACCTTGCCGTGCGCATCAACAAGACGATAGGCGTATTCTACGAATCCCTCGACCATGTGCTTGAGGTGTACACCTCTCCGTGGCTGGAAAAAGGCTTCTCCGACGACGCGCTGCTGCTCATCGCGCACTACTGTTTCCTGAGCGGCACGCGTACGCTGGAAGGCATGAACGCCGCGGTGGAGAAGTTCTACTCGCAGGGGCTGCTCACCGTGGACGCGATCAACGCCTTCATAGGCGAACAGGTGGCACAGGACGAGCGCATCAAAAAAATCGTGGCGGCGACAGGCAGAGAGCGCGGAGTCACGTCATCAGACCGCGCCTTCTACCGCACATGGAGCGCGGTGTGGGGATTTACCGACGATGTCATCATGTACGCCGCGGAACTCTGCGCCGGCAGAAGCTACCCGACTTCCGCCGTCAACCGGCTGCTTTCCGAGTGGAAAGCGCAGGGCGTGCGGACGACGGACGACGCAAAACGCGCGGGGACGCAATCCGCCGCGCAGGACAGACCGCGCGCTTCCTCGTCGAAGAATTTCGAGGAGCGCGACTACACCGACGAACAGATAAGGTCCGTAATGGTGAACATTGACGAGCTGGAGGACGACGATCTGTGACGAACGAAGTTATACGCCGCGTACTCGACGAAAAGCGCGCCGCAAAGCGCCGTGCCGCCGCGGAGGCGGAAGCGCGCAAGACCGCCGCGCTCTCTCTGCCCGACGTTGCGGAAGCGCACCGCGAATACGTCTACGCTCTGCACGAGAGCCTGCGTTACGGCGGCGCGGACAAAAAAAGCCGTGCAAAGACAGCGTACGAAAACTATACAGCCGTGCTCTCCGCGGCGGGATACTCCGAGTCCGATTTCGAGCCGCGCACGGAGTGCGGCCTTTGCGGCGACACGGGCATACACGACGGCAGACTCTGCAAGTGCGTCCGCAACGAGTTCATCCGCGCGCTCGGAGTCGCATGTGACATTTCCCCCGAAGGATTCGCCCTTTCGGATTTCACAACCGAAGGCGTGCACGGCACGCAAGCCGCCGAACTCGGAAAGATCTATGCCAAAATGACCGCCTATGCGGAAAAGTTCCCCGACGTCAACCGCAACGTCATCGTGTGCACGGGCAAAACGGGCACGGGCAAGACGATGCTCGCCTCCGCAACGGCGCGCACCCTCATACGCCGCGGACACAGCGCTATCGTCATGAGCGCGGCGGAGTTCAACTCCCTGATGCTCAAGTGCCACACCTCGCCGTATTCCGAGCGCGAAGGGCTGCTCGCCGACGTCATGAGCGCGGAAATGCTGGTCATCGACGACCTCGGCACCGAACCGCGCTACAACAACGTGACCTGCGAATATCTCCTGCTCGTCCTTGACGAGCGCACGTCCAAACGGCTTACCACCGTCGTGACGACCAACCTCTCCCCAGACAGGATCCTGCACGTCTACAACGAGAGGATCTACTCCCGTCTTTTCGACAAGCGCCGTTCCTTGACGCTGGCATTCGGAGGCGACGATCTGCGTCTGAAATGACCGCACCGCCTCCCCGCGCCGCGCGCCCCGTACGGAGCGTCCGGCAGGCACACTCAAACGACCGCGCATGCAAAAGCCGCATGCAAAAGCCGCTCATACGAGCGGCTTTTTTTCGGACAATGGTCCGTACATCTGCCTTAGCATCATGACTTCGCCTGCACGACAGGGCGGAACATGCGCTCAATCTCCGTTTTCGAGATCCTCCACGAACTGCACCGCCGCGATCACGCACTTGCCGAGGAATCCGCTGTCAAGGCTGTCCGCGACGTCGTTCTCGGTGTGGTAAGTGTCGGACATGGGGTCGAACGCGGTCACCGCAACCGCTTTGAGTCCTGCCGCGGCGAATGCGGCTGCGTCCGTCGCTCCGAAGGCGAACCCTCCCTTGCCGCATTCCAGCCCGGCTTTGCCGGCGGACTCGGAAAAGCGCGCAACAAGCTCTTTATCCAACGTTTGCAGACCGTTAAGATCCCTTTTCTGCACTTTCAACCTGCCTGCGTCGCGCAGAGTGTCAAGCGTGACAAAGTACGTCTTTCCGTCGCGGTACTCGGCTGCGTGGGCGTCGCACCACGCTTTCGCGCCGCGCAGACCGCATTCCTCCGCACCGGTGACGATCACTCCGACCTCGGTATGCTCCGGGACCCCCGTTTCAGCAAGAGCTTTCACGACTGCCGCCGCGGCGAAACATCCCGTGAGGTTATCGCCCGCGCCCGCCGACGCGCGTTTGCCGTCTATGACGAACAGCGCCGCGCCCCAGAACGGGACGAAGACTATGCCGACAAGCCCGATGGTAAGCCAGTCGCCGCGCACCAGCCCCGTACCGACGCTGCCGAGATACGCCCAGCGCGCAATGTCCGCGCCGAGAAGATAAGCCGCTCCGACAAGCGATACTGCGGCGACTGCGGCGACCAGGGCGTGCCTGCCCTTGACGTAAGGACGGAAATTGCGGGCGGAGTCCGCATGCGCGGTGAAAAACACCCTGCGGCGCACTTCTCCCGAACACGGGAGCACCGCCGTCACGTTGTGCGACGTCCGGCTGATATACGCACCGTCGAACGCACGCGAGAGAAAGACGCCCTGCACCGCGAAAGGCACGAGCGCGACTATGATCAGTGCCACGGAAACCATGGAAACGAAAAAGTACGCGACGTACGCAAGCATCATGCACACCACCGTCACCCCTATCCAGCCGAAAGCCGCCGCAGGCGACACGCCGAACTCCTCCGAGCGCACCTCCGCCCCCGCAGCCGTCAGTCTGCCCGCGATATATTCCGACGCGTCGGCTTCCGCGACGCTGCCCGCCGTACGCGCGGACATATTCTCGGCGGTATACGCCGCCTCTTGTGCTATATACTCTCCGTACTGCGCCGCATTGCGCCTGATCTCGTTCGTGTTCATACGCGGAAATCAACGTTGAGATTGCTCATCATCATATCGAGCAATGCTTTGAGCGCCGCCTTTTCCGTCTGTTCGAAATTGGCGAACGCCGTAGCGAAATACCTGCGGTTCGCCTCGTCGATAAGAGCGGCGACTTCGCGTCCGTCGTCCGTAAGCGCGAGCTGCTGCTCGCGTTTGTCCTCTTCGGACACGGTGGCGGTGATGTAATTCTTTTCCTTGAGCAGTTTTACGCTGCGCGAAACGAGCGCCTTGCTGACGTCCGACTGCAAAGCGATCTCGCTTGCCGTGGGTGTGGTTTCTATGCTGCTCAAAACTACTATCTCGTTCGGAGACAGCTCGTAACCTTCCAGCGCGTTGAGCTGAAAATCAGTGTAAGAGCGCAACAGTTTCCTGTACGCCGAAAAAAAATAAGCGGCATTTTTCACGTCCATGAAATTAGTATAACATTGAAACAAATTATTTTCAACATTATGCACTAAAAAAAGTTAACCTTTTTATCTAATTCCCGAAAAAACGCTTTCGGACCGCTCTTTCCGTCCGCCGCGCCGCAACGGCACGCACGCCGTTCGCTTAAAACTCCGGTATCACCTGCGCGAAATTCCGCGCGCCGCCGCATGTGCGCTCGCCCACGCCCATTGCAGATTGCAGCCTCCGCACAGACCGTCCACGTCCAAAGCCTCGCCGACGGCATATGCACCGGGAACAAGACGCGAACACAAATGCCCGTCGAACTCCTCCGTCCTCAGTCCTCCCGACATCACCTGCGCCGCGGAAGCGTCCGCCGTGCCCTCAAGCGTAAGCCCGTATCTCTTGACCGTCGCCGCGAGCTTGCGCGCGTCGGGTATATCCTGAGGCGACTGCCCCGCTCTTTGCATGATGCGCTCCGCAACGCGCGAATGAAACATGCCTCTCAGCACGCGTTCCGCGCTCTCTCCGCCGAACCGCTCTATCCACCTTGCGACCTCTTCCTCCGAAAATCCCGGCGCGAAGTCGAGCACGATCCTGTCCCCCTTTGCCGCCCTGCCGCGCGCGTACAAAGCGGACAGATTGAGCGCGGCAATGCCGCTCAGTCCGTAGTCGCGGAAAAGTATCTCTCCTTCCTCTCTCACGCCGCCGAGTTCCGCCGCGCATTTCACGCGCACGCCGTTAAGCCCTTTCACGCTCCCGCGGTCGGTCCTGACGGGCACCAGTGACGGTCTGAACGGACGCGCCGTGTGTCCGAGAGCTTCGTAAAGAACAAGACTGTCCTTGCCGGACGTCGCAGGCGATCCCGTCGCAAGCACGACGGCACGCGCGCGGATCTCCGCGCCGCCGCATACGTTCCCCTTGTCGTCAGTCACGTCGGCTTCGAGCAGAAATCCTCCGTCCGCGGCGCGAATCTCCTTCACATCGCAATGTGTGTAAAGCTCCGCACCTCTGTCCGCCGCCGCGCTCATCAGTACGTCGAGCACGCTTGACGCGCACTCGGAATACGGATATATCCTGCCGCCGACTCCGCGCAGGGCAAGTCCCAGCGAACGGAAAAACTCCGCCGCGCTCTCCGGCGGAAAATCTTCGAGGAACGGACGCACGAAATCCGGACGGTTGTAATCCTCCGCGCGCACGCCGTATCCGGAAAGGTTGCACTTGCCGTTGCCGGTGGCAAGCAACTTTTTCCCCGCTCTGGCGCCGCGCTCAAACACCGCGGTACGCCTGCCTTCGAGCATGGCGCAAAGCGCCAGCGCCGCCGCGCCGCCGCCTATCACCGCTATATCCGTGTCGATCCGTCTTTCCTTCATCTTTTTGCGGGGGTATTATACCCCCGC
>DVJC01000029.1 GCA_018710835.1 Candidatus Limadaptatus stercoravium | reverse complement strand
ATATCCGCATGGGAAGGCTACTGTTACGTCTACTTTGACGGCAAAACCGGCTACATAGACGCTTCCGCGCTCTCCGCAGTCTCTCCTACCGGGATAGGCGTCCGCTACACTCTTGCCGCGGGCGCGCCCGTGCTCGCGCATCCCGCGTCGGACGAGCCGGTCACGTTCGCCGAAGAGATGCTCGTCACCGTCACCGACGACGCCGCTTTGCTTGACGGCGGCGCGTGGCGCAGGATCTCCTATGAAGGCAAACAATATTTCGTCAGCGCAAACGATCTCACCCTCTACGTCGAGCCCGAGCCTGAGATTCCGGAGCCTGAGCGCACCTTCGGACGCGCCTCCGCAGACCGCCCCGGCGGACTTATCAATCTGTATGTCGCGCCCGACCGCTCTTCCGCCGTGCTTGCAGAGGTCGTGGACGGAACGCGCATGGAAATAGTCGGAGAAAGCGGCGACTTCTGGCTGGTCGGCTTCGAAGGCGGCATAGGTTACGCGGCGAAGTCGGAGATCGAGCTCGAAGGTCTGACCACGGTCCAGATCGTTTCCATCGTGCTGTGCTGCGCGGTCCTCGTCACGGGCGGAGTCGTCTTCGTCGTGATATGGCAGACGCGCAAAAAAGAAAAAGAAAAAGAATAGCGCAATTTGTTGCAAAACTCAGCCGGGTGTTATATAATGATTCGGCAATCAGGAAAACAACTGGGTGTGGCGCAGCTTGGTAGCGCGCTTGAATGGGGTTCAAGAGGCCGGAAGTTCAAATCTTCTCACCCAGACCACGCAGGAACACAGCTCAAAGCTGTGTTCTTTGCTTGTAGGGTGAGAAGACGGTACTTTTGCGTAACGCTCGCGCGCGCTTGCACGGCAGTCGTCACGCTCGCTCATCCATAACGTTCCGCGTTACCGCGGCGGTGCGAATGCCCGTTTCCACGCATATTCACCGGCTAACGCTTGCACTCGCTCTTCCGTCGCCCGGCTCCTTACAAATCTTCTCACCCAGACCACGCAGGAACACAGCTCAAAGCTGTGTTCTTTGCTTGTAGGGCGAGAAGACGGTACTTTTGCGTAACGCTCATGTGCGCTTACAAGGCAGTCGTCACGCAACTCCTACCCCATCCTTCCGCGTTGCCGCGGCGGTGCGAATGCCCGTTTCCACGCATATTCACCGGCTAACGCTTGCACTCGCTCTTCCGTCGCCCGGCTCCTTACAAATCTTCTCACCCAGACCGCGTCGTCGCGGACTTTGCTCGTCCGCGGCGATTTTTTATCACCGCTCACTCGCACCGAGCGCTCCTCCTCTTCCGCGCAAAATCACGTTTCTCCCGTTTTGTTCGGATTTGCCGGGATCATTCCGTCGCCGCCACTACCGATTTTGCGCGGTTTCGCCTACGGCGTTTTTAAGCGGCAATATTCTTTGCTTGTATGGTGATTTCGTAAATTAAAAAAGAGTCAGGCGACTCTTTTTCAAACCGTCACTGAGCGGTATCCCACGGCAGCCGCGCTCGCTCAGCACTGCAGAAAGTGCGGCACAGACGGCGCTTTTCCGGGCGCTTTATCTCACAGATCGTCCTCGATCGCGCTGGATTTGGCGTATGCGGTGGATTTCGCCTCGAAAAAGTCCGTCTTGATGAGGTTTGCGTTGGAATACTGGCTCACCCACGCCATGGAATCGGGTTCCTTTTCGTATCCGTCGTAAAGGTTGCCGAAGCCGATGCCGCTTGCGCGCAGATTGCCCAGGTACTTGATGTAGTCCTCCACCATCTGCTCGTTAAGACCGGGAATGTCGTTGCCGATGATGTATTTTCCCCATTTGATCTCCTGTCTTACGCCCTCGCGCATCATTTCCTTGAGCTCCTCTACCGCCTCGTCGGTGAAAAGTTCTGGTTCCTCCTTCTTGAGTTCGAGTATGATGGAACGGAAGAGCCAGAGGTGCGTGTTCTCGTCGCGGTTGATGTAGCGGATCTCCTGCACGGAGCCGGGCATCTTGCCATTTCTGCCGAGATTGTAGAAGAACATGAACCCCGAATAGAAATAGATGCCTTCGAGGATATAGTTGGCGATCATGACCTTGAGCAGCGTTTCCGCAGACTTATCCTCGCGGAACATGTTGTAGACATCACCTATGAACTTGTTGCGCGCGAGCAGGTGCTCGTCGTTCTTCCACTGATAGAGGATGTCCGTCCTCTCGTCGGGAGAACATATCGTATCGAGCATATACCCGTAGCTCTGGGAATGTATCGCCTCCTGGAAAGTCTGAATATTGAGGCAGAGGTTGACTTCGTTGGCGGTGATGTACTCTCCGATGTTGGGCAGATTGGCCGTCTGGATGGAGTCGAGGAAAACGAGGAAACTGAGCACCTTGTCGTACGCCCTGCGCTCCGCGGGCGTCAGCGCTTTGCGGTAATCCTTGACGTCCTGGCTCATGTTGATCTCTTCGGGGATCCAGAAGTTGTTCATCGCCTGGCGGTACCAGCTGCTCACCCACGTGTACTTGAGGTTGTTGAAGTCGTTGAGATTGGTGGTGTTGCCGCCTATCATGCGGCGCTTGGGGACTTCGATGTCGCCGTTTTCGTTGAAGAGCGGTTTGAGTTTAAGATAATGTTTTTCCATAATTCCTCCGTATATAGCCTTTTATTTGTCTGTTTTTCACCTATAAAGTACCGTTAGCGTCCGTGCCGTCAGGACGAACAGGACTCGCACTCCTCCACCTCCAGCGACTTGGAGCGGATGTAGTAGATGGTCTTTACCCCTTCCTCCCATGCTGTGATGTAAAGGTTGAGCACCTGGCGCATGGTGTACTCGTTGGTAATGTAGAGATTGAGGGACTGAGCCTGATCCACATGCCGCTGTCTTATGCCCGCGGCGCGTATCGTCCAGCTCTGATCGATGAGGTGCGCGTTCTTGTAAAGCCAGTAGGTGGCGGGAGAAAGCTCCGGCGCGACGCGCGGTATCATAGCCCCTTTCTTCTCCTCGAAGAAGAACTTCTTCATGACGGGATCAAGCCCCGCCGTGGTGCCTGCGATTATCGAAGTCGAGGACGTGGGCGCGACGGCGATGAGATAGGAGTTGCGCATCCCCTTCTCCGCCACCTTGTCCTTCAGCGCATTCCACCTCTCAGAGGTGTAGCCGCGCTTGTCGAAGTAAGCCCCGGTCTGCCAGTCCGAGCCTTCGAAGTAAAGATAACTCCCCTTTTCCGCGGCGAGGTCGCAGCTGGCTTCTATCGCGTAGTAGTTGATGTCCTCGAACACTTTGTCCGCAAACGCAAGGTGCCTCTCGCTCTCCCAGCCCACGCCGTTTTTTGCGAGCATGTGATGGTAGCCCGACACGCCCAGCCCTATGGGGCGGTACTTCTTGTTGTTGATCTGCGCGTATTCCACGGGATAGAAGTTGAGGTCTATCACGTTGTCCAGCGCGCGGACGGCGGTGCGGACGATGTGACGGAGCTCCTCCCCGTTCGTGACGTCGATGTTGCCGAGAACCAGCGACGCGAGGTTGCACACCACGAATTCTCCGGGTTTCGTGACCTGCACCACCACTTCGTCGCCGTCATCGGTTTTGACCGTTTCGCGCGACACGAGAGAGATGGGCGACATGTTCTGCGCGATCTCCGTACAGAGATTGGAGCAATATATCATGCCCTTGTGCGGGTTGGGGTTCATGCGGTTGACATGGTCGCGGTTGAAACAGAACGGGGTGCCCGTTTCCACCGCGGATTTCAGGATAAGCCGCACGACCTCCTTTACGGGGATAGCGCGCTTGGAGATCCTGTCGTCGCTCACACAGTCGAAATATCTGTTCTCCCACTCCTGTCCGTAGCTGTCCTCGAGGTGATAGCCTTTGACGAGGAATATCTCGTGCGGACACATCATATACCACATGCCGTTGATGTTGTCGCGCGCCATGCGCCAGAAAAGATCGGGATAGCACACGGCGGGGAAAACGTCGTGCGCTTTCATGCGGTCGTCGCCGTTGTTGGTGCGCAGCTGCAGAAATTCGGGCAAGTCCTTATGCCACGCGTCCAGATATACCGCGACGGCGCCCTGCCGCATGCCGAGCTGATCCACCGCGACGGCGGTATCGTTGACGATCTTGATCCAGCGTATCACGCCGCCCGCCGCGCCCTGGAAGCCGCGTATAGGCGCGCCTGTGGCGCGCACTTTGCCGAAATACAGCCCCATTCCGCCGCCGAATTTGCTGACTTTGGAGAAATTGTCTATACTGCGGTAAATGCCGTCCAGAGAGTCCGGCACCGTGTCGATAAAGCAGCTCGACAGCTGGTGGTAAGGCTTGCGCGAATTGGACAGTGTGGGCGTCGCCACCGTGACTTTGAGCATGGACAGCATGTCGTAGAACGCCTTCACCCGCCTCGGTCTGTCCTTCTCTTTCATGGCGAGGTGCATAGCTATACCGAGGAACATCTCCTGCGGCGTTTCGAGCAAGGTCCCGTCAAAATCGTGAATTACGTACCTCTTCAGCACGAGCTGCAAAGACGAGTAAGTGAAGAGCGCGTCGCGGTCCCTGTCGATCAGCCGCGCGCATTCCTTTACCTCTTCTTCGCTGTAATTCTCAAGGATGTATTTGCCGTAAAGCCCTCTTTCGGTCAGATAAACCAGCTTGCCGTAAAATCCGTCTATCCCCCTCTCCTTTTCGCGTACGGCGAGTTTGCGGTACATGTCGCACATGACCAGCCTCGCAGCAATGAACTCCCACTTGGGAGCCTCCTGGGTGGTGAGTTCGACTGCGGCGCGCACCAGCGAAGAATATTGCGCGTTCTCGTCCGCGCCCTCGCGGAGGAAGGAGGCGAACTTACCCGCAAGGTACATGAGGTCGTACTCCGGATCGGGATAATCGGCCTGAATGCGCTTGAGCACCGCGCCGAGGTCGGTGTCGGGGAAACGCGCGCTTATCTCGTTGCGGTACGCTCTGGCTTTGGCACGGGCGTCGCGGTAAAGTATGAAACTCTTGACTTCGTCGAAATAGCCTCTCTCCATGAGAGTCTTTTCGGCGAGGTCCTGTACCTGCTCGACCGTGGTGGGGAAAGAATCGATTTTTTCGACGACGCCGGCGGTGAGCGCGTCAAGTTCCGCGTCGGTCACTTCGCGTCCCACGCTCCCGAACGCCGCGGCGAGCGCAGCGCGTATCTTCACGGCATTGAACTTCTGCTTCGTGCCGTCCCTCTTGACAATGTACATAAGCCCTCCTGGTAACAATATGTGGATATTGCGGCAAAACACACCACAACATATAGCCGTCTTATTGTATCAAAGGACCTTGCGATTATCAAGCGTATCCGACAACAAAATTCAAAAAATAACACGCCGGAAAAGGCGTGCGGAGCGGCGCTGCGAAAGCGGAGTTTTACATCTTGGAAACGCCGGAAAAACCGTGTGTTCCGCACCGGCGGTCATTGCAGTCCGTCGCGGTGCTTTTTTATCTTCAGGCGGTTGACCGCGCGCGCAAGACGCGCCTGCGCGGCGTAATATTCCCGTATGCTCTGCTTGTGCGAGAGATCTTCCCTCGCCGCTTCCGCGGCGCGGCGCGCCCTGTTTTCGTCTATCTCTTCGGGCAGCTCCGCGGTGTCCACCAGCACAAGCACATTTCCCTGCTCGACCTTGACTATGCCCTCGGACACGGCGGCGCGTACGCGCACTTCCTTCCCGTCCTTCTCGTATGTGAGGTCCAGTTCGCCGGGGACTATCGCCGTGACGTAATTGCAGTGCCCCGCCTGGATGCCGTACTGCCCGGCAAGAGCAGGCACGACGAGCGAGAGACATTCTCCCTCGAAAAACGGCTTATCGGTAGCGAGTATGCGCAAAGAGAACTTGTTCATCAGGCAACGCTCCCCTTCAGGGATTCCGCCTTTTTGTAGGCTTCATCTATCGTTCCGACGTTATAAAACGCCGATTCGGGATATTCGTCCGCCTCTCCGTCCACTATGGCGGCGAAGCCGCGCACAGTATCCTCAAGCGCGACATACTTGCCTTCCATGCCGGAGAACTTCTCCGCGACATAGAACGGCTGCGAGAGAAAACGCTGTATCTTTCTGGCGCGCGCGACGGTGAGTCTGTCCTCGTCGCTGAGCTCCTCCATGCCGAGGATGGCTATGATGTCCTGGATCTCCTTGTACTTTTGCAGCACTTCCTGCACGGCGCGTGCGACGCGGTAATGCTCCGCGCCCACGATCTCCTCCGAAAGTATCCTCGACGACGAACCGAGGGGATCTATCGCGGGATAGATGCCCTGCTCCGCTATCTTGCGGCTGAGCACCGTAGTCGCGTCGAGGTGCGTGAACGTCGTCGCCGGTGCCGGATCGGTGAGGTCGTCCGCGGGGACGTACACCGCCTGCACGGAAGTGACGGAGCCGTTCTTTGTGGAGGTGATCCTCTCCTGCAATTCACCCATTTCCTCCGCAAGCGTGGGCTGATAGCCGACGGCGGAGGGCATGCGTCCTAGCAGCGTCGAAACTTCGCTGCCCGCCTGTACAAAACGGAATATGTTGTCTATGAAAAGCAGCACGTCCTTGTGGCGCACGTCGCGGAAATACTCCGCCATGGTCAGCCCCGAAAGCGCGACGCGCATTCTCACGCCGGGAGATTCGTTCATCTGCCCGAACACGAGCGCCGTCTTTTCGGCGACGCCGCTCTCGTTCATTTCCGTCCAGAGCTCGTTGCCCTCGCGGCTGCGCTCTCCGACGCCCGTAAATACGGAATAACCCCCGTGCTTGGTGGCTACGTTGTGTATAAGCTCCTGAATGAGTACTGTTTTGCCGACGCCTGCGCCTCCGAAAAGCCCTATTTTGCCGCCCTTGCTGTAAGGCTCCAGCAGATCTATCGCCTTTATGCCCGTTTCCAGGATCTCGACCGACGAACTTTGCTCGCTGAAAGAAGGCGCGGGACGGTATATGCTCATTCGCTCGGCGGAATCCTCTATCTCCGCGCCGCCGTCGATGGGCGCGCCGAATACGTTGAACATTCTGCCGAGAGTCCTCTCGCCGACGGGCACCTCTATGCACTTTCCGGTTGCGCGCACGCGCATACCGCGCGCAAGCCCTTCGCTTTCGGACAGCATGATGCAGCGCACCGTATGCTCGCCCAGATGCTGCGCAACTTCCATTACCTTGTGCCCGCTCTCCCCGCTCTCGATGACGAGCGCGTCGCGGAGCCTGGGGATGTGCTCCTCGAACATGACGTCCACGACGGGACCCGACACTCTGGTGATTATTCCGTCTTTCATTGATCTGCTCCCTTGCGTTTCATGGACTTGGCTCCCGACGTGACTTCGGTGATCTCCTGCGTTATCGCCGCCTGGCGCACGCGGTTGTATTCGAGAGAAAGTTCGGCAAGTATCTCTTCCGCATTGTTGTCCGCGCCGAGCATGGCTACCATTCGCGCGTTCTGCTCGCAGCAGTAGCTGTCCACGAGCGCGCTGTACACAAATCCCGAAACGTAGCTGTGTATGACGTTGTCGAGCACGACGGACACGGACGGTTCGTACTCGAACTGCACATGCTTTCCGTCGGAGGCACCGAATTCGCCCCTGCTCAGCGGCAGCAGCCGCGTGACGTAGACGTGCTCGCTTCTGCCTCCGCCGAAGTCCGTGTAAACGACGAATATCTCGTTGAGCTCGCCCGCGGTGTAGCGGTCGAGAAGTATGTCGCATATCTCCCTTGCGCGATGCAGCGTCGGATTTTGCGCCGTGTAATCGAATCCGCGCTCGAAAGGCACGCCCCGACTCGTGAAATACTGCCTGCCGTATTCGCCGACGACGAAAAGTTTGTTGCCGGGATGCGTGCCCACGAGCGACTGCGCCTTTTTGAGCACGTTTTGATTGTACGCTCCGGCAAGCCCCTTGTCCGCCGTGACGACAAGTATGCCGCAGGCTCCTTTGCGGAGAGTCCCCTCCGCTCCGCGCGGATAAAAATACACGCTGTCCGCGTTCTCGTCCGCACGGAACATATCTCCTATCTCTTTCTGCATTGCGGAAAAATAAGGGCGCGTCTTTTCGAGATCGCTTTTGGCTTTGCGCACCTTGGTGGAAGCGATGAGATACATGGCGTTCGTGATCTTTTTGGTATCGCGTACGCTCGTGATCCTGTGCTTTATCTCCGTAATGCTGCTCATCCGTTACTCCTGCCGGTAGGCTTTTGCCGCCGCGAGTATCTTCTCTCTGAGTTCCGGCGTCAGACGGCGCGTGCGGTCTATCTCGTCGGCGAACTCCGGGTGCTGTTCGGCAAGGAAACCGAGCAGTCCGCGCGCGTACGCGTTGATCTCCGACGGGGCGACGTTCTCCATGACGCGGCCGAGCGCGCATGTGAGCAGAAGCACTTCCTGCGCCTGCGAATACGGACGGCACTGTGGCTGGCGGAGCAGACGCATCAGCCCCTGTCCGTATAACAGCTGCTTTCTCGTAAGCTCGTCGAGGTCACCGGCAAACTGCATGAAAACTTCCATTTCGCGGTACTGCGCGAGATCCAGTCTCAAAGACCCGACAGCCTTTTTCACCGCCTGCGTCTGCGCGTTGCCGCCCACGCGGGAAACCGAAAGCCCGACATTGACCGCCGGACGCTGTCCCTCGAAGAACAGCTCGCTCTCAAGGAATATCTGTCCGTCCGTTATGGAAATAACGTTGGTGGGAATGTACGCCGACACGTCGCCCGCCTGCGTTTCGACAATAGGGAGCGCGGTTATGCTGCCGCCGCCCAGATCGTCCGAAAGGTGAGCCGCGCGCTCCAGCAGCCTGGAATGCAGATAGAACACGTCGCCGGGATACGCCTCGCGTCCGGGGGCGCGTTCAAGCAGCAGACTGAGCGTACGGTACGCCACGGCGTGCTTGGAAAGATCGTCATACACGATGAGCACGTCCCTGCCGGAGTACATGAAATACTCCGCTATGGCGCAGCCTGAATACGGAGCGATGTACTGCATGGGAGCGGATTCCCCCGCGCCCGCGTTGACGATAACGGTATAAGAGAGAGCGTCGTACTTTTTCAGCGTTTCGGCAAACTGCACCACCGAGGACGCTTTCTGCCCTATCGCAACGTAAACGCATATTACGTCCTTGCCTTTCTGGTTGAGGATGGTGTCCAACGCGATCGCGGTCTTGCCGGTCTGCCTGTCGCCGATGATCAGCTCACGCTGTCCTCTGCCGATGGGGAAGAGCGCGTCCACGACGAGCAGTCCCGTTTCCATGGGAGTATTGACGGGCTGACGCTCGACTATGCCGGGCGCGGGACACTCAATGGGACGGTAACCGTCAGTGCGGATCTCCCCCAACCCGTCCACGGGATTGCCCAGTGCGTCCACCGTCCTGCCCAGATACCCGTCGCCTACGGGGACGCCGGCGGTCTTGCCCGTGCGCCGTATCACGCTGCCCGCCACTATGTCGCGGCAGTCGCCGAACACTATTATACCGCAGAAATCCGGGCGCAGATCCTGTATCATTCCCCGGACTCCGCACTCGAACACCACTATCTCGCCGTATGCCGCGTGCGCAAGTCCGTCCGCGCTCACTATGCCGTCGCCGACCGAGATCACCCTGCCGGTTTCCTCCGCAAGCGCTTCCGGAGTCCACTCCTCTATCGCCTGCCGTATGAGAGGTATAACGTCGTCGTAAGTGGCGGAGATCTTCCCCAGCCTGCGTTTCAGCTGCTTGAGCCTGCCGCCCACGCTCCAGTCGTACACGTCGCAGCCGGCTTCGAGCCTGAATCCGCCGGGGAAAAGATCGCTTTCAGTCCATTCGAGTTCGGTGCCTTCGCCGTATTTTTTTGCAAGAAAACGCTCGAAACGCGCAAATTGCTCTTCGGAGGGACGGGACGCGGAATACAGAACAGCCTTAATCTTTTCCATCTTCCTCTTCCTTTTCCGCCTCTTGGAGGAACTTCTCGTAAGCGTCGTCCACGCCCGGCGACATGACCGCTTTCTCCGCCATATCGTTCACGAGATCGCGTATATCAGAGCCTAACTCCGCGATCATCCTGTCGTGCTCCTTCCGTGCCTTGTCGCGCGCGGCGGCAACGATCGTTTCCGCCTCGGACTGCGCGTCGCGGAGCTTTGCCGCCTTCACGGTTTCGATCTCCGCGGAAGCCTGCTTCCTGATGTCGGCTATCTCCTCGTCCGCGCGGGCGAGCTTGTCCTCGTATTCGCTCCTGCTCTTTTCGGCGCTGCGGAGAGCCTCGTCGGTCTTTTTCTCTCTCTCGGCGTAGCTGTCCTCACGCTTTTTCATGAACGCCTTAACGGGCTTGTACAAAAGCAGGTACAGCCCTACGGCGAGAATGAGAAAGTTGAGCAGATGCAGCAGGATCTGCTGCCAATCGATGTTAAGCGGCATTACACCTCTCCTTTACAGCACGAAGATGATGAGGATGGCGATGATGAGCGCGTATATGATGGCGGTTTCGATAAAGACCAGACCGAGCATCATGCCGGAGCGGATGTCGTTCTTCGCTTCGGGCTGACGCGCAATGCTTTCGTTGGATTTCGCAATAGCTATCGCCATGCCGATCGCGCCTGCGGCGGCGGCAACGCCGACCGCTATCGCCGCGGCCAAGGCAATGAGCCCTCTGTCGCCGCTGCCGTCGTCGGCAGTCGCGGCGGGGGTGTCCGACGGAGCTTCGCCGACGGTACCGCCCGTCCCGGACTCAACGTCGGCAGGCTGCTCTCCGGCAACAGGCTCGGCTTCGGCTACATTGCCGGAAAACACAAGTCCGAGTACAAGTCCGAGAGCGGCAAGCGCGATTATCATCATGAGCACAGCGGCGATTATTTTGATGTTCAGAGCTTTTTTCATTTCAAACCTCTTGTATTGCGGGTTGGTTGTTTTTTATGTGTTTGACAGCGTGTTTGCGCTTCTTTTCCTTCTTCACATACGGTTCGGAAACTTCACCGTAGAACATGGACGTCAGCATCACCAGGACGTAAGTCTGAATGACTGCGTGCAGAAGAGTGAACAGCACTCCGACAAATACGGGCAGGACAAAGCTGAGTGCGAGATAATAGTAGACAAGCTCTGTAACGAGCATTCCGGACAGCAGCGCGCCGAAGAGTCGGAAACTCATCGAGATGGGCAGCGAGAAGTCTTTGAGCGTGCGCCCCACCCCCCTGAGCCCGGCCCCGGCGATGCCGCCGGACAGAATGACGAAATAGGAAAGGAATCCCAGCGCGATCGCGGCATTGATGTCCGAAAGCGGCGCCGGCAGCGTGACCGACACTCCGCTCGCCGCCTGCACGGGAATGCCCACCAGCTCGAACAGCGTCCCGACGAAGATGTAAACTCCGGCGGCAAAAATATATGCGCCGAGGAAGCCGTTGCGGTGCGGACTGTTCTTTTTTGCAAGTCCGTCGAAAAGCCCGACGACGGTTTCGATGAAAAGCTGGAATTTTCCGGGGATCTTCTTGAATTTAGGAATGGCGAATATACGCACCGCGGCGGCGAATATCAAAATGATCAGCGTCACCGCTATGCCCGAAATGAACGCCGGATTCACATCCATCCCGAATAAATCGATGCGGTTGACCTCGTGAAGCACCGCGTCCCCCATCACCTCGGATATATCCTCGGTATTGGTGTAAAGCGGCTCGGTCAGGACTATTCCGACAATGAGCGCCGCGGCTATGCAGAGGATGACGACTGCCGCGACGATCTTTCTCTTTTTCGCTCTTTTTACGTCTTTCGACATAAATTCCTCCGACTCTTAGACACGATTGTACTCCCAAATTCCCGGCTTGGCAACCGCTTTTCGCCTTTTGCGCCAATATTATGCCTGTCTTATTCTTTACATATTATAGAATATATATAATAACCGAAATCCCGTGCGGCGCCTCGTCCGGAAAAACGCTCCGCCGCGTCGGGCAAAAAAAAGACTCGCCCGTCCGGGAAGGACGGGCGAATCGCTCGTGTCGGGTATGTCCCGCGATACAATTTACTGCGTATCCGGCAGATCGTCCGGCGCACCGTCCGCGGCGGTGATCTCCACACTCACGCCGTCTGCCGTGCCGTCCGCGATACCGACAGCAACGCTGCCGCTCTCCGCGCCTGCCGCCGCAAGTTCGGCTTCCTTGGCTTCTTTACGACGCTTGATCTCCTCCACGGCTTCCTGCTGTTCCTTCTCGTTGAACTTATAGAAGAAGATCGGGATCGCGGAGAGGATGAAGCTCAGCGCCGCTACGAGCATGAGCATTATCCACATGACGTCCTTGCCGTCCGCGTCGAGCGCGCCGGGGTTGTTGGCGGTCACGCCCGCGAGGTAGTAGCCCATGACGCCGATGAACGCGCCTATCGCCATACCGATTTTGTTGATGAACGTCTGCATCGCAAAGCAGATGCCTTCCGCTCTTTCGCCCGTCTTCAGCTCAAGATACTCGACGGTATCTCCTATCATAGCGTAGGACACGATGTTGGTAAGTCCGGAAGGAATGCCCGATATGACGATGGCTATTATTGCCACTATGAGCGTTGCCGGGGACGTGTAGTCGCCGCGGTCGAGCGTTATACCTATGATGAAGGCAACGAGAAGGGCGATGCCGCCTGCTATGTTAGTCCATATATACGACTGTTTCTTGCCTATCTTCTTTGTCAGATAAGGCACCATGAGCGAGGCGATGAGTCCTCCGGGGACTATGGCTATCGTCACCAGCGTATAGAGTCCTTCGCCCTGCATGCCTATGAAATTGACGCTGTCCAGAACGTATTTGCAGAAGTAAAGCCCGCCCGTATAGGTAAAGACCATTCTCGCCGCGCCGAGGATACCGGAAATGACGATGAGCATGAGGGGCTTGTTCTTGAACAGCAGGGAGAGATTGTGCTTGAGGGAAGGCACTTCCTTCTCGTCAAGCTCTCCCGTCCTCTCTTTTGTGAACTTGAATCCCACAAAGAACAGCGGGCAGCCGACGGCGACGCAGATGATCGCCGCAACGAAGTAGATGTAGCTCAGCTCGTCCTGCTTGCTGCCGAGCGTATCGTCGAGAATCTTCTGCAGATCGGTACCCGTCCAGTCCTCGAACGCCTTGCCTTCAAGGAGCTGCGAGTCGTATTTGCTGTAAGCCGCACCCGCCTGCACCCACGCCTGATACGCCGCGGAGTCCTCTCCGAAGTTGGCGAGGATGAATGCGTCGAGATCGCCTATGCTGGCAAACGCCTTATCGCGGTCCGCGTCGAAGTCGTATTCGTCGCCGATCATATCGTTGTCGACGGCGATCTGGATCTCGGACACGATCTGCTGGTACGCGTTGATCTCCTGCTGAAGGTCACCCGTCATCGCGCTGGTCACCTGCGGCACGACTATTGTGACGATGCCCGCGCCCGCCGTGCACAGCAGACGCGCTATTGTCAGCAGATTTCCGCGGCGGAACGTGTCGTTGGACATGCGGGAGTTGAGCCCCCAGTACGGCACGTCGCAGACCGTGTACACCATACCCCATATGACGTACATGATGCACATTGCCGCAAAACCGCCGGGATTTTGAGGATACCACGGCAGGAAACAGAGTATGGTGACAATGGACACCGGGATGGCCATCCACTTCAGATACGGACGGCATTTTCCCCACGGAGTGCGCGTCCTGTCCACGATAGAGCCCATGATCGGATCGTTCAGCGCGTCGTATATTCGCGCGAACAGCATGAGCAGCGCGACGGAGAGCGCGCCGTAGCCTATCGCGTCCGTCATGAACACCGTGAGATATGAGCCGATGATGGTGCAGATGAGGTTCTGTCCGAAACCGCACAGCGAGTATGCTATGCCCTCTTTTGGCTGCATTTCGCCGTCGCCCGGATAAGTGCCGAAAAGTTTGTGCCAGATGCTGCGCTTGACAGGCGCCTCCGCCGCGGCAGCACCCTGCACGGATTCGATTTTCACATCTTCCATAATTACCCGCCTTAACATCAAATTCCGAAATACCGGAACACGGTTCCGCTTGAATACGACCCCGTACTAATTATGAAAACACACTCCCCGCCGTTTGTCAAACCACGTTGAAAAATTCTTTTTCAACCCCCGCATTTTTAATATTAATTTTATTTTGCTTCCTTGTAAACGCCGGAATGAGGAATCATACAAAAGCGCATATGACCGCAATTAAAGCGCGCAAAAAGAGCGACGGATGCGCCTTCCGTACGTTTGGCGAAGTTTAACGGATTAGTAAGGAGCAAAGCGACGGAACAACGGGTTTGAGCGGAGCGGCGTGTGCCGTGTATAAATTGCGCCGAACGTCAAAACTTACCATTCAACTCGGATAATTTCTTAGCGAATGTGAAATTTATTCTCACGAAGTCCCCGCCTAAAGCATTTTCGGCAGGATGAAAGCCACGTCAGCCCGAAGGGGTTCCCGTGCAAAGCACGGCACGGCGCAGCATCGCGCCGCGGAATCCCCGAACTACAAAAAAACAAACAAAACCGAATTCGGTTTTGTTTGCCTGTAGTGGAGTAAATCGACAGAAAATCGAACCTATCTGATTGC
>DVJC01000028.1 GCA_018710835.1 Candidatus Limadaptatus stercoravium | reverse complement strand
ACGATGATGACGGCGAGAGGAATGATGTAGTCGTTTATGCCCAGCGTATTCTGGATGAAGTTGATGAGGTAGGACATGAAGATCTGCTGCGCTATGCCGAGCAGGCATACCGTGCCCAGCGTGACGTACATCATCTTGTTCTGCTTTATGACAGAGGGACGGAAGCCGTAGAAGGTCTCTTTGAGATATTCGGGGTTGGAATTTTTGATTATGCCGGGCGCGTCCTTCATCATGAAGGCGGAGAGCACGCCGCCAACCATCGGGAATATGCCCATGATGATGAAGAAGAGTTTGATGAGCAGTCCGTCGCGGTCGGCGATGGCGACTTTCACCGTTTCGCCGAGGTCGTTGACGTAGGTGGCGCCGTTGTCGTAGGTGAGCATGCCGATGCCGAACACGAGCACCGTCGCTATAACGGGCATGACCGAAAGGATGGTGTTTACTTTGCCCCGGTTGGTGACGTCCGTGACGTCCGCCACCCAAGTGTTGAACGCCGCGTCGTTCGCCGTCGAGCCGAAGAACGTCATCACGCAGTCCAGCACGACGAGCGCGGCGATTATCCCCCAGCTGCTGTCGTCCGAAAAGTCGATGGGGATGGCGGCGAAGAGCATGATCGTCACGCCCCACAACAGATAGCCCACCGTGATGAAGGGCTTGCGCTTGCCCGTCTTGTCGATGAGTCCGCCCGCGAAGATGGTCGTCACCGTCGCGGTGACCGCGGAGAGTATGACCATGAGCGTCGTGACCGTGAAATACAGCTCTCCGCGTGTGTCGAACAAGTCCTGCCCGAACTTGGCGAAGAACATGTTCTCCACCACCCACGCGATCTGTCCTATCAGCCCGAAAACTATCGCGCACGCCCAGATCTTTCTGCCCAGCGGAGTGGCTTTTCCACTTGCGGCTGCTTGCATCGTCTTTTCCATAATTTTACCTCCCGTTACGCGGCGGAGCCTTTTCCGTATCGTCGGTTGTTGTCGTAACACGCAGTTTATTCTGCCGTTTGTACATTTTCATCTTCCGTATCGGCGGTTTGCCGGTTTTGCGCGGCGTCGCGTTCCGCAAGCAGACGCGCACGCGTCCCGGCGTCTTTGCTGCGGACTATGACCGCCGGTATCAGGGTGAACACCGCCACTATCGCCGCGCCGAGGAACATCTCGTACGGATAGTTGAGGATCTCTTCTCCCATTGTTTCGGAATAGGTGTACCAGCCGTATTCGTCGATTATCGCATTGCCTATCGCGGGACCTATGATCATCGGGAGCAGCACGAACAGGAACATCCTTATGCCCTGAAAACACCCCTCTTTCCCCTTAGGGATGTAGTCGCGGAAGGAGGAAACGAACAGTCCGCTGACGGAAAGTTCCGCCGTCATCGTGACTATGCCCACGGGTATCAGCATGCCGAGCAGAGCGGCGGAGTTCCCCGTGCCGAGGAATTTGATGAGGTATATCCCCAGCGTGCCGGCGACGGCAGCGAGCACCAACGGAATGAAGAAGTGTTTTCTGCCGAACTTGTCCATCAGAAATCCCGTCAGTCCCGCGAGCACGGCGGAGCACACTATTATCACTGCGAGCGGCATTACATAGTCCCTCATGCCGAGCGTACGCTCCACGAAATTGATGAGGTACGACATGTACACCTGCATGCTCGCGCCTGCGATGCCGGAGCCTGCAAGAGCAATATACAGCATTTTATTCCGCTTTATAACGGATGGGCGGAAACCGTAAAGAAGTTCTTTGCCGAAATTCGGATTCGTGTTTTTGGGAAGCCCCGGCTTGTCTTTCAGGACGAAAAGCCCGAGTATGCCGCTGACTATCGGCACCGCGCCCAGGATCACGAAGAAAAGCCACCACTGTTCCGTGCCTTTCGCGGTCAGGCTGTCCAGACCTATGAATACGACGACCATTGCGAACACCGGCATCATCGAGAGAACGGTGTCCGCCTTGCCTCTGTTGGTAGTGTCGGTCATGTCCGTGAGCCAGGTGTTGAACGCCGCGTCGTTTGCCGACGAGCCCACCCACGACATTACGCAGTCCATGATGATTATGCCGGCGACCAGTCCGCCGAGCTGTTCGGGGGAGTAGTCTATCGGGAAGAGGGCGAATACCATTATCGTGAGCCCCCACACAATGAAGCCCCACGATACAAACACCGAACGCTTGCCCGTTTTGTCGCATATCGCGCCCGTTACGACGGTGGCGGCGGTGGCGAAAATCGCGGAAAGCGCGACCATAAGAGTGGTCGCCCACGCTTCGTCCACGAATTCGTCTTGCATGAACTTGGCGAAATACATGTTTTCGACGATCCATGCGATTTGTCCGATCAGACCGAAAAACAACAGGCAAAACCAGATTTTTCCGCCGAGCGGCGTGGTCTTTGCCGCGCCGGAATCCGCGCTGCTTTTCCCGACCATATTCTCACCCTCCGAAAGTTTTAGGGGTGCGGCGGAAGTATTACATACATCACACGAGCGGCGCAATACGCCGCTCGCTTCCCCCTTGCATATCCATTTTACAATCGCGCCGCCATGGTGTCAATACGCAAAATTGCATCGCCGCACGGAAAGCGCGTTTTTCCCTCCGTCTGCCGCGTCAGCCCGTTACCGTGACTTTGACGGGGGTGCGCCTGCCGCCGCCCGCCGCTTTCCGACAGATATGATAAACGCCCTCTCCGCAAAAATCAATATCCGCCGTCGCTTCCTGTATATTATAGATTTATTATAGCTATAAGAAAAAGAGCATATTATATACAGCGCATTTCACGACGCCGGAATGTGTGAGGAGATTAAAAATCACTTGCAAGCCAATGTGCCTTGTGGTATATTAGTCAATGCGCCGGTGTGGTGAAACTGGCAGACGCGCTGGACTCAAAATCCTGTGGAGTAAAATCCGTGTCGGTTCGAGTCCGACCACCGGCACCAACGAGCAAAAGCGCCCCGCTCCGTGAGGAGTGCGGGCGTTTTTCCTATGCCCGCCGTGCTTGCACGAGCGTGCATAGGAAAAAGACACGTACCGCGCCGCAGGCGCAAGGCGCTTTTGCGAGTGCCCGTAGGGGGCAATGCCGCAAGGCATTCCCACCGGACACTCATGCTCCAAGCGGATTTACGCATTTGCCGTGCTTGCACGAGCGGGCATAGGAAAAAGACACGTACCGCGCCGCAGGCGCAAAGCGCTTTTGCGAGTGCCTGTAGGGGGCAATGCCGCAAGGCATTCCCACCGGACACTCATGCTTCTGCATCAGCCGTTTTCGGATTACTACGGCGCGTGGCGTGCGCTGGACAAAAAGGAGAGCGCGTTCTTCTCCCACTACGATCCGAACATCGTCGAGTGGTTCGTCAAGATGGTGGAAGAGAGGAAGAAACACCACGACTCTTCCAAGGAAAAGAAAGCATGGTAAAAGCGGTAACCGGGAAGGGGAGCGGCAGGCTCCCTTTCTCTTTCCGCCGCAAGTGAAAAAATCGGTTGTTAGCATACGCCAATTTGTTGACAAGACGCCGGCGGACGGCATATAATCCAAACGTAAAGAGCGAAAGACTCTTTTTTCTCGGCGGAAATGTTCGCAGTGGCGAACCTGCTCCCGGCAGACGCCAAGTCCTCTGCGGAGAGCTGTCCGGGCAATGTCAGGCGACGGAGAGCCGCTTGCTTTCGGGAGAAGAGTTCGCTCTTGCGAACCACAAACGCGCGGCGAACCATCCGCGCAAACTCACATCCGGGAGGCGGACAGCCACTCGGCGCCGCAGGGAGTTCGCGCCCGCGAACCGCAGGCATAAGGTAAAGATATGACGTCATCGCTGCTCACTTACATCATGGCAATAGACGCGCTTGCCGCGGAGTCGGAACGCGTGAGGTCGGTGGACCTTGCCGACGCGCTCGGCGTTGCAAGGGCGAGCGTGTGCAAGGCGATGGACAGGCTGACGGAGGGCGGTTACGCCGTGCGCGGCGGAGGCGGCGGGCTCAGGCTCACCGAAAAGGGCTGCGAAGTGGTGAAGAACTACGCTCCGGCGCGCAGGCTGGTGAGGTCGATGTTCGCGGACAAACTCGGACTTCCGGCGCAGCGCGCGGAGAGAGAGTCGCTCGCGGTGCTCGGAGTGCTGAGCGAGGATACGGTCAAAAGGATAGCGCGCCTTTACGAAGGCGGAGAGGAGAGAAAGTAATATGCCGATTGTGTTCGCACCGTGCAACGTACTGTTGAAGGTAGTGAAAATGCACGTTGACGAAAAGATCAAACGTCACCTGGAAAATCTGGGGATAAGCGTAAATTCCGAGCTGGAAGTCTTGTCGCAGAGCGGCGGCAGCGTCATATGCCGCATCAAAGACGGCAGGCTTGCACTCGACAGGGATATGGCGACGAGGATATTCGTCGCCGTGAAGGAGGCTTGAATGGTCAAAACCTTAAACAACTTCGACATCGGGGAGAAGGGCGTCATAAAGAGCGTGAGCGGCGAAGGAAAGATACGCCGCCGCCTTTTCGACATGGGCGTGACTCCCGGCGCGGAAGTGGTGCTGCGCAAAAGAGCACCTCTCGGCGATCCCATCGAGGTAACTCTGCGCGGTTACGAGCTGACGCTCAGAAAGACTGAGGCGGCGTGTGTTGTGCTGGAGGTGGAAGAATGCTGAAATTCGCGCTTGCGGGCAATCCCAACTGCGGCAAAACGACGCTGTTCAACGCGCTGACCGGCTCCACGGCGCACGTTGGCAACTGGCCGGGCGTCACGGTGGACAAGAAAGAGGGCGTATACAAGAAGGGAACGGAGCAGGTGAGCATACTCGACCTTCCCGGCATTTATTCGCTTTCTCCGTACACTCCCGAAGAGGTCATAGCGCGCAATTACATACTCGACGAAAAACCGGACCTCGTCATCAACATCGTGGACGCCACGAATCTGGAGCGCAACCTTTATCTCACCACACAGCTGCTTGAGATAGAAGTGCCCGTGGTGGTCGCCCTCAACATGATGGACGCGGTGGAAAAGGCGGGCGACAAAGTGAGCGCGCAGGCGCTTGAGGACGAACTCGCCGTCCCGGTGGTGGAGATATCCGCGCTCAAAGGCAAGGGCATCAAGGAGCTTATGGACAAGGCGTGCGCCGCGGCGAAGCGCAGGCGCGAAGCGGTGAGCGTGCTGGGCAGCTCCAAGCTCGCCGGCGCGATAAGCGAGATCAAGGCGCTGCTGTACGGTAACGGGGTGAAGGACCCTCTCTTCCATGCCATCAAACTCGTCGAGAGCGACGAACTCGAGGTGAAGAACCATCCCGATGCGTACGCGCTGGTGGAAAGATACAAGTCCGAGATCAAGGACGACGTGTTCGGCGACGACTTCGAAGCTATCGTAGCTGACGAGAGGTATAAGTACATCTCCAAGCACTTCGCTAAAGCCTTCGTGAGAAAGAACGGCGAAAACGTCAGACTCTCCAAGTCCGACAAGGCGGACAGAGTGCTGACGCACAGGATATGGGGTATACCGATCTTCGCGGTCATTCTCTTCCTCGTGTTCCACCTCACCTTCTCGGAGGATTTCCTCTACCTCGGCGCGGCGGGCGCGCTGCCCGAAAACTGGGTGACGCTGGCAGGCACGTGGGGAGAGGGTATATTCGGGTCTTCCGACGGCATCTCTTCGCCCGGCGTGATACTCTTCAACCTGCTTGACACGATAACGGCCTCCATATCCGACGCGATCGCCGGAGCAATGGAAAGCACGACGTCGGCGTGGGCGCAGGGCCTTGTCGTGGACGGCATATTCGGCGGACTCTTCGCGGTGTTGTCATTCCTGCCTCAGATCCTCGTGCTGTTCATGTTCTTCTCCATTATTGAAGACAGCGGATACATGGCGCGCGTGGCGTTCATCCTGGACAGGATATTCCGCAGATTCGGGCTTTCAGGCAGAGCTTTCATGCCGATGATCATGGGATTCGGTTGCTCGATCCCCGCCATGATCAACACCAGGACTCTCGCCGACGACAAGGAAAGGATGGCGACCATAAGGGTGATCCCGTTCTTCTCCTGCGGCGCCAAACTGCCCATACTCGTGGCTATAGCAGGCGGTATAGTACAGTTCTTCGGCGTGGGGAATTCGGATGCGATCACTTACGGAATGTACATACTCGGTATCGCGGTCGCCGTCATTGCGGTCATAGTCATGCGCAACACCACCATGCGCGGAGACACTCCTCCCTTCATCATGGAGCTTCCGGCATACCACGCGCCCCAGGCGAAAGCGCTCGCACTGCACCTTTGGGATAAGACAAAACACTTTGTCAAAAAGGCGTTCACCATCATACTCGCGTCCACGATACTCATCTGGTTCCTCCTCCACTTCTCGTGGAATTGGAGCTATCTCCCGGACGAGGAAATGGGCAGCAGCATCCTTGCCGGCATAGGGCAGCTCATACAGCCCCTGTTCACGCCCCTCGGCTTCGGTTCGCAGCTCGGCGCTTACGGATGGGTGTTCGTCGTGGCGGCGGTCATGGGACTCATCGCCAAGGAGAACGTCATCGCGGGCTTCGGCACCATGGCGGCGGTAATAATGGCGGCGACGGGCGGAGCGTACGACGCGGAAGCGGATGCGGAAGGCATCACCGCGGCGGCGATCATGATAGAGCAGACCGGCATTACTGTCCCCGCGCTCATCTCCTTCATCGCCTTCAACATGACGACGATACCGTGCTTCGCGGCGGTCGCCACCGCAAAAGCGGAGCTGGGCAGCAAAAAAGCGTTCAACAACACTCTCGTATTCTGGCTGGTGACGTCGTATATCGTCGGCACGACGGTGTATCTCGTCGGCAGCTGGTGGTGGACGGTGTTCATCTTCCTCGCTCTCGCGGCGGCTGCGGTGTGCGGAATCGTGATGTTCAACCGCAAGCGCGACGCGCAGGCCAAACTCGCGGCGGCGGACGGTGCGGAGATCTCCGTCGGCTCGGCTGCGGCGGACAGCGGGGACGACAACCCGGACGCAAACGACAAGGAATGACGATATGACTCCCGTTGATATACTTGTGATCGTGCTTTGCGTCGTCGTTGTGTCGGCGGTGGCGGCAGGGACGGTGATCCGCAAAATAAAGGGAAAACCGTCCTCCTGCTCGGACTGTGCCCGTTGCTCTGCGGCATGTCCTCCGCACTCCGCCG
>DVJC01000027.1 GCA_018710835.1 Candidatus Limadaptatus stercoravium | reverse complement strand
GCGTGGGCATTTCGTTTCCACGCCTGCGGCTCCTTCTCGCGTCGGGTAAATGCTGAGACGTTCGCATGCTCCGCGTTTTGCGGAGCAAAACTATCCGCCTGCTCACTCATTTCCCCTCCGCGGGGCTCACTCCGCTCGCTTTTTTTCACCGATGTCAGTTGTGTGTGGCGCGATTTGTCGTCCTGCATGACTTCGCATGCAGATCAAATGACGCCAAATGCGCTTTTCCGTCGCTGCGCTCCTTACGAATCGCGTCTCCCCTGCCAGCGTCGCCGCAAGGCGACACTCACGATTGCCCACGCAGTACCCCACCGAAAATGCTTTCGGCGGGGACCCCACTCATACCCCACCGAAAATGCTTTCGGCGGGGACCCCGTATGATATTTCGGCTAATCTTTTTGCCGTGCCTCTGTGAACGGCTCCTTCTCGCGTCGCAAAAATGCAAGACGCTCCGTCGCTCCTCGTTTCTCCGCTTCGCTTTGCAACTATCGCTCTGTCGCTCATTTTTGCTCCGCGGCGGCTCGCTTCGCTCGCTGTTCTTTTACAGACTGTTATCGTCGGTTGCGTGTGACGCGATTTTCGTCGCCGCAAGGCGGATGGGAAAGCGTGTGCAAAGGCGCGGCGGTCAGTAGCCGAGAGACTCTCCGACGAGGATGACTTTGATTCGTCCTGCCGGTTTGCAGAAACGGTGCTCGACGAAGTGGCTGCATATGGTCGTCTGCGCCGTGCAATCCATGCACTTCCCCGCCTTGGAACAAGGGTTCGGGAGTCCGAGCCGCTTAACATTGAGCGGCGCCGCCGTATTACGCGCGCGGGACATCGCTTCCCGCACTCCGTTTTCTATCTTATTCACGCCGGCCACCAGAATTACGTTTTCCGGCCCGAAAGTGATCGCGGCGACGCGGTTGCCCGTGCCGTCGATGTTCACCAGCCAGCCGTCGCGCGAGATGCCGTTCACGCCCGCGACATACGCGTCGGCAAGCAGCGCTTTGCGCATGAGTTCGCGTTTTTCCTCAGGCGAAGAGGCGAGGTCGCGGTCTATACGCGTAATGTCTGCGCGGTTTTTGAGTGCGGCTGTGAGCCCTATCTGCTCCGCGGTCACGCTGCCGCCCCATGCGACGGCGCTCCCCGAAGGGATCAACGACAGCGCAAGCTCTTTCGCCTCTTCCGCTGTCGCGCAGTAATATGCGCCGAAGCCGCGTCTGCGCAGGTTTTCCAGCGTTTCGTTTACAATACTGTCCGTGATCTGCATGGTACTCTCCCGTTTATCTTCTATGTCCGGCGCCGCCGTATTGCGCGCGCGGGTGCGTTCAGGACGCGCCGGCGGTCATATCGCGTCCGTGAACTCCGCAAGCGATGCCGCGAAACTCTCCGCTTTCTCTCCGCTCACCCAGCCTTTTGCTATATTGAGCCCGACTATGAGCGCGGTCTTTTCGCATGTGACGAAATCACGCATTATTATGTTGATATAAGGCAGATCTTCCGCATTGTAGT
Organism: Candidatus Limadaptatus stercoravium; assembly: GCA_018710835.1. Lineage (GTDB taxonomy): Bacteria > Bacillota > Clostridia > Christensenellales > CAG-917 > Limadaptatus > Limadaptatus stercoravium. The sequence goes on along the minus strand of DVJC01000027.1, from coordinate 17,436 downwards.
AAAGCGCTCTCACGAAGTCGTTCGCGCGTTCGATGAGTTTGCCCTCGCGGTAGCGCGGGCCGAACACGAGAGCGTTGTCCGTAAGCTGGCATTGCAGCACGAAGAATCCGGAGTCTATCCCCTTGAAGGTGTCGATGTAGCGATCGAGTATCTTGTCGGTAAACTTCTTGGCGGAGCTGCCGTTCCAGAGTTTTTTTGTACGGCGATACCAGCGAAAATAAGTCCTCCTGCCCCGCTTCGACCTCGTCGCCCATTTTGAAGAACAGGTAATCCCTGCAGCAGAATTCCGTTTCTTCCGGATCGACGAACACGACGCATTTGCCTCTGACGTCGCCGAGTGTCAGCGAATCGAGATACTCGGAATCGGTCATACATGTATCGTTCACCACTCTTTCGGCGCTGACTATCTCGTCGAAAAGGCGGAAAACCTCGCTCTCGGAGTCGTTTTTGAAATGCGAAAAGTCGAGTATGAGGAATTCCGACGGATGCGCGTCCATAAACTCGTCGATCTGATAAAGCAGTTCGACGTAATCCGTGCCGTTCACGGGGCCGTGGAAAATGACGAGATCGCCGCCTTTTTTGTTGACGCGTATGTCGAAATATCTCACGCCGCGCGCGAGCTGTTCGGCAAAATTCAGATCCTGTGTTTCGGCGTACCACGGCATGCCGGAACAACCGCTATCATGCGAGCCGGGGATTGCAAGCCGCGTGACAGGTGCGTCGTCGGATATGTAGCTCATCCATTCGGTCAGCGCATCGTTCGGCTCGGCGCTGTCGCGCGTGATCACTTTGTTGCCTTCCACGATTATCGGCGCAAGAATAACGGTAAGCAGCGCGATCAGCCCGAAAAAGGAACCGAGCACGATGAGCGCGATCTTTCCTTTCTCACGCGCAGTGAGTTTACGTTTGTGTTTTTTTTCCGATCCGTTCGGCTCTCCGGAAGCGGTTTCCGCCTCTTCCGCCGCAACAGCCGCGGTATCGTTGTAATCCTCCATATCGCACCTCGCAACGGAATAATTTTAATTCACCGGAAGCGATAAGTCAATACTCGCGCGCACGCGCATACATAAACAATATAAAAAGATGCCGCGGCAGTGCCGCGGCATCGCATCTTACTTAAAACAAGCTCTCACGTCGCTCATTCGGCGTCTGTCGTGCCTTCCGCAGGAGTTTCGGCCGCCTTCTTTTTGCGGGTGGTCTTCTTGGGGGCTTTCTCCGCGCTTTCGGCAGGAGCTTCTTCCGCCTTTTCCTCGTCAAGCTGCAGGTTGAGGTTCTTGAACAGGTCGCCGAGAGTTGCGGAGCTGGAGCCGGACACCCATTCCTTGGGCTCGTTGGAGCTTTCCTTTCTGGGACGGCGCTCTCTCTTCTCCTCGCTGGCGTCGAGCTTCTCCGCGAACTTCTTCATGCGGGACGCTCTGCGCGCGGTCCTCTCCTCGCCGCTCTCGCTCTCTGCCGCTTCCGCCGCTTCGCCGGCTTCCGGCGCGGGGAGCAGATCCTTGATGGAAAGCGTGATGCGGTTGTCCTCGAAGCTGATGATCTTCGCCTCTACTTCGTCGCCGACTTTGAGCACTTCGTTGGCGTCCTTGATCCAGTTGTGGGAGATCTGGGACACGTGCACGAGTCCGTCCACGCCGTCAGCGATGGAGATGAACGCTCCGAAGGGGAATATGCGCTCCACCTTGCCCTTGATGACGGTGCCGACGGGATACATCTCGGCGGCAAGCTCATAGGGCTTCTTCTGGAGCTGCTTGTAACCGAGGGAGATCCTGCCGGACTCTCTGTCCATCTTGAGGACGACGAAATCGTAGGTTTCGCCGATCTTGAGGACGAGGGAAGGATCGTCGATCTTGTTCCAGCTCAGCTCGGAGATGTGAGCCAGGCAGTCGAATCCGCGCACGTTGACGAACGCGCCGAAATCGGTAAATCTCTTGACCTTGCCTTCGACGACGTCGTTGACATGGATGTTGTTCCAGAAATTGTCCTCTTTCTCCTTCTTCTCACGCTCAAGGATGATACGCTGGGAAGCGAAGAGATATCTGGACTTCTTTTCGGGTCTGGCTTCGACGGCTTCGCCTTCTTCGCCCTCGGCATGCTCCTTCTCCTTGGGAGGCATGAGCGTCAGGCGGAGCGTCTTGTCCTTGTAATCCTCAAGGTTCTTGACATAGCCCATGCGGATCTGGGACGCGGGCACGAACACGGTGTACTTGCCCATTCTGCCGCGCAGACCGCCCTTGACGACTTCCGTCATCTTGAGGGAGAACTCGCCGGCGCTCAGCGCCTTTTCGGCGGCTTCGTCCTCGGCGCGTCTGATGTCCACTTCCTTCTTGGAGAGCGCGACATATTCTTTGTTGTTGCTGATTATGTTCGCCTCGATATCGTCGCCGGGCTTGTAATCTTCGGGATTGTATTCGCCGTCGGCGGTCGCGTCTGCCTTATCAATGAAACCGTCTTTCTTGCCGCCGATGCTGACATATATGCCGGATTCGTCCGCACGGAGAACTTTGCCCGCGACGCGCTTGCCTACTTTGTAGTTGACATAGCCCGACGCCTTCGTGGACGCAACGACGTCCTCCATGGTCAGCTCCTTTTCGGGGGCGGACTGTTTATCCGCAGATTCTTCTTCGCAAAGCGTTGCCTCTTTTTTCGCTTCTTCTTCCGCCGCAGGGACTTCGTTTGCAGCGATGTTCTGAGTAGTTTCACTCATAAGACTTGTAACCTCCTGTATCAACCACGGCGGAGTGGATGCTCCCGCCACGATCGATATACTATCCGAATGTTTGATCTTTTCCGCAGGCAGTTCCTCCGCGCAAGTGACGAAAAAGGTGTCCGGATTGACCGCTGACGCGACCTCGTAAAGCCTGCGCGTGTTCGCGCTGGAACGGCTGCCGAGGACGATCACCGCGTCGTGCGTACGCGCAAGTTCGCGCGCTTCGTCTTGCCTGCTTATGGTAGTATAACAAATAGTATTAAAAATTCCAACTGTTTTACCGCCGTTTTTTTGCGAAATTTCGGCAGAACGCGCAATTTCTCCGTACCTGTCCGCCAAAATCGTGGTCTGGAACACGACCGAAACGGGGCGGTCGGCAAAGACCGGCTCTTCCTTGTCCGAAACGACGGTGACGCGCTCTCCGTAGCTCGCGGCTCCCGACACTTCGTCGTGGTTGCGGTCGCCTACAATGACGATGTCGTCACCCGCCGCGCTGCGCTCCGCGATTATGCGGTGTATGCGCTTGACCACGGGACACGTCGCGTCGAAAAGCAGTACGCCGCGCGAGCGGATGTACTCCTCGTCGCCGCGCGGTATGCCGTGCGCCCGGATGAGCGCCGCGCTCCCGGGCGGAAGGGCGCGCGCCTCGCCGAGAGTAACCGCGTGCACTCCCCTGTCCTCGAGATATTGCACGACGCCCTCGTTGTGTATGAGAGCGCCGATGGTGTACACCCTGCCGTACTCCCGCGCAAGCTCCAGCGCCTTGTCGACGGCGTTTTTCACTCCGCTGCAGAAACCGGCGTTTTTTGCGACCGTGATCTTCATTTATCCTTCTTCTTCAGCCTGGATTCGACATACTCGTCGCATGCCGCCCTCGTCGCCTGCATGCCTTCGAACACCTTCTGCGTGGCGCGTTCGTAGTCTTCGGGATCCCTCGTGCCGTAGAATTCGTCCAGCATGATCGGCTCGCCGATATAAAGCCAGTTTTTCCTGAAAACTTTGTGCATGCGGTAATACACCATGGGAAGCACGGGCTTCTTCGCCTTGATGGCGAACCTCGCCGCCCCCTGCTTGAACTCCAGCATTTCCTTGGTGCCCTCGCGGTTGCGGGTGCCTTCGGGATACATCACCAGCTTCTTGTCCGCGCGGAGCACCCCCAGCACTTCCTTGACGGCGTTGATGTCCGCTTCGCCGCGGTGTACGGGAATGGCGCCCGCTTTGCGCAGGAACCAGTTTGCGATCTTCGCGCACTCGAAAGCCTCCGCCTTCGCCAGCACATGCAGCTCCTTCTTGTAGAGCGAAGCCACGGGAATGAGAGTGTCCGGCACGGCGTAATGGTTGCACACCACCAGTCCTCCGCCCATTTCGTCGAAACGCTCCCTGTGCACGACTTCCGTAGGCCAAAGCAGCTTTATCAGCGGCGCGAGAAATGCGCGCACGACGCGGTAGAATCTGAAAGATTCTTCCTTTTTCTTCACGGGTTTTGCCGCTTTTTTCGCGGCTGTTTCGTTATCGGTCATATTCTTGTTCATTTTCTCTTCTCCGAAACCGTGCGCACCACCAGCTCGATCACCTCTTCCGGTGTCATGTCGGTGGTGTCGATGTACACCGCGTCGTCCGCCTGCCTCAGCGGCGCAACCGCGCGGTGCGAGTCGTTGTAATCGCGCTTGTTGATGTCGTCGAGCACTTCTTTGAACGTGCATGCGCTCCCTTTTTCAGCAAGCTCCTTATGCCGCCTCTCCGCCCTTTCTTCCGGCGACGCGGTCATGTAGAACTTGCAGTTTGCCTCCGGCAGCACGAACGTGCCAATGTCCCTGCCGTCCAGCACGACGTCGTGAGAGGCTGCAAATTCCCTTTGCAGTTCCACCATTTTGTATCTTACCGCAGGAAGTGCGGACACGTCGGAAGCGGCTTTGGACATATGCGGCTCTCTGAGATAGGGCGTGACGTTTTCGCCGCAGACGTATATCTGCTGCGCGCCGTCCTCGTAGCGGATGTCCATTTCAAGCCCGCCGAGAATGCCCTGCACGCCCTTTTCGTCGGATACGGAAACGCCGTGTTTCAGGACGTAATACGCCACGCTCCTGTACATTGCGCCCGTGTCGAGATATATTATGCCCAGCCGCTTTGCGACCGCTTTTGCTATCGTGCTCTTTCCTGCGCCGGCAGGTCCGTCTATTGCGATGTTTATCATGTGTGCCCTCGCCAAAGATTATATCCGTACGCGCTTTCCGTGTCAATCGGAATGCCGTCCTGCGCCGCCCGTGACCGACGCAGCGCACGCCGCCGCCGTCGAAAAGGCTATCTGCAGGTTGTATCCGCCGGTATACGCGTCCGCGTCGATGACTTCGCCTATGAAGTAAAGCCCTTTCACCAGCCTGCTCTCGCACCTGGGAGTAAGCTCCTTCAGACTAACTCCGCCCGACGTCACCACAGCCTCCTCGAAAGGTCCGACGGACGCAAATCCGAAAGTCAGATCTTTCACAGTGTCCGCAAGCCTTGTCCTCTCCTCTTTCGTGACGGCATTGACCTTTTTGCCGGGCGGCAGCCCCGCCCTTTCAAGTACGTAAAGATTGAGCCGTTCGGGAAGCAGGGCGCGCGTGACATTCTTGAGGTCGGCATTCTTCCTCTCCGAGAAGTCGCGCAGTATCCGCGCGTCGAGCTTTTCACGGGTAAGCGCGGGCTTCAGATCGAGGTGCAGCCGCGCGCCGCCGACTCTGTTGAGACGCGCCGACAGCGTGAGCGCGACCGGACCGCTTATTCCCCGTTTCGTAAACAGCATTTCGCCGAATTCCGAAACGGTTTTCCCGCCCGGCACCTCTGCGGAGAGTGTCACGTTTTTCAGCGACAGCCCGTTGAGAGGAGATACGTCCTCCTTCGTGATCAGCTGCACCAGCGACGGGACGGGCTTCACCACCGAGTGCCCGAACTTCTCCGCAAAGGCGTAACCGTCCCCCGTCGAACCCGTGGAAGGATAGCTTTTGCCGCCCGTGGCGACGACCAGCGCGTCGGAGATGAATTCCCTGCCGTCGGCGAGCACCGCGGCGAACTTTTCCCAGCGCTTTTCCGCGCGGCGAACTTCGGCGTTCAGCTCAACCTTTACTCCGCTCTCTTTCAGCGCGCGGTCGAGGGCGCGCGTGATGTCCGACGACTTCCCCGAAGCCGGGAAAACCCTGTTGCCCCTCTCCGTGACGAGGGGTACGCCTTCGTCCTCGAAAAATTTCTTCGTGTCCGCTGAGGAAAAAGACCACACGGCGCCGCGCAGGAACTTTTCGCCGTGCACCACGCCTTCCAGAAATTCCGCAGGCGGCAGGTCCGCCGTGAGGTTGCACCTGCCCTTGCCGGTGATGAACAGTTTCTTACCCGTCTTTTCGTTCTTCTCGAGCAGCGTTACGTCCGCGCCGCCCCGCGCCGCCAGCACAGCGCACATCGCGCCCGCCGCGCCGCCTCCGATGACGGTGACTTTCATATCTTCCACCCGTTCTCCCTCACTCTCGCAACGCTCCCCTCGTCCGTGCAGAGGACGCGCACGGGTGTGACCGTGATATATCCGAGGTCGAACATCTTGCAGTCCGTTTCCTCTTTGTCCGCCGCATAATTGCCCGGCGAGCCGAAAAGTTCGTATCCGCCGCTGCCGTCGTGCTCGTACCAGTCGTTATAACGCCTGATGCCGAGGGGCACGACCGCGACGCCTTTGATCTTCCCGCGGTCGCCCGAAGGAACGTTGACGTTGACCGTGACGTACGGGGACGCCGCCGCGTGCAGCGCGGAAAGATTGTTTTTGACAAACTCCGCCGCGAGCGCATATCCTCCGTCGTATGCCGCCGCGGACACCGCCACGGACGGAACGCCGAGCACGCTCCCCTCTTCCGCCGCGCCGAAAGTGCCGGAATATATGATGTCCGAGCCGATGTTGGGCACGCTGTTTATGCCGGAGATGACAAGGTCGAATTTTTCGTCGCGGTATATGTATTCGAGCGCGAATTTGACCGCGTCCGCCGGCGACCCGTGCACTGCATGGAAAGGGATCCTCTTCCCGTCCGCACCAGTGAGCAGCATTTCGTCCGGAGCGATTTCCGTCCATTTGAACGTGCGGTTGAACGTAAGCGCGTGCCCCGCGCCCGATCTTTCCGCCGCGGGTGCGCTCACCCTTACGTCGTGTTCCTCTGCCAAAGCAAGCGCAAGAGTCACTATTCCTTCGGCAAAATAGCCGTCGTCGTTGCTGAGAAGTATCTTCATTTTAACTCCGGAATCCCGTTTTCCGCTTTTCCGTACCGCGCCGCCCGGACAGCCGCGCCGTTACAGCGACTTGAGGTAAGCCACTTCGTATTCGTTCAGCTCGCGCGTGCAGCCGCGACCGAGTCCGCCGAGGCGCAGCTCGCCTATGGCGGTGCGCTTTAAGAACACCACGTTCTTCTCGACGGCGGCGAACATATTGCGTATCTCGCGGTTTTTCCCCTCCGTGATGACCACCTCGAGGCGGCTCAGTCCGTTCTCCTCGCCGAGCAGCCTGACCTTGCAGCGCGAATACTTCACGCCTTCGTACGTCGCGCCCTTGCGCAGTATGGCGAGATCGCTCTCCTGTATCCCGCCCTCGATCTTGACGATGTAAGTCTTGGGGACAGCCGACGACGGATGCGTCAGCCGGTAAGTCAGCTCGCCGTCGTCCGTGAAAAGAAGCAGCCCTTCGCTGTCGTAGTCCAGCCGCCCGACGGGCACGAGCCTCCTTTCGGTGTCGAGATAGTCGTACACCGTCTTTCTGCCCTTGTCGTCCGAGCGCGTGGTCACACAGCCCTTCGGTTTGTTGAGCATGACGTATTCGTAGTGCGCGACAGGAACTATCTTCTTCCCGTCGAGATACACGGTGTCTTTGCCGCCGACGTCGGCTCCTGGCCCGGTCACCTTTCTGCCGTTTACGCTCACGCGTCCTTCGGCGATGAGCTCGTCCGCCTTGCGGCGCGAACATACGCCGCACTCGGCAATATACTTGTTCAAACGCATAATGCTACCGTCCTTGATGGATAGTAGCATTATACATTTTTTATTGCGCGAAAGCAAGCGTTCGCGCACGCGCAAGTGCGGCTATACGAAAACCGTGCCGACGCTTTCGCCTGATCTTTTGACGGGGTATTTCGCAGGTACGGGAGCGCCCCTTTCGTCAAAGCGCACTTCCACCGCTCTGCCGCCGTCCTCCGCCGCCGGCAGGGAGAGCATGTCGCGCATTTCGTATTCACCGAACGCCTTGTCCAGCATCGCGCGCGTCGCCTCCCACATGTCGTAACGGTTCAGCACCACGGACACCAGCTGCATTCCGTCGCGGTACGCGCCGCCCACCAGACACCTGCCGCTCTTGGTGGTGAAGCCCGTCTTGACGCCGTTCGCGCCCCCGTAGGTGCCGAGGAGCTTGTTCTTGTTGGCGAAATACCGCCTGCTTTCTCCCTCTCCCACGGTCACGGAACGCGTAGACACTATGCGGCAAAAGTCCCGGTTCCCGTACGCTTCCGCCGTAATGAGCGCAAGATCGCGCGCGGTGGTGTAATGCTCGTCGTCGTGCAGTCCGTGCGGATTGACGAAATGCGAGTGTTTCGCTCCGCACTTCTCCGCGCGCTCGTTCATCATCGCGGCGAAACGAGGCACGCTCCCTCCCGCGGCGAGCGCGAGCGCCATCGCCGCGTCGTTGCCGCTCCTGAGCATAAGCGCGTAAAGCAGTTCTTCGACGGTGAGCTTCTCCCCGGCGCGCAGATATACGGACGAGCCTTCCACGCCTGCCGCCTCGCGCGGTACGGTCACGACAAGGTCGAGAGGAAGCGTTTCGAGCACCACCAGTGCGGTAAGTATCTTCGTGGTGCTGGCGGGATAAGCCTTGGCGTCCGCGTTCGACTCCGAAAGCACTCTGCCCGTGCTCACTTCCACGACGATCGCGGAGGATGCTCCTGCCGCCGAAGCCGCCTTTCCGGCCGGTGAAAACGTCCCGAAAAGAGCGGACAGAACGCATAGCGCCGCCGCGGCGCAAACTGCTGCTGAACGGAACGCCCTGCGTGCCGCGCCCGTACGCGGATCTCCGTCACGACGCGTCCTACTCATCGCCGCCGCTCCTTTTGACCGCATTCACCGCCGCGCGGAGAAGATCCTTCCACCCCTCCTCTTTCTCCGCCGCGGACACGGATATGAATCTCTTTTCCTTGCCGCAGACGAGAAAACCGAGCGGAGTCACTGTGATGCCGCCGCCGCTCGCCGCGGCGCACGGATAGGCTTCCGCCGACGCGCTCTTGTCCTGTCCGAGCCCGTATTCTCCTCCGCCCGCCACAAATCCGCAGCTCACCTTGCTCACGGGTATCATCACCGTCCCGTCCTGAGCGGTGACCGGCTTGCCGCACACCGCCTCGCAGTCCGAAACGGCGCGCATGCGATCTATCGTCTTTTGCAGTATTTCGTCCAGATCTCTCATTTTGCTCCTCTCTCCGCAGACGGGATATGCCTGCCGCGCCTCGGTTATGTATCGGCGTTCAGCCCTTAAAAAGCGCACGGGCTATCCTCAGCCCCGAAAAAACGCTTACGCGCGCCTTTATTTCCGCGTCGACGAAAAACGCCGCCGTGCCGGGAGCGAAAAACGACCTTTTCGCTATCCTCTGCGGAAGCGCGCACGCCAGCGCGGACGCCGCTCCCCACAGCAGCGCGCCGTCTGCGCAGTCCTCCGCGCCGATCAACAGCGATACGCTGCCCGACCTCACCGCCCTTTCCTCTCCGGCGGTGCGGAGAGCGTTGACCGCTCCGACGGCGGAAAGAGGGTGTTTCCGCCCGGAGGACGGTTTCGGTTTTTTACCGTTTATCCGCAATCTAACCCCGTCTTTTTCCGCCTGCACGGTCACGGTGACGGCGCGCGCGCCGAGCACTTTCATCTCGGCGGCGAACTTCGCCGCACTCATACACGCATGCACCCGCACCGCTATCGGCACGGGAGCGGAGAGAAGTATCAGCACCGCTTCGACGGCTATCAACGCAATAAAAAACGCCACAGCGTTATTGTGGCGTTTTTTTGCGCAATTATGTATCCTGCCGGCGCAGGCGCGTATCTCACTCGTACACTTCGTACTCCTCGCCTTCGAGAAACTCCGGTATCTCTTCCTCCGCGACGTCCGCGGCGGCTTCGCCCTGCTCCTCCCCCTCTCCTAGTATGGAACGGGTGTGGAACAGCGTCTCCTGCGCGGGAGCGTATATCTCCTTGAGTTTTTCCATGACTTCGGTGTAGTCCGGAAGATCCGCTATGTCGGAAAGCTGGAATTTCTTGAGAAATTCGTCCGTAGTGCCGTAAAGGAAAGGTCTGCCCACGGTGTCCTTTCTGCCCACCACCTGGATGAGCCCCGCTTTGAGCAGTCCGGTTATGGCGTACTCGCAGCTGGTGGTCGTGCCGTCCGGAGAGCCTCTCATCTCCTCTAGTTCCGTACGCGTGACGGGCTGCTGATAGGCGATGGTGGCAAGCACTTCGAGCAGCGTCTTGCTCAGCTGTCTTTCCCTCAGCGGCGTGAGTATCTCGGCAAGTATCTCGCCGTAGCGTGGATTGGAACTGAACTGAAGTTTGCCGTTGAAGTCCAGCAGCAGAATGCCGCTCGTGCCGCTGTACTCTTTCTGGAGTTCCGCAACGATGTTGTCGAGTTTCCGCGTCGTGAGTTCCGGTATCTTGTCGATTATCTCCTTTTTGGCGAGCGGAACGCCCGACGAAAATACGAGCGCCTCCACCACGTTCTTAATATTTTCCATTCTCGTCCTCCAAAAACTCCAGCGGAGTGTCCGTCGCGCCCTCCACGGCGTACAGCATTATCTCGCCGAAATTCTCCTCCTGTTCCGCGCGCAGCCTGCCGTATTTGAGCAGTTCGAGCACGGCGAGGAAAGTCGTCACTATGTCGCTCTTGTCAAAGTCGGGCTCAAACAGCGACGTAAACGGATATTCCCTCTCGAAGCGCATGACTTCGAGTATGTGTTTCATCTGGTCGGCGACGGAGAAGCGCTCCTTCACCACCTTTTTGGGTATGATGGAGGCTTCCCTTCTGTCCGCGTTCACCATAACGCGCGCGAACGCTTCCACGAGCTTGGGCAGCGAGAAGTTGGTGAGCACCACGCGGTAATCCTTCTCGGTGTACGCCGGCATGCGGTAAAAACGGTTGATCGTTTCGACCTCGCGGAGTTTTGCCGACTGCTCTTTCATGAGCGCGAACGCCTTGATCTTGTTGATGAACTCCCTGCGCTGTATTTCGGGATCTTCGTAATAATCGTCGTCCTCGTCGTCGGAAGGCAGCGTACGCAGGGATTTGAGATACACCAGCTGCGCGGCGATGGTGATGAATTCGCCCGCGTAGTCGAAGTCCAGCTCCTCGCGCGGAATGCTGCTGATGATCTCCACATACTGCCGCGTCACGTCGGAAATGAAGATGTCCTCGATGTCGATCTTCGCTTCCTTGATGAGTTCGAGCAACAGATCGAGCGGCCCGTCGTAGTCGCTGAGATGGTAATGTATGACCGGTCTGCCGCCGGAGATATATTCCGCGTCCGAAAGCCCCGGCTCGCCGGTGAGCGTTTCCGAAGTTTCGAAAGTGGCGGACTTTTCGGATGAACGGGGAAGCCTGCGCTCGTGCACCACCGCCTCGGTGACTATCTCCACGCGGTGCGGGCGTTCCTCGTCGTAAGGCTCTGCCGCCTCGTCCGAATACGCGCCGCCGTCAGCGCCGTCCGAAGGTTCTTCCGCGTCAGCAAAACCGCCGACGGACGTTTCGCGCGCGTCTTCATCGACGGGGACCGCATTTCCCGCGCCGTCTTCCGCATACGGAAACGCGGACGCCGCGGCATCCGTAGTATCTTCCGCAGATACGGGTGCGTTGATGTCGTCGTTCAGCCGTTCAGCCATTCCGGCACCGTGTTGTTGCGGAGCAGATCTCCGTAAGTCTGGGGTTTCACTATGTAATCCGCCTTGTCGCCGTCCACCAGCACCACCGGGGGCACGGCGTTGAGATTGTAGTTGGACGCCATCGAATAGTTGTACGCGCCCGTCGAGAACACCGCGAGGATGTCCCCCGTTTCGGCATGCTGTAGGGGCATATCCTTGCCGATGAGGTCGCCGCTCTCACAGCACTTTCCGGCAATGGTGACGATCTCGTCCGCCGGCTTGTCCGCTTTGTTTGCGATCACCGCGGAATAGCGCGACTCGTACAGCGCGTAGCGCGGATTGTCGAACATTCCGCCGTCCACTGCGACGTACTTGCGCACGCCGGGGAAATCCTTTATCGCGCCCACGGTGTACAGGGTGATCCCCGCCTCTCCCACTATACTCCTGCCCGGCTCCACAATAAGGAAAGGCTGTTTAAGCCCCTTCTCGGCGGACTTCTCCGCGACCAGCCGCGCAATGCTCTCCACCGTGTAGGCGTAGCGCCTCGGAGTGAACTTCGGGTCCTCGTCCGTGTAGTAGATGCCGTAGCCGCCGCCCATGTCGAGGATGTCCGTGACGATGCCTTCGTCCGCGAGTTTCTTCACAAAATCCGTCGTGATGTCGATGGCGGCGTCGTAGGAGGAATGGTCGTAGATCTGCGAACCGATGTGGACGTGCAGTCCGCGGAAATTGAGGTTCTTTCTCGATGCGATGTCCTTTATGACGTCCAGCGCGTCGCCGTGCACGTCGAAGCCGAATTTGCTGAAAGGCGCGGCTGTCATGACCGCCTCGTATGTATGCGCCGACACGCCGGGGTTTACGCGCACGAGCACGTCCTGTTTCACGCCCCTCCTTCCGGCCTTTTCGTCGAGCAGTTCAAGCTCGTTCAGGCTGTCGACGACAAAAAAACCTATCCCGTGCGCCAGCCCTTCGTCTATCTCGCGCGGAGTCTTGTTGTTGCCGTGGAAAAGCACCTTTTTCATATCCGCGCCCGCCTGCGCCACGAGGTAAAGCTCGCCGCCGGACACCACGTCGAACCACAGTCCGTGCGCCGCCGCCAGTTTCGCCGTCGCCACGGTCGCGAACGCCTTGTTGGCGAACGCCACCGCGCCCGAACCGCATTTGTTGACCGCCGCGACGAAGGCGTCGCAGACCTCGGCTATGTACTGCGCGTCCATGACGTAAAGCGGAGTGCCGAACTTCGCCGCAAGCTCCGTCGCCTTGAACGAACCTATCATCAGATTGCCGTCCTTCACATAAAGGGTATCACGAGTGTTCATAGCTTTCGTATCTCCAATCCCAGTTATATTATCATGCACGCGCGCAAAAGTCAATCGGGACGTTGAAGCAGGCAGCTTTTCTCTCCTCTCTGCGTGCCGGCGCGGCGATGCCCTCCGTTGCGCCGCACAGCACGGGACGCGGAGCGGCGGAAAGGAAAAGAGAGGGGCTTACCCTCCCTTTTTCCGCTTTTACCGCGCCGCGGTACGCCGTCCGGCCGGTCACCTCGGAGAACCTATGCGCTTGATGAGGTCCCACAGACTCGCGCGTTCCACGTCGCGCGCCGCCACGAGGTCGAACTCGCGCTCGATGTTGCCCTCTCTCACCACATACCCCTTGCCGACTGCGTCGCCCGCTTTCACGGGGGCTTTTATCCTGTCGGGCAGCTCGATCCTCAGCTCCGCCTCGGACTTGTCGTTCCGCGGCACAAGGACAGTCACGTCCTCGGATACGGTGACGTCCACCCGCCGTTCCTTGCCGCCCGACACGCGCACGTCGCCCACGCTCTCCCCTGCAGCGACGAACTTCTGCGAGCGGAAATTACCGAAAGCGTAGTTGAACATCGTACTTACGGCGTTAAACCTGCCTTTGGAGCTGTCCGCGCCTATGACGACCGCCACGATACGCAGTCCGTCGCGCTCCGCCGTAGCCGAAAGACAGAACTTCGCCTCGGACGTGAACCCCGTCTTGCCGCCGTCGCAGCCGTTGTAGAATCTGACCAGTTCGTTGGTGTTGGTCATGGTGGTGAGCCGCCCGTCGGGGTGGGTGTAATCCTCCAGCCACACGCCCGCGTCCTCGAAATAGACGGGGTGTTTTATTACCTCGCGGAACATCACCGACACATCCTTGGCGGTGGAGAATCCTTCCGCCGCGGGAAGTCCTGTGCAGTTGACGAAATTGGTGTCCTTCATGCCGAGTTCCGCCGCACGCGCGTTCATATCGTTTACGAAGCCTTCCACGCTGCCGGAGATCCTCTCCGCGAGGGCGACACAGCTGTCGTTCGCGCTTGCGACGACGACCGACTTCAGAAGATCCGCCGCCCTGTGCCGCGTACCGGCGTCCAGGAATATCTGCGAGCCGCCCATTGACGCCGCGTTTTCGCTGACGTACACTTCCTCGTCAAGCGACAGCTCTCCCCTGTCCACCGCTTCCAGCGTGAGCAGTACGGTCATGATCTTGACCATGCTCGCGATGGGAAGCCGCGCGTTTTCGTTCTTTGCGTAGAGAACGGTGCCCGTCGCCGCGTCCACGAGATAAGCGGATTTGCCCTCTGTGTTCAATCCCTCCGCACGCGCATGCGCCGACGGAACGAACACGGCTGCCGCCGCCGCGCACACGGCAAAAAGCGCCACGGCGATCACCGCAAGGGCTTTTCTCAATACGTTTTCGGCTTTCTCTTTCATAGTTCACCTCGCGGCTAGTGTGCGTAAAGCGCGCGGATTTATTCCGAAACAAGCGCATTCCGCCCGGAATACACAGGCGGAGCGTGAAATGCGGCGCGTTACCGTCAAAAAAGGCGGAAACCGCGGTCGCACACGGCAAGACCGCGATTCTCAAAAGCCGACTACGATGACCTTGACGAAGGAGCCTATGATGACGAAAATGACGAAATCCGCCGCCGTATTGACGCCGTAGATCTTGAGCAAAGAGAGCGCGGAAGCGCGCACACGGTTGCACCCCACGGCGCTTGCCGCTCTCGCGCCGGCTACCGCCATGCACACGAAGGTGACGAGGAAAAACGGAATGTAGATGACGATCATGTTCACCGTGCCCGTAATGCCGTAGACGGCGACGAGCAGGCACATGTATTTGCCGAAATAGTATCCGAGCAGCGCGAACGCGAGCAGACTCACAATAGCGAGCGCGGGCGCGCACGCGGCGAGAAGCAGGATCCCGTAGCCTATGAGCACCATGAAAGACGCAGTGAAGAAGACTTTCACCGCGCCGAACTCCATATCCGCGCGCGCTATCTGCTCGAATTCGCCTCCGGCGGCGTTGATGGTGATGAAAATGCCGAGAACGATGCCCAGCGCGAACAGCGCGCAGAAACTGATGACGCTCCTGCGGTTTTCCTTGCAGAAGTCCTTGACCATGCACCATGCCGTGCGAAGACCAGTCATTCTCATACAAAAGGATATGCCGCACGCCCGCGGTATATGCGCGCTATTGACACCCTTCGCCGTAATGCGCCTCTTTCGCCGCAAGAACATCAAAAATCGGCAGCCGCAAAGTGCTAAACTCACAGCATGAACCCTATCCCCGCGCGAATAAAATTGTATCTTCTGAAGCTAGGTTTCCAGCCCAATCTCAAAGGCTACCGCCTGCTCGCGCGCCTCATCGCGCTGGCGCAGGAGGGCACGGAGGTCATGCCCCTCAAATACTTCGGCTACAAGCGGCTTGCCGAAGAGTTCGGCGCGTCTGAAGCGAGCGTGGAAAAGGACATTCAGAACGCCATCTCCGCCGCGTGGCTCAGGGGCAGCGTGGATGTGCTGTACGCGGAGTTCGGCGAAACGCTGGACGAAGACAAGGGCAAACCCACCAACAAACAGTTCCTGCTCACCGCGCTGGAGCGGCTGTCTGCAAGCGACGGAAAATACGGAGAGCTCCCTTAAGGGAGCTGCTTTTGTATTAAAAACCGCCCGTAAAAACGAGCGGTTTGTGAGGAGTCTACACTAAAAGCCTATGTTCTCCTCTGTCTGCGCGAGATTGCCTCCGCAGCTCCCCCGTTTATGGGAGCGATGGCATTTGTGATTATAGCAAAGGGAGAAAGATATGTCAAACGTCATGCTTATGCCGCATCGGGCAGTTCGCGTATCTTCGCGACCTTTTCCGCTTCGTCCATCATGAACCGCGCGTGCACGCCGTAGCCGCGAGTGGGATCGGTGACAAAGACGTGCGTCACCGCGCCGATGAGCACTCCGTCCTGGATGATGGGACTTCCGCTCATGCCCTGCACTATGCCGCCTGCGCGCTCCAGCAGCCGCTTGTCGCGGACAGCTATCACCAATCCTTTCTGCGCACGCTCCGACTGCGGCTCTACTTTCACCACGTCCACGTCGTAGAATTCCGGCGTGCCGCCGCTGAGCGTAGTCAGCACCTGCGCGTGCCCGGGGTGCGCTTCCCCCCGCCCCGCCACGCGGATCTTTTCGCCGCGCGGCAGGGACTTCCATCTGCCGTATATTCCTATCTCGGTGTTTTCCTCGTTGAGTCCGACGGGCGTGGCAAGACGGTTGATCTCCGCCTGCAGTCCGCCGGCTCTCCCCGGCTCTCCGCGCTGTACGCCGTCGATCGTGACGTCGAACAGCTTCCCGCCTTGCAACTCGGCGGAAAGCCCCGTTTCCGGGTCCGCGACGTGGTGACCGAGCGCCGCGTATGCGCCCTCTTCGGTGACGAAGGTGAGCGTGCCTATGCCGCCCACGTCCTCTTTGAGGTAAAGCCCCAGCCTGTTTTCGCCGGACGCCTCGTCCTTTGCGGGAAGCGCCGTCACTTCGAATCTCCTGCTGTCGCGCTCCACCTCGAGCGTCACCTCGCCGTCCGACTCCGCGACGCGCCGCCTGAAATCGTAAAGATTACGCGTCCTGCCGCCGTCAAGCGACTTCACCACGTCCCCGACCTGCAGCCCGGACTCTCCCAGCGGACTCACGCTCCCCTCTTCTGTCCGCACATCGCATATCCCCGTCACGATCAGCCCGTCCGCGTCAAGCGTGATGCCCACCGGCGCACCGCCGACATACACATATCTCTCCTCCGCGGCGGCGAACGCGCTTCCGTCCGCGCCGGCGGACAGCACACCTGCGAACATCGCCGCCGAGAGCACAAGTTCGATGATCTTCCTCATGCGCTTATTATCTGCGCCCGCGCCCTTCCTTTTGCATGGAAAAAAAAGTCATAACCCTCCAACACTTTCCATTTGGGGACGGGGCAAATTTGGAAAGTTTGTTTACATTTTTGCCCCGTCCCCAAACGGAAAGTCACGGAATGAAAGACCTCACCCGTCAATGAATAAATCGTACTTTCGGCAGCTTATTGAAAAATCGAATTTTTCATGTTAAAATGTTGTCGGTTACTCAACCGAACGCTTGTGTTGCCGGCTTTTGCTTATGCCGAACGTTGCGCGGCGACACAGGCGATGCGGCGTGCTTTTTGGTTGCGGGAGGTTGATATGAAAAAGTTCAGGTTTACTGCTCTGCTTTTGTGCCTTGCGGTTTTGTGCTGCGCGCTGCTCGCACTTGCGGCGTGCAACGCCCCGGACCCCTCCGGACAATCCGGCTCGACCGGCGAAGAAGATCCCCCTGCGGAAAAGACAGTTTCGGTGGCGGACGTCTATGACGCGAACGTGAACGAAGACGGTCTTGCGGCAGACATCACTCTTGCCAAGCAACAAAAAATCCTTTCTTCAATCGCAGGTGCCGAAAATGTGAACTATCTCACTGACCGCACTGCAATCGTTGAAATGGCCGACGGCACATCGCATCTTTTTGACATCACCGCCGCATTTTCAGCAGAGGACAAATCGTTTTTGGAAAACATTGCA
>DVJC01000026.1 GCA_018710835.1 Candidatus Limadaptatus stercoravium | reverse complement strand
GTCAGCACTAGCGCGAATATCAGCGCAAAGCACATCAGCAGCACTACGGCTTTCATGGTTCCGACCAAAAATCTTCTCTGCCCGTTACGGCTGTTACTCATAATCCCACCTCTCAAAAGCAACTTCCCTGGGTTACTTCCAAAATTTCTGTTTCTTTTCTTCCGCGCCCGCACTCTTCCGTCCCGGGTTCGCTCCGCCCGGCTCTGCCTTGCTTCCGCCCTCGGTTCGCTCCGCTCGGCTCTGCCTTGCTTCCGTCCTCGGTTCACTCCGCTCGGCTCTGCCTTGCTTCCGCCCTGGGTTCGCTCCGCTCGGCTCTGCCTTCGCTTCCGCTCCCCTCCGTCCGTTTGCCCGGCGCTTGCTCACGCATTTTCACACACGCTCGCTCGCACACGCACGTACGCAGAATAATTATATGCACAATAATCTTACCACCGACCTTTTGTTATCTTCCTTCCCCTTAACCACAGTTATCCCGCAGCCTTTTCCTTTTAATCTTTCCATTTTTCCCCTCTCTCCGCCCCCTTCCCCTCCGCCGGAAACTTTCCACTTTCCATTTAGGGACTTTCCATTTGGGGACGGGGCAAAAATGCAAACATTCTTTCCAAATGGGGACGGGGCAAATTTGGAAAGAAAGTTTCCGAATTTGCCCCGTCCCCAAATGCAAACACCGCAGCACTACATCAACGTCCTTAGCCACTGTCGCGACACTCCAGCCGCCTCTGCGATCTCCGTTCGCGTCAGCCCCGCGTTCATCATCGTCTCCGCCGCCTTCTTCAAGCGTGCCTTGTCATGCTTCAACAGCTCCGCCGGCACGCCGCACCCCGCGATCACCCGCGCCGCGATCTCCTGCGGACTGCGCCGCTCCTCTTCCACATCCAACCACTCCGGGCAGTTGCCGTCCGCCTGCGCGGAACGCTCCTCCATGATCGCCTCCACGTTCTCCGCATCCGCGTCGAAGATCTCCCCCGCCGCAGCCAGATCCACCAGCCCGGCGCGCGAATGGTAGCATTGCAGCCCGGAATAGGAATAATCCGCCGCTTCCGTCACAATGCCGATTTTAACAGGATTATTGTGTATGTAAACCATGCAATTGATCAAATAATTGTCGTCAAAAATAGGCTGACTCTTGTATCTGTCGCGGAACACATACCCCACGCGTTCCTTCACGTGATTGTAATATTGCGCATACCGCGTGTTCACCCTGCGCATGAAAGCGCCCAGCGCCGCGCTGTCCGGTGCATACAACAGCAAATGACAATGGTTGTTCATCACGGCATATGTCAGCACCTTCACGCCGCACATATCCTTGAACATCGCAATGTCGTTCAGATACTCGGACTTAAACCTTCCGCTCTCGAAAATCTCCTCTTTACCTATCCCCTGTACGATGACGTGATAGTAATGGGTTTCATACGCTTTTCTCGGCAGTCTGGACATTCCTTAATCCTCCTCTTTTGTGTAGCTTTTATATATAAAATTTTATCATACGTCTTCCCTCTTGTCAATTACTTTCCATTTGGGGACGGGGCAAATTTGGAAAGAAAGTTTCCAAATTTGCCCCGTCCCCAAATGGAAAGTGGAGAGAGCCGCGCGATGCGCGGCTCCTCTCATTTCCTCAGTTCCGTTCTTCTTATCTTCCCCGAAATCGTCTTCGGCAGCTCTCCCACAAACTCGATCACCCTCGGATACTTGTACGGCGCCGTCAGATTCTTCACGAAAGTCTGGATCTCTTTCTTCAACTCTTCCGTCGCTTCGTATCCTTTCACAAGCACGATCGTCGCCTTGACCACCTGCCCTCTCGTCGGATCGGGCACGCCCGTCACCGCGCACTCAAGCACCGCCGGATGCTCCATGAGCACGCTCTCGATCTCGAACGGCCCTATGCGGTAACCGCTCGACTTGATGATGTCGTCCGTGCGCCCGACGAAGAACAGATATCCGTCCTCATCGCGGTACGCCATGTCGCCCGTATGGTACAGACCGTCGTGCATGACACGTTTCGTGCTCTCGGGATCGCCGTAGTATTCGCGGAACAGCCCGTAAGGTCTGCCCTCGCTGATGTCGACGCAGATCTCGCCCGGCTCGCCCATCGGCGTTTCGCTGCCGTCGGCGGACACAAGTCTGAGCTTGTATATCGGCGTAGGCTTGCCCATACTGCCGGGCTTCGGGTTCATTCCCACGAGGTTGGCGACGGTGAGCGTGGTCTCGGTCTGTCCGAAGCCTTCCATAAGCTGGTGTCCCGTAGCGGCTTTGAGCTGGTTGAACACTTCCGGGTTCACCGCCTCGCCCGCCGTGGTGATGTATTCCAGCGACGAAAGGTCGTGTTTGCTCAGATCCGCCTTGATCATGAAGCGGTATATAGTCGCGGGCGCGCAGAAGGTCGTGATGCGATACTTCCCTATCATATCCAGCACTTTTTCCTGATCGAAGCGCTCGAAATCGTAAGTGAACACACACTCTCCGCACAGCCACTGTCCGTAGAGTTTGCCCCATACCGCCTTGCCCCAGCCCGTTTCGGCGACGGTGAAATGCACTCCGTCCGGGCGCACGTTATGCCACCACTTCGCGGTGAGGAAATGCGCAAGCGCGTAGGTATGCTCATGCGCCGCTATCTTGGGATACGCCGTCGTGCCGGACGTGAAATACATCAGCATCAGCTCGTCGCGCATGGGCGCCGTGCCGTCAGTCGGACGCGGATAGACGTCGGAAAACTCCACGCATTCCTCATTGTAATAGTGCCACCCTTCTCTCCTGTCCACGGCGGAGATCCTGATCTTGACCTGCGGACACTTCTCTGCCGCCGCTTCCGCTTCCTCGATCACCTTACCAGTCGTGGTGCAGATGACCGCGCTCACTCCCGCGGCGTCGAAACGGTACACAAAGTCTTTCTCTTTGAGCTGATCGGTCGCCGGAATGCTGATCGCGCCTATTTTGTGCAAGGCTACGATGATAGGCCAGAATTCCCAATGCCTGCGGAGGACGAGGAGGACCCTGTCCCCCTTCTTAATGCCGAGGGCTTTGAGATAGTTTGCCGTTTGTGCGGATTTGCGCATCATGTCTCCGAAGGTGAATATCTTCTCCTCTCCGTCAGACGACACCCAAATCATGGCTCTTCTCTCCGGCTCCTCGGTGCCGTAGCAGTCGACCACGTCGAAGCCGAAATTGAAGTTGTCGGGGGCATGGAAATCTATTCCGGTAAGCAGCCCGTTTGCATCAACTTTTTCGGTCAGAAATCTTTGGTACAGTTCCATATTTGTTCCTTTCATTTATTTCCCTTTCGGGATGGTTTGACTTGTTTTTCTCCTTTCCCCTCTTTCATGCGGAACACGATCCGTGTCCCCGGCGCAAATGCGGTGCGGCACTCACGGCTGCCGCGCATCCGTCCGTCTCCGACGCGGAAAAAACGCGCCGCTTCATGCACATCTCCCGCACGCATACGGACATGCGGCAGATATTTTTGCACAAAAGAAAATCCGGACGTTTCCGTCGAATTTTCCCCTCTTGCCCGCAGATCGCTCCGCGGATAGTTTTCACGCGCTCCGTCCGCGCTTTTCACGCGGACGGAGCGTGCCGTTTCGTATCAAAACCGGCGTCCGTACACTTCCGCCTCCGCCTGCCGTCGCTCACAGAGCCGCCCGGCGTCAGACGGTCATACACTGCGCGCCGCCCCGATCCGTCAGCCGAGATTCTTCTTCAGCGTTTCGAGTTCGCCCGCAAGCGCCTTGGGCAGCTTGTCGCCGAACTTCGCATAGAAGCCCTCGATGTTCGCCGCGTCCTCTTTCCAGAGTGCCTTGTCTACGGTGAGCAGATTTGCGACATCTTCCGTGGTCATATCGAGTCCGCTGAGGTCGATATCTTCGGGACGGGGCACATAACCGATGGGCGTCTCCACCGCTTCCGCCTCGTCCTCGGTGCGCTTAAGGATCCAGTCCAGCACGCGCAGATTGTCGCCGAAACCAGGCCACAGGAAGTGTCCTTCCTCGTCCGTCCTGAACCAGTTGACGTTGAAGAACTTGGGCTTCTTCGTGACCTTCTCACCCATATCCAGCCAGTGCTGGAAGTAATCTCCCATGTTGTAGCCGCAGAAAGGCAGCATCGCCATGGGATCGCGGCGCACCACGCCCACCGCACCGCTTGCCGCGGCAGTGGTTTCGCTCGCCATGATGGAGCCGACAAATACGCCGTGCGCCCAATCGCGCGCCTCATACACCAGCGGCGCGGTCTTTGCGCGTCTGCCGCCGAACACTATCGCGTCGAGCGGCACGCCCTGCGGATTCTCGAATTCGGGAGAAATGCAGGGGCAGTTCTTCGCCGGAGCCGTGAAACGGGAGTTGGGATGCGCGCCCTTCACGCCGTTCGCCCTGTCCTCTTCCGTCCAGGGATTGCCCTTCCAGTCCACCGCTTTCTTAGGAGGATTCTTGTCAAGACCTTCCCACCACACGGTGTTGTTTTCGAGATTGTGCACCACGTTGGTGAAGATCGTACCCTTGCGCGTAGTCGCGAGCGCGTTGGGGTTGGATTTCGCATTAGTGCCGGGCGCCACGCCGAAGAACCCGTTTTCGGGGTTGATCGCGTACAGTCTGCCATCCGCGCCCACTCTGATCCACGCGATGTCGTCGCCGACCGTGAATACCTTGTAGCCTTTTTCGGCAAATTCCTTGGGAGGTATGAGCATAGCGAGGTTGGTCTTGCCGCACGCGGACGGGAACGCCGCCGCGATGTATTTCGTCTCGCCGTTCGGCTTCTCCACGCCGAGGATGAGCATATGCTCCGCGAGCCACCCCTCTTTTCTGCCCTGATAGGACGCGATACGCAGTGCGAAGCACTTCTTGCCCAGCAGCACGTTGCCGCCGTATCCGGAGTTGACGGACATGATGGTGTTGTCCTCGGGGAACTGGCAGATGTACCTCTTCTCCTCGTCGAGATCCGCTTTTGCATGCAGTCCGCGCACGAAATCGTCGCTGTCGCCCAGCGTGTCGAGGACATTCTGTCCCACGCGCGTCATGATCGCCATGTTGAGCACGACGTAAATGCTGTCGGTGAGCTCGATGCCGATCTTGGAGAAGGGAGAGCCGACCGCGCCCATCGAGAAGGGGATGATGTACATCGTCCTGCCCTTCATCGCACCCTTATAGATGCCCTTGAGCAGTTCGTACGCCTTGTCTTTCTGCATCCAGTTGTTGGTGGGACCGGCGTCCTCTTCCTTCTCGGTGCAGATGAAGGTGCGTCCTTCCACACGCGCAACGTCGTTGACGGCGGTGCGATGCAGATAGCATCCGGGCAGAAGCTCCTGATTGAGCCTGATCATCTCGCCGGTGGAAACTGCTTCGTTGCGGAGAGATTCAAGCTGTTCCTCGCTTCCGTCGATGAGCACGACCTTGTCGGGCGCGCACAGAGCGATGCTCTCATCGATGAACTTCTGAACGCCTTTGTTTTCAAACTTCATGATTACCTCCGACGCGCAGGCGGTTTCCCGCATACGCAGTTGTTATACTTGTTTTGTTCCGCTGCCGCTTGTCCCGGCAAAGGGTACACATTTCCTTTTACAAACTTGTTTACTTTGCGCAATAAACAGCCCCGGATTTTGCTTTGGCTATCGCTTTGTAAAAGTGTTCGTCCTTCGTCATCGGAATGCTCGGATTTTTCTCTTCGGGAGAGCGCGCCGCAAGATCCGCCGGAGCGATTGCTTTCGCTATCCCTTCGATTTCACGATTATTGAACGTCGCCTTTCCGTTGTCGTCCGTGTCGTCCGTAACGGCAGCCTCCTTTATATCCTTATATAATACGCGCACATACGCGTGCGTCCGTACTTAGTAAAAATATTACAACCGAAACCGCGCCGTGTCAATCAAAACCTTTATCCCCCTGCGGCATACGGCTCCCGCCCTCCGCACCGGGCGCAGCCCGTGTCCGCATGCGGACGGTCGTCCTCCTGCGTCAGCCCCGACGCCGCCCCTTTGCCCGCTCTCCGCCGCACCTGCCGCGCTGCCGCCGCTGCGAAAGCGGCGCGCGCCGTTTCGCAGCGTTCTTCCGCCGGGCAAACTAATTCTCATATATTGCGCCAAAATTCCCCTTCGCGCCTTTCCGACGCACCCAGCTTCTTCCCCTTCCTCCCGCCCGATCCGAACTTGCCCTCCGCGCTCCCTCCTCTTCCGCACCGCCGCACGGGGCGTTCCCCGACGGGGCGCGGAAAGCCGATGTCTTATAAAATTCCGCGATTTTTATAATACTTCTCTCAAAAACGGATTTTTCTAGAATACAGACCGAAAAAACTATTTTTAAAATTCAAGAAATCGAGAATACTTACCCTACTGAACAGACATTGCGGGAATTTGCGGGCAATTCTCTTTCTTCGTGTAAGAAAATCGGCAGATTTGCCCTCCGAGCGGCCTAAAGCGGCTCAACTTGCGCTGTCCCCCTTTCCGCAGCCTTTCACCGACCGCAGACGGCGAAAAAGAGCCAATCTTGTATATTGCGGTGGATTTTCGGGCATTTTGCCGCCTTTTCCCTCTAATTGCTTGCTTTCGGGAATGCGCGCGGCATTCTTCCCCTTCCATATCGTTTTGCGCGGAAAACGTGCCGAAACCGCCCGTGTGCGGCGGATGAGCGGCAAAAAAAGGCTTTTCCCTCTCCGTCTTGAAATCCTTCCCGCGGGCGTGTATAATGTTCGTATAACAGTGACAGGGAGGAATGTTATGTCACCAAGTGAAATAGGCGGACTTGTCGGCGGAATTATCGCCGCCGTCATAGTGATCTTCTTTGCGGCGCTTGTCATCCGCACCGCTCTCAACAGACCGAAAGTCGCCCCCGGCAAAGCGCAGGATCTGCCTGCGATCGACAAGGACGCGGCGGTCAGGCATCTGCGCGAGGCAATCCGCATTCCCACCGTATCCATGGTGGAGGATTACGCGGACAACGTGCAGCCTTTCATCGACTACCGCAACTGGCTGGAAAAGACCTATCCCCTGCTGAACGCCGCGGCGGAGAGGGAGATCATCGCGGACTATTCAATCATCTATCGGCTCAAGGGCACCGATCCCTCTCTCAAGGGCGGGTGTTTCCTCAGCCACATCGACGTCGTCCCCGCCCCGAAGGACGGCTGGGAATACGACCCCTTCGAGGCAGTGCTGACGGACGACGGCTACATATACGGACGCGGCGCGCAGGATATGAAGAGCCATATGATAGCGCTGCTCGAGGCGGTGGAATATCACCTGGCGCACGGCAGAAAATTCGTGCGCGATCTCTACCTGTGTTTCGGGCACGACGAAGAGCCCGGCAATTCGATCGTCGGCGCGTCAAGCATCGTCAGACATCTCAAGGCAAAAGGCGTGGAAATGGAGTTCGTCATCGACGAGGGCGGCACGGTGCTGGACGGCAAACTGCTCGGCATCCCCCACACCGTCGCGCTCATAGGCGCGTGCGAGAAAGGCAACGGCGACCTGGAGCTCGTCGTCAGAAAGTCCGGCGGACACGCCTCCAACCCCAAGCCTCCCACAGCGGTCGGACTGCTTTCGGCGGCTGTGGAAAAGGTCGAAAAGCACCCGATGAAGACACGCTGGACCAACATGACGAAGGAAACTTTCAAGTCCCTGTCGCCTTACTGCAAAGGAGCGTTCAAGTTTATCCTCACCAACCGCGACGTCTTCTCGCCGCTGCTGAAATTCGTCTTTACGAAAGCCGCGCCCATGACCAACGCGCTCGTGCGCTCGACATTCGCCCCCACCATGCTCTGGGGCAGCGACGCCCGTAACGTCATACCCAAGGAGGCACGCGCCAACATCAACTTCCGCATCATCACCGGCGAGACCGCGCAGGACGTCAAGTCCTACCTCAACAAACTCCTCGGCGACAAGGTGGAAGTCAATCTGCAGACCTATTCCGATCCCTCGCCGGAAGCGGACGTCCACTGTGAGGCGTATGAGCGCCTGCGCGACACTATAGTTAACACTTTCGACGACATCGTAGTTGCGCCTTACATGTTCATCGCGGCGTCGGACGCAAGGTTTTACAATCCGTTGACGGACAACGTGTTCCGTTTCGGACCGTTCATCAACACCCTGGACGATCAGTCGCGCATACACGGCGTCAACGAGCGCCTGCATGTCGACCAGCTTGAGAAAGCTACCCAGTTCTTCGTCAAGTGCCTTGACTCCATGTGCTAAGCGCACGGCTGACTGTTACGACCGCACGTCACACACAGCTTCTTGTAACAAACTACAGCCTATGCATGGTGCGCAATTGTTCGGCATGGTGCTAAGCGCACGGCCGACGGCTAAGCGCAGGGCTGACAAGAAAAGCCGTGCATCACACACAACCTGCAGTTAACGCTAAAAGCCGTGTGTGATGTGCGGCTGTAACAGTCGGTCGTGCGCTTAGCAGCGCAAGCACCAAATGCGCCGGTCATCATACGTGCCGTAACTTAGCTGTTGCACAAAATTACAGCTTACTAGTGACACTCTGCAAAAGTCAGCACTGCGCTTAGCAGTACCGCGCTCACGAACCGTACCGCGCGACATCACACATGGCTTTTTTCGCATACGACCGAACTATTCCGTTGACAACCGCGCGACCTCCCGTATACGGCAGCGGCGCGCAATCGGCGAACGCGAGCATCCGCTTTGCGCGGCGGCGAAAAACGCCGGTACAGGCAAACGCGCCATAGAACACTTATCGTGTATCAATCCCGTCTGCGGTCAGTCGCCATCAATAGCACACTTATCGTGTTTTTTTTCTTGATCTGCGCATTGCTGCCGCGGTTCGTTTTTCGCTGCCGCACAGCGGACGCGGCAAACGAGCTTCGCAGGACTGCGCGAAGCGGTACCGGCGTTCGCACCGACAGCCGGCGGCGGCTTTGTGCACGCGGCGGAGGCGCATTACTACACATTGTGCCGCGCGAAAATTTTCGCATAAAGTCTTGATATGACAGCTGTTTGGTGCTAAAATCCTATTCCCGACAATAAGGAGAATAACGTGGACTTCGAGCAGGACGGCATTCCTACGCGTCTGGACAGCAAGATCCAGAAGCTGATAATACTTTTTGTCTTTGACAAAATGGCGATTTCGCTTTCCGAAGCGGCATTGCTGGATATCTGCACGTCCGAAAACGATTGGCTGACCTACATGGACTGCAAGCAGTACCTCGGCGAGCTTCTCGACACCAATCTCCTCTACCGCGTGCCCAAGAGCGAATACATCAACATCACGCAGGACGGCGTCGGGTGTCTGGCGCTCTTTTTCACGCGCATACCGGCGTCCATACGCGACGACATCAACGCCTACGCGCGCGAGAACAGAATGCGCTACAAGAAGCGTCAGTCCTACTTCTGCGACTATTCCAAGAATGCGGACGGGACGTACACGGTCATCATGAAGATCAACAGCGACATCGCCACGCTCATGGAGCTGAAACTCGTGGTGGCAAACCGTCAGCTTGCAAAATATCTCTACAAAAGCTGGGTAGACAAAGCCTCGCAGACCTACGCGCTCATCCACGACACGCTGCTCGACTGATCTCAGCCGCCTGAAACCTCAACGACAGGAAAGCGTCCCGAAAAACGGGACGCTTTTTAATGCGCTTTCGCCGGGATCACTGCGGAATTTCGGCGGAAAATCATACGGCGTCAGACGTAAAACCACGGATTTTTGCAAAAATCTCCGGTTTTTTGCCGAGATCGCCTTTTAGTCGATGTTCACCACGATCTTGTTGTACTGGTAGGGATATTGCGCGCACTGGACGACCATCTCCGGCACTTCGGAAAAATCTATGCGCGAATTGATGAGTCCGTCCGTCTTGACAATGCGGTTGGCGAGCAGATTTATCGCCGACGACATCTCGCCGTAGCCGTCCGCTACGCCGATGAGGCGAAGCTGCTTTTGCAGCACCACGCTGACGTCGATGGTGTGTCCCGACCGCACGGAATAGCCCGCGACCACCACCTCGCCCTTGTCCTTGACAAGGCGCAGCGCCATATTGAACGGCACTCCGTCGCCGACATACACGGAGGACTCCGCCATTCTGCCCCCGGTGATCTCCTCCACGCGCCGTTCGAGATTGTCGTAAGTGGGATTGAGCGTATAATACACGCCCCAGCTTGCGGCAAGCGCGAGTTTTTCCGCGTCGAGGTCGACGAGGACGGGTATCATCTGATAGTAAAGCGCCAGCTGCGCTATGATGAGTCCGAGAGTGCTTGCGCCGACTATGACCAGGAAGTCGCCTTTGCCCGCTTCGAGGCTGTTGAGGACGTTGTTGCCGAGGGCGATATATTCCGCGAAGATGGCTTCGTCGTCGGGAATACCGTCCGGGAGCGCGTATACGTTCTCCGCCGGCACTGAAACGAAGTCGGAAAGCAAGCCGTTGACGTCCACGCCGAGCACGCTGACCTTCTTCACGCCGTGCTCCTCGTGCATGACGAATGGGCTGACCACCGCCCGTGCGCCCATTTTGAGTCCGAGTCTGTCGTCGTCCTCGGACATATAAGCGACGGCGGAATGTCCGGGCACGGTGAGAGAAGCGTCCTTATTGGGCGTATCCGACGCGAAATAGGCGAAATCCGTGGAAGAGATCGCCACCTTGGACATCTTGAGTTTGACCTCGCCGTCCTTTTTGGGCAGCACGCTTTCCACGAGCTTGATACGTTCCAGATTCTCTATATGCCAGGCTTTCATTTTTCACCTCGCGGCTACCGCCGCCTTGCTAATGATGATAGCACACATCCGCGGATACCGCAACCCCCGATCAAAACACCAGCCGCGCTTCCGCAGGCAGGGTGAGCACCTTGTCGTTGCTGCCCTCTATAACGTACGCGTCCCGTGGCAGCGACGCGTCGGGGACGAGATACACCCGCTTGCCCTTCCAGATATCCGCCGCCTCTCTCGCCATGACGCGGTAATGGAACACCCTGTCCATGACGCACGGGTGCACGCGCGCGATGATGGACGCATAATCGCCCGACAGAGAAAAATCCGTCATCTCGTCCCTGAGTTTGAGCGCGAGATGCGTCGCCGACACCACGAATCCGCCCTCGCAGCACTCGCATGGATCCAGCATGAAAGTGTCCGCCGAAAGCTGCGTCCTCTTGCGCGTGAGCTCCACAAGCCCCAGCCCCGTCATGGAAACGGCGGATGTCTTGAGCCTGTCCTTCCTGAGCTCGTCACGGAGCTTGTCCACCACCGCGCGGCGGTGCTCCTCCGTCTGCATGTCGATGAAATCCACTATGACTATGCCGCTGATGTTGCGCGCTCTCAGCTGGCGCGCCACTTCCGACGCCGCCGCGAGATTGGTGCGGAACACCGTGTCCTCAAGGTTCTTGCTCCCCACGAACTTCCCCGTGTTGACGTCTATGACCGTGAGCGCTTCCGTGCGGTCGATGACGAGATACGCGCCCCCGTCCATCACGACCTTCCTGTCCGCGAGCTTGTCTATCTGCGCCGAAAGCCCGAAGTGGCGGAAGATGTTGCGCTGTCCGGAATAATACTCCACTTCCACTTTCTGCATGCGCGCGGAGAGCCTCTCGGCTAGGAACGCCTCGTTCACGACGATCTTGTCCACTTCCTCCGAGTAGTTGTCGCGTATCACGCGTTCGAGCAACTGCGCCTCTCTGAACACCACGGACGCGGGCGAGGCTTTGGCATAGTCGTCGCATATGCGCTTCCACATTGCCATGAGGTTGTCAAACTCGCGCAAAATCTGCTCATCCGTGGCTTTAACCGCCGCGGAACGCACTATAAACCCCATTTCCTGCGGACAAACGGACGAAACCAGTTTTTCGAGCCGCGCCCTTCCGGCGTCATTCTCTATCTTGCGCGACACGCCGCGGAATCCTCCGGTAGGCAGCAGGACGAGTGTGTATCCGGGCAAAGTGACGTCCGTGGTGAGCCGGGCGCCCTTAGCCCCCAGCTGTTCTTTCACCACCTGGCACATCACCTCGTCGCCGGGAGAGAGTTTCCTCTCCCCCTCCGCGCCGTCGCCGGTGTAGAGGAACCCGTTGCGCTCAAGCCCGATGTTGACGAAAGCGGCCTTCATTCCGCCGAGCACGTTCTCCACCTTGCCGCGGTAGATGTTGCCGACGTGGCTGCGCGCCGTGACGTGTTCCACGCCGAACTCGACGAGTTCCCCGTCCTCCGCGAGCGCCGCGCGGACGAAGTAGGGATTGTAGTCGATGAAAAGTCTTTTCATATATGTACCGACAAAAATTTATTTCACTTTTTCTCCCTGCAGGAGGATGAGAGATAGTCCGGCACGGATGTGAGCGCGCCGTCCGCCATGACGTACTGCTCCGTCTTCAGGACGTCCGACACGTCCGCCGCCGAGCCCAGCTCCCTTCTGAGCGCGTCGAACACTCTGTCCGCGCGCAGCGTCACGTTGCCGCTTGCGAGAGTGAGCGCGAGCAGTTCCCCTCTCTCCCCGACGGCGAGGATCCTGTCCCCGGCGGACTCTTTCACCCGCTCGCCCTTTTTGACGTATTCGAGTTCCAGCCCGCGCGAAAAGTCGTACGCTTCCGCCGGGAACGGAAAGACGTAATCCGCCGCAGATATCCTGCCTGCGAGATTTGGGTTGCGCGACACTTCGTACGCCGCGGAAGCTCTCCCATCGGCGCCGACTGCGGAATTGAAGCGCGCGAGCGTTTCTTCCGCGGACAGCGCGGTGTCTATAGCCGCATACTCCGCTTCCGATCCCACTCCGACGGGAGTGGGCGGAGAGAAGAACAGCAGAGCGTGCGGATTGAATCCGCCGGAATAGTTCACGGGAATGTCCGCGCGGCGCATGATGCGCGCGAAGTCGCGCAGAACGTCTATGTGTGACACGAATCTTCTGGTGCCCAGGCGCGAATAACGCAGCACTATCATATTATCGTGCACCTCCCCAGCTTGTTGGCGCCGCACCCGTTGCAGCCCTCTCGGCAGGAGTGCGTGGTCACGCCCTTGTACGCAAGTTCTCTTTGGGCGAGGAGATATCTCTTGGACACGCCCGTATCTATGAAGTCCCACGGCAGTTCCGCGGAGGTGTCGATCGCGCCCGTATACCTGTCCATATCCGCGCCGCAGTCGGCAAACGCCTGCCGCCATGCGTCCCAGTCGAACTTCTCCGACCAACTGTCGAACTTCGCTCCCAGCGCGTACGCGCGCTCGATAACGCGCGAGAGCCGCCTGTCGCCGCGCGCGAGAGCCGCTTCCAGCACGGAGGATTCCGCACCGTGCCATGAGAAAGTCACACCCTTTATGCGGCGCAGCAGCCCTCTCAGATAGTTTTGTTTGCGAAGCATTTCCTCAAAACTTATCTGCGCCTCCCACTGGAAGGGAGTGCACGGCTTGGGTATGAACACCGCGCAGGACACGGAGATGTTGGGGCCGCGCCTGCCGCGCGCCTTGAAATACAGCTCGCGGAGCCGCGCGCATATCGCCGCGATCCCGGCGATGTCCTCGTCCGTTTCGGTGGGAAGCCCCAGCATGAAGTACAGTTTCACGCTGTCGTAGCCAGCCTCGAAGGCTCTCGCGATGTTGTCGATCTCGGCATCGGTGACGTTCTTGTTGATGACGTCGCGCAGACGCTGTGTGCCCGCCTCCGGCGCAAAAGTCAGCGAACTGCGCCGCGACTCCTGCGCTATGTCGCCGCTGAAGCTGGACAGCCTGAGGCTGGGAAGAGAGAGATTGACCTTGTTCTCGTGCACAAAATCCCTCAGCCCGTCCATGAGCGGATAAAGCCCGGAATAGTCCCCCGTGGAGAGCGAGCACATCGCTATCTCTCCGTAGCCGGCGTTTTTCACGATCTCTTTCGCCTGAGCGGCGCACTTCTCCGGCGAACGCTCGCGTATGGGACGGTAATAAAACCCCGCCTGACAGAACCTGCAGCCGCTTGCGCAGCCGCGGTAGAGCTCGATGACGGCGCGGTCGTGCACCGCCTCGGTGTTGGCGACGACGGGACGGAGAGGATAAGGCGCGTTCTCGAAATCGGGATACACCGCCTTAACGACCTTCTCCCCCTTCTCCGACATCGACGGCACGTACACGCCGGTAATCTCTTTGGCACGGCGGAGTATCTCGCGCTTGCTCCACCCCTTTTCCCTGCCCTCCGCGACGAGCGAGAGCACCGCGGAGTCCACGCCCTCTCCCTCGCCTATGACTATGCAGTCGAAAAAGTCCGCAAAGGGTTCGGGATTGACCGCGCACGGTCCGCCGGCGAGCAGAATGGGATATTCCTCCCCCCTGTCCTCCGCGCGGAAAGGTATGCCGGCAAGATCCAGCATGTAAAGCACTCCCGTGTAGAGCAATTCGAACTGCACGGAAAACCCCACGACGTCGAAATCCCTGACGGGAGTCGCACTCTCCAGCGAAAGGAGAGGCACGCCGTGACTGCGCATGAGCGCCGCCATGTCCTCGGCGGGCGCGTAACAGCGCTCGCAGGCGAAGTCGTCGTACGAGTTGATCTCGGAATACAATATCTGCATTCCGAGATTGCTCATGCCTATCTCGTAGATGTCGGGAAAACACAAACAGAAACGCGCGCGGACGGGATGCGTCTTTTTCACCGCGTTCCATTCCCCTCCCGTGTAACGGGAAGGTTTCTCCGCCTGCGAAAGCAGGGGAAGCAATTTATCCGAAAAATTTTCCATCGAACGAAAGGTGCGGCGCGCTCAGTCCTTCATGGCAAGCGCCGCCGCGCCGATTATACCGGCGTCGTTGCCGAGTGACGCCGCCACCACGTCTATGGGCGGATTGAACTCCGCACCGTAGGCGTTCTTCTTTACGAAACGGCGGAGAGGCTCTATGAGAGCGTCCCCCTCCTTGGATATACCGCCGCCTATAATGAACACTTCCGGATAGAACACGTTGGCGAACCCGACAAGCCCCGTACCGACATAACGGATGTAATCGGCAACCACCCGTTTCGCCGTTTTATCCCCGGCTTTTGCGGCGATGAACGCCGTTCTTCCGTCAATCCCCCTCTCTTTTGCGAGTGCGGCAAGCCCGCTTTCGGGATGTCTTTCCGCAGCTCTCGCGGTCTGGCGCATCAGCGCCGTCGCGGAGGCGTACGCCTCAAAACATCCTCTCTTGCCGCAGCCGCATTTCTCGCCGCCCGCCTTGATGATGACGTGGCCGCCCTCCGCGCCGGCGGACTTGTTGCCCGTGAGCAGTCTGCCGTCCACCACGATGCCCGTACCCACTCCCGTGCCGAGAGTGACGGTGACGCTGTTTCGCGCCCCGCGTCCCGCGCCGAACACCGTTTCGCCCAGAGCGGCGCAGTTGGCGTCGTTGCTTATCTTCACGTTGTCCATGCCGAGCATTCCGCCGAGAAGCGCGGCGAAAGGAGTGCGCACGAAATTGATGTTGCAGCTGTAGCGGATGACTCCCGCGGCGTCGTCCACGGAACCGGGAGATCCCACTCCCACGCCGCCGAGCCCGGAGAGCGCTGCTCCGCCCCTTTCCGCCACGGAACGTACGAGCGCCGCGATGTCCGCGACGATCTCCTCCGCGGGCGCAGCCGCCCTGGTGACCGCGGTGTCCTTGAAAAGGATATTGCCTTTTTCGTCCACGAGTCCGGCTTTCACGCTCATGCCGCCGATGTCAACGCCGATGTAAAGCATAACTCCTCCGTTGCGCGCGCCGCGCGTACGCGTTTTCTTCCGTGAGTTATTCTAAAACATTACCTTTCGCCTGTCAACCTTTCGGATTTACTCCGTTTTTCCGCCGGACGCCGCACTTTCGCGCACGGTGCGCGAGAGTTTCCCTTTCGCCGCGATCTCGCGGAGCTGCGATTCGGAGAGCGTAAAAAGTTCCTTCGGCGGAGAGTCGTCCTCTTCGCCGCCCCCTTCCACCACCCGGAAAGTCGTGGCGCTGCGCCCGTCGACGTGGTGGAACAGCCTCACCAGCGGCGCGTCCGCGGATATGGCGACAGTACGCTGCCGCACCCCCGAAAGATAGTTCTTCCTGCCGGCGGCGAGGACGCTCGCATAAGTATCGCGCTCCGCGCCGAACGCCGCGCCGCAAAAGAGGAACACCGCCGTCACTCCAAGAGTGAAACTGACGGCTTTCAGCGCGAACGACACCGCGAACAGCACGAAAAGCACCACGCTTGCCGCCACCCCGGCGCGCTGCATTATACGCACGGCTTTAAGGCGGTTGTGCGCAAGTCCCGTAACGACGCGCGATCCGTCCAGCGGATAGACGGGAATGAGGTTAAACAGCGCGATCGCCAGATTAGCAGTCAAAAAGTGGTGTGTAAAAGGGTATATTGCGGGAAACAGCCACCACAAAGCGAGTATCAGCGCCGCGGCGAGAAAGTTGGCGGCGGGGCCTGCCAGCCCTACTATCACGCAGCTTGCGCCGTCCATCCGTTCGTTTGCGCTCATCGCCGCGCCGTACGGATAAAGGGTGACCTCTCTTACAACGTATCCGCGCGCACGCGCGGCAAGCGCGTGTCCGGCCTCGTGCAGACACACGGCGGCAAGCGTCCACAAAAACGCCGCCGCCTGCCCGAACAGCACGAGCAGCAGCGCCAGCGCGTAAAAGAGAGGATGGATCCTGAATCTCATCAGAACACGGAAGCCACCGTACTGCCGATACCCGACACGACCTCGGCGGCCGTGGACGACTGCCCGAACAGCCCTGCGAAAAGAAATCCGAGGGATATGAACACCCCGACGATGACGGGCAGCAGGGCGACGTCGAGGGGATCGACTTTTCTAAAAGATGCGAACCTGCTCTTTTTGCGTTCGGAACGCACGCCGACTTCGTTCTCGGCGATGACGTTCTCACTGACTTCGACTTCGATCTTCTTGGTTTGGTCAAAATCCATAATTCACCTCGCCTTAAAGCCTATTCGGAAAGCGCGGCGGATATGACACTCAGCATTCGGGCGGCGGAGCGGTGGTTTCGAAGCGTTTCACGCCGGAAGCGAGCACGGACACTTTCACTTCGTACTCCCCGTCCTCGTTGCGCCCGACCGCGACGACGGGTTCGGAGAGGATGTCGAAGTAATCGCCGAGCACCCTCGAAAGATCGCCCGTCAAAGCGGCGGAAAACCCTTCCCCCACCCCCATTTTGTCGCGGATGAGCATTTCTTTCACCCTTTCCTTCATCAGCCGGGAGGGCCTTACAGCCATCTTCTTCTCCTCCTTCTGCCGTATGTGCGCAATTCCGCGCATTTTTTCGTGCGGTTGGCGACGTTGTCGGCGAGCAGACAGAACGCCTTCTCCGACAGCGCGAACGACGGTACTCTGCCCAGTTGCTGATACAGCGTCACGCAGTCGTCCTCCGGTATGACGCCCACCGCCGGAGTGTGCAGCAGCCGCGAAATGTCCGCCGCCTCCATCATCTCTCCGCGCGCGACCATATCGGGACGCACGCGGTTCACCACCAGCGACACGTCCTCCAGTCTGTACGCCGAAAGCAGCGACAGCACCTTGTCCGCGTCGCGTATCGCGCTTGCCGACGGCGTGGTGACGACGATGGCTTCCGCCGCCGCCGAGACCGCGCGGTGAAACCCGTTCTCTATCCCGGCGGGACAGTCTATCAGCACGAAATCGCAGTCCGCAAGCGAGTCTATCACTCCCCTGAAAGCCTGCGCCGACATCTCCGCGCCGCCGCCCGCGGAGGGCAGTATCCGCGCCGTGCTCTCGTGATCCGCCACAAGCGCCTGCGATATGCCGCATCTGCCGCTTACCACGTCGCCGATGTCGTACACCACCCGGCTGTCCGCCCCCGTGACCACGTCCAGGTTGTTGAGTCCGACGTCGGCGTCCGCGAGCACCACTCTGTACCCCATGTCGGCAAGATGTCTGCCGAGGGACGCGGTGACGGTGGTCTTGCCCACGCCGCCCTTTCCCGATGTGACTACTATCTTTCTCATACCCCAAGTCTAAATCTACCGCGCGCGCCGCGGGAGGGCGAAGTGTGAAAAATACGGTCGAGTTTTGTCAAAGCCGTGACACGTGTTGAAAAAATTTCCGCACGGTGCTATCATTATTGCAATGCCGCGTTCGACGGCGCGGCACATAAGGAGCTTTTATGAGAAAACTTGCGATAACGACGGATATGGCGGCGGATATGCCGGAGGGATTTTTTGCCGATCACGGAGTCACCGTGCTGCCCATGCCCTTCTCGCTTGACGGCAAAGACTATTTCGACGGCGAACTGCCGGGGTATGCGGAGTTCTATTCCGCAATGCGCGGCGGCGCGTCCGCGAGCACGTCCCAGACCTCGGGCTATGCCGCGATGAAGGAGTTCGAACGGCTGCTCGAAGAGGGCTGCGACATATTGCATATCTCTTTCTCTTCCGGCATGAGCGGCAGCTACGCCAACGTCTGCGCCGCGGCAGGCGAACTGCTCGTCAAATACCGCGGCGGCAGGATCCGCGTGGTGGACAGTCTCTCCGGCTGCGGCGGTCAGGGGCTCATGGTGTACGACGCGCTGAAAATGCGCGATAAAGGCATGAGCGTGGACGAGATAGCGGACAAGCTGGAAGCCGACCGCATGAACTACCACCATTTCTTCATCGTCGAGGATCTCAGCACCCTCTACCGCGGCGGCAGACTGAGCCGTCTGGAAGCCGCGGTCGGCACCGTGCTCGGCATCAAACCTCTGCTTGAGCTCAACCACTACGGCAAGATCATGCCGCTGCTCAAGGTCATGGGCAAGAAGAAGGCCCTCACCGCCATTACGGAACAGGTGGTCAAATTCTGCAAACCGGAACTCAACGACTTCATCCTCGTGGAGCACGGCGACGACATCGCAGGAGCGGAACAGCTCGCGGACAAGATAAGAGCGGCGCTCCCCGGCACGGAGATAAAGTTCTGCAACGTGGGCTACCTCGTCGGAGCGCACGCGGGTCCCGGCGCGCTCGCCGTGTTCTTCGTCGGCGCGGAACGTCCCCGTTTCATCAACGTCCCCATACCGGGGCTGAAAACCGCAAAGTGAGGTGCACCGTGTTCTCCTCCCTCACCGACTGTTTCACTCTTGCAAACGGCGTAAAGATCCCCTGCGTGGGGTTCGGCACCTACAAGACTCCCGACGGAGCAACCTGCGTCGAGAGCGTGAAAACCGCGATCGAGGCGGGATACCGCCACATCGACACCGCGGAGTTCTACTTCAACGAGGAGAGCGTGGGCAGAGCTGCCGCGGAAAGCGGCGTGCCGCGCGGCGAACTCTTCCTCACCACCAAGGTGTGGAACACCCATCAAGGCTACGACGACACTCTCGCCGCCTTCGACGCGTCCATGCGCAGGCTGGGGCTGGACGTACTCGACCTCTACCTCGTCCACTGGCCCATAGCAAAGGATTTCAAGGCGGAGTATCCCGCCCGTTTCATCGACACTTGGCGCGCACTCGAAACTCTCTACCGTGACGGACGTGTTCAAGCAATCGGTGTTTGTAATTGCTTAAAGAGCCACTTAAACGTCCTTTTCGGCGAATGCCGCGTCTTGCCTATGGTGAATCAGATAGAGTTCCACTTCGGTTTTGCGGATGCGGATCAGCTTGAAGCCGCCGAATATTCCGCGGCAAACGGGCTTGTCGTGGAGGGCTGGGCGCCCCTCTGCCGTGGCAAGGCGTTCGGCAATCCCGTCCTCGCCGCCATCGCGGCGAAACACGGCAGGACCGAAGCGCAGGTGCTTGTCCGCTGGTGCCTTGAACACGGGGTGCTCCCCCTGCCCAAGTCCGCCACTCCGTCACGCATACGCGAGGACGCGGACGTGTTCTCCTTCTCTCTCGACGCGGACGACATGGCGCGCCTCGACGCCGTCTCTTCCGTCGGCCGCCTCGGTCCCCACCCCGACGAAGCCCGCCATTAGCGAGGGGATTATCCCCTCGCGCTCCCATACTGTTTGCTTTACGTCACGCACGGCGTTTGTCGCATGCAACGGCTTTTTCATGGCGCACAATCTTCAAATCGGTCGTGCACAAGCACCCCCGCACTCTCATACTGTTTGCCTGACGTCACGCACGGTGTTTGTCGTAAGCTACAGCTTTTGCATGACGCGTCATCTTCAAGTCAGCCCTGCACCGGCAGCCGTGCGCTAGTCCCCCCCACTCCCATACTGTTTGCTTGACGTCACGCACGACGTTTGTCGTAAGCTACGGTTTCGCATGACGCGTTGTCTTCAAGTCAGCCCTGCGCCGGCAGCCGTGCGCTAGCACCCCTCGCGCTCCCATACTGTTTGCCTGACGTCACGCCCGGCGTTTGTCGCATGCAACGGCT
>DVJC01000025.1 GCA_018710835.1 Candidatus Limadaptatus stercoravium | reverse complement strand
GGCCGGACGGTGGACTTCAAGAACACCATCATCATCCTCACCTCCAACCTCGGCTCCAACTATCTGCTCGACGGCATCAACGACCGCGGCGAGATATGCGACGAGGCGAAGGAACAGGTGTCCGCGCTGCTTAAGCAGAGCTTCCGTCCGGAGTTCCTCAACCGTCTGGACGAGATAGTCTACTACAAGCCGCTCACCCGTGCCGACATAGGCAGGATCATAGACCTGCTCGTGAAAGGTCTTGCCGACCGCCTTGCGGAAAGGCAGATAAAATTCGTCATGACGCCGGCGGCGAAAGAGCTCACAGCGGAGAACGGTTACGATCCCGTCTACGGCGCGCGTCCTCTCAAACGCTACCTGCAGAGCAAGGTGGAAACCGCGGTCGCGCGCACGATGATAGCGGACGATGTCGAGGGCGGCGACACGATAGAAGTCGGCGTGGACAACGAAGCCTTCACCGTCAGAGTGATAAAAGGCAAAGAAGAATAAAGCCCGCGCAATCGGGGCTTAAACAGCACAAAACGGAGCGTTGAACGCTCCGTTTTGCATTATAAGCTCTGTGCCCGACGCGGCATCCCGTTTTGCCGCGGTCAGGCTATGTCTATCGTCATGGTGTTCGCGTCCTCGACACCCGTGGAAGCGACGGCGACTATCGTGTCGCCCTTGTGCACGAGGTTGAAGTATTTCGCGATCTTGACCGCCTGCGCCGCCGCGGCGTGGGTGGCTTCGGGCTGGTCCGCCGCAAGGATGGGCTGCACGCCCCATGTGAGCGCCATCTTCTGATACGACGCTTCGTGGCGCGTGACCGCGATGATGGGGCAGGAGGGACGGAAGCCGCTGACGAGTTTCGCCGTTCTGCCGCTCCTCGTCGCCACGACTATGGCGGCGCAGTCGAGGTCGTAGGACGCTTTGACCGCGGAGGCGCATATCGCGTCGGGGACGGTGTTTATCTCGAAGTCCGTGATGGCGAAACGCTTGCGGTAGTGGATAGCCTGCTCGGTGTATGCGGCGATGTCGGACATGGCTTTCACCGCCTGTACGGGATAGTTGCCCGCGGCTGTCTCGCCGGAGAGCATGACCGCGCCCGTGCCGTCATATACCGCGTTGGCGACATCCGAAGTTTCCGCGCGCGTGGGACGGGGCTTGTAGATCATGCTTTCCAGCATTTCCGTCGCGGTGATGACGCGTTTGCCCGCCGCTCTCGCCTTCTTGATGAGGATCTTCTGTATGGAGGGCAGCGCCTCCATGGGGATCTCGACGCCGAGGTCGCCGCGCGCGATCATTATGCCGTCGGACACGGAGAGTATCTCGTCGATGTTGGCGATGCCCATTTCGGACTCTATCTTGGCGATGATCTCGATGTTTTCGCCGCCGTTCTGCAGCAGGAAGTTCTTGAGCACGCGCATGTCGTCCGCACAGGAAACGAAGGAAGCGGCGATATAGTCCACCTTTTGTGCGATGCCGAAGAGGATGTCTTTCTTGTCCTGCTCGCTGAGGTAGGGCAGTCCGAGGTGCACGCCCACGACGTTGATGCTCTTATGGTTGGACAGCGTGCCGCCTATCAGGACGTCGAGCACGACCGTTTCGCCCTCTATGCGGTTGACCTGCGTCCGGATAAGCCCGTCGTTGATGAGCAGGACGTTGCCGGGTTTCACCATCTTGTAAAAGTCGGGACAGGTGACGAACGCATGTGCGGAGTCGCCCTCGATCTGCTCGTTCACGAGGCGGAATTCCGCGCCGGCTTTGACTTCCACACTGTCGCCTACGAATTTTCCGAGGCGGATCTCCGGGCCTCTTGTGTCCAGCATGAGCGCGACGGGGACGGCGAGCTCTTTGCGCACGTCCTTGACGATGCCCATGCGTTTTGTGTGCTCCTCGTGGGTGGAGTGGCTCATGTTGAAACGCGCCACGTTCATGCCTGCCTCCACCATATCGCGCACGATCTTCTTGTCGGCGCAGGCGGGACCCATGGTGGCGATGATCTTCGTTTTTCTGGTATATGTCATACAAAACTCCTTTTCCGCAAGCATTATAATTCACGCGCGGACAAATGTAAACGGTTTGGAAAGATTTGCCTTTGCGCGGCGCGCCGCGCAAAGGCGCGCAGGCGCCCGCCGCACCGCGGTTTTTACGCCGCCGTTGTATTTGCCGCCGCCGCGGCGGAATATCTCGTGTGGACTGTCTGCGCATGAAAGTCTCTTTTTTGCCGTTTTCCTCCGCCGCTCTTGAAACGGCGTCCGCGCGTGTGCTAAAATCGTATAAAGAGTTGAAAGGGGGCAGATCATGAGCAATATACCCGTACAGAAGGCCGACAGACTTCCGTCCGCGCCGATCACGCACGGCAGATCCGCCGAGATCTACGATTGGGGAGAGGGCAGGGTACTCAAACTGTATTTCAAGGATTTTCCGGAGTCCGACGTCGACCTGGAGTATCTCAACACCTGCGAGGCGTTCAGGCTGGGGTGCACCCCTATGGAGTGCTTCGGCAAGGTGGAGTGCGACGGAAGATACGGCATTATCCTGAAGAAGATCCTCGGCATTTCCATGACCAAAATGCCGGAGAAGAATCCGCTCATACTCTTCAAGGCGGGCAGGATCATCGCCGGGCAGCACGCCATGGTGCAGAGCAAACACACCGACGCGCTCCCCGACCTCCGCGAAAAGGCTGCGGCGTGTCTTGACGGGGAGGCGTTCGCATTCCTTCCCGACGGGAAGAAAGAGAAGCTCCGCCGCTACATTCTTTCGCTGCCGGCAGGCGACAGCGTCATACACCTGGATTTCCATACGGAGAACATACTCATGAACGGGAAAGACGTCACCGTCATCGACTGGATGACCGCGGCGAAGGGAGTGCCGCAGGCGGAGGTGGCGATGATGTATTTCCTGCACCACCATGCGGAGCTTTTCCCCGGTTCGTCCAAGGCGCAGCTTGCGTTTTACACCGCCGTCAGGACGTTCATCTACAAGAGTTTTCTGAAAAACTACGTGAAGATCACGGGCATGGATCCGGAGTCCGCAAGACCGTGGTACGTCGTCGCGCTGACGCTGAGGAAGGGACTTTGGAACATCGCCAGCGAAAAGGAGTATCTGGAGAGTGAGATCGAAAGGCTCACGGACGAAATAAAATGAGCAGTCTTAAAAAACTTCGCAAGGAACTTGCCTCGCTCGATCCGTCTTTTTGCGCCGAACCGGACCGCGGATGTATTGTGCTGACGGGCGAGTCGGACGACTGGCGGAAGATAGTGCGCGCGGGCAAACTCGCCGTGGACAGGAAGAGGTATCTCGGCGTGGTCAACCGCATAAAGCTCAAAGGCTTCGTGCAGCGCATGCCGGAGTCCGTCATCCGCGACAATGCGCTGGACGGCGAATCTCCCGACGTGCTGGTGATAGGCGGCGGAATAGTCGGCTGCGCCGCGGCACGGGCGCTCAGGCGGTACGACATCGACGTCATGCTGGTCGAGAGGGGCTACGACGTGGCTCTCGGCGGCTCGTCCCGGAACGGCGGCGTGGTGCACGTCGGCATCAACTATTCGCCGCACGCGCAGAAACACATCTACAACAACCGCGGCAACGCGATGTACGAAGGGCTGTGCCGCGACCTCGGCGTACCCTTCGAGCAGAAGGGGCAGGTGCTCCTCATCGGCAAACGGTGGGAGACCTTGCTTTGCGCCGTGCTGAAACTCAACGCGAAAAGGCTGCGCATCCCCGGCGTTAAATTCATGAAGAGGGCGGAGCTGGTGTCCGTCGAGCCGCACATCCCGGAGTGGATATACGGCGGACTCTACATGCCCACGGGCGGCATAACGTCGCCGTATCAGATGACCGTCGCGCTTGCGGAGAACGCGGTGCAGAACGGCGCGCGCGTCATGCTCAACACCGTCGTGGAGGGTATGAGGACGGAGGGCGGCAAGATCCTCGAAGTGTACACAAACAGGGGGATAATCCGTCCGAAACTCGTGATAAACGCCGCCGGAGTGTATTCCGACATCGTTGCCGACATGGCGGGGGACAGGACTTTCACCGTGCATCCGAGGAAGGGCACGGACATCATCCTCGACAAGAAGAAAGGGTATATGGTGCGCACCAGCATGGCTAAATCTCCCACCACGGTGCCCCCACCGCTGGACGGAGAGGAGGAGAAACATGCGGGCGGGCTGAAGGCAGTCGTGCGCGCACTGCACAGCCACACGAAGGGTATCGCCAGCATACACACCGCGGACGGCAACATGATCATAGGCCCCGACGCGCTCGAAGTCCCCGACCGCGAGGACACCGCCACCACGGCGGAGAGCATGGACTCGATATTCGACGCGCAGGCGCGCATATCCGAGGGCGCGGGCAGACAGGACGTCA
The DNA here is from genome assembly GCA_018710835.1 of Candidatus Limadaptatus stercoravium. Taxonomy (GTDB): domain Bacteria; phylum Bacillota; class Clostridia; order Christensenellales; family CAG-917; genus Limadaptatus; species Limadaptatus stercoravium. Next base: position 28,780 of record DVJC01000025.1, on the reverse strand, counting down.
TCGCCTATTTTGCCGGAGTGCGCGCGCCCACTTACGAAGAGGATTTCGTGGTCAGGAAAGGCGTTTACACCGAAAACATTCTGGAAGCGGCAGGGATACAGTCGCCCGGCATTACCGCCGCTCCCGCGATCGCGGAGGATCTCGCCGTATGGGCTGCGGAATACCTTTCGCGCTTCGGAGAGGTGAAAAAGAACGCCGCTTTCGACCCCGTACGCCCGAAAAAGCCGTGTCTGCGCGAGCTGGACGAAAAAGCGCGCGCTGCGCTCATCGCGCAGAATCCGGACTACGGCGAGATAGTCTGCCGCTGCGAAGAGGTGAGCAAAGGGGAGATACTGGACGCTCTGCGTTCGCCTCTGCCCGTGTACACCGTCGATGCGGTCAAGCGGCGCGTCCGTCCCGGCATGGGAAGGTGCCAGGGAGGGTTCTGCTCGCCGCTGGTGGTGAAGATCATCGCCGAAGAAGCGGGCGTGAGACCGGAGGAAGTGACGAAAGGCGGCGCACGCTCAACCATACTTTTCGGGGACACGAAAGGCGAACACAAAGTAATAGATTAACAAACTTCGCGTCACGCGGCCGGCGCCGGCTAACTATTTCTACACAGCACGCCCAAGCCGTTATTAAAACATCAGCCGTGTAAGACGCAGCGCAATAGTACGGGACGGCCAGCGCCGGTCTAACTATTGCTGCATATCACGTACAGGCTTGTAATTAACACAAAATTCGTGTGAAACGTTATATTAAATAGTACGGGGGTGTGGGGGAATAATTCCCCCACATGGAGCGGGGGTGTAACACCCTCGCATACAAAATGACGGCAGAGCCGTCATTTTTGTTTATCGGAAATTGTCCAGGTGCGCGACGAGGTCGGCGGAGGAGTATGCTCCGTCGCGGTTTACGCGGCACACGCGGAAGAGAGTCTCCGGCGCGCCGCGCTCTATCGTGCTCACCCCCTCGTTGCAGGTGAGGAAGAGTTTCAGCCCGAAAGATCGCAGGACGGCGAGGGCTTCGCCGCAGTACGCGCCGAAAGGATATGCGTACGATTCGGGCATGACGCCCGTCGCGCGGAATATCGCGTCCTGAAGCCTGCCGGTATCCTTTGCGAGTTCCGTGCGGTACTGCGCCGCGCTTTCGCCCGGTTTCGGCTTTATGCCGAAGCGCGGCTCGTATCGGTGCATGTTGTAGGAGTGCGAGCCCAGTTCCACACGTCCGCTCCGCACGAGTTCTCCCATCTGTTCCCACGTTATGTGGGAGTAGTTCGGGTTGGAGTGATCTCCCGATTCCGTCGAGAATGCCGAGAACTCTCCCACGGGATAAAACGCCGCTTTCGCGCCGTATTTTTCAAGGAGAGGCAGGGCGTAGTACATATTGTTGTACCGCCCGTCGTCGAAAGTGACGAGCAGGGGCTTTTCGGGGAGCGAACCTCCGCCGTAAACGAAGTCCACGACCTCGGAGGGGAAAACCGTCGTGTATCCCGCGGCGGAATATGCCGCGAGGTCGCTCTCAAACTGATCGGGAGAGACGATGTAAGTGCCTTTTCTGCTTTTCAGTACGTTGTGGTACATCACGACCGCAAGACGGCGCGTGTCCGCGCCGCTTTCCGGGTTCTCTTTATCCGCGCCGTCGGGCGTTTCTTTTTCGAACGTCGTTTCCGCCGCGCTGTCGGCCGCGGTACTTCCGCCCGTGCGTACAAACAGAAGCGTTACCGCGCCGCATGCCGCGAATGCGCACAGGAACGCCGCAATAAATCTTTTTGCCGAACTCATACGCTTAGTATGCGCAGGGAGTGTAAAAAACTTGTCAATGACATTTTTGTGAAGAAATCGGGGAAAATAAAAGACAATTTGCTGTTAGGTTGAAGTTGCGGTCGGATCGGCTTGCGGCAGCGAGCAGCGAGGACCGGGAGGAAAAAGAAATGAAAAAATTTTGGACGATAGCCATTTGTGCAATGCTGCTCGGCGCGGTCGCATTTGCGGCGGTCGGGTGTAACAAGGGTGCGGCTGACACCATCAATGTGTTCTCGCGCGAGGACGGCTCCGGCACGCGCTCCGCGTTCACCGAACTCACGGGCGTGTTGGTCGAAAACGAGGACGGCACCGAGACGGACATGACCTTCTCGGGCGCGAGCTTCCAGAACTCCACCAACGCCATCATGACCGCGGTAGCGCAGGACAAAAACGCCATCGGTTATGTCTCCTTCGGCTCGCTGAACGACACCGTCAAGGCAGTCGCCGTGAACGGAGTCGCTCCTTCCGTGGACACCATCAAGGACAAGAGCTACGAGCTGCAGCGCCCCTTCAACATCGCTTACAAGCAGTCTAACATCGACAGCAAGCCCTTGGCTGCCGACTTCCTCGGTTTCCTCGGCTCTGCCCAAGCGCAGGAGGTCATCGCCGCGGAGAAGTATATCGTCACCGACGACAATGCTCCCGCCTATGCGAAAGGCTCCGACCTCACGGGCAGCATCACCATCGGAGGCTCCTCTTCCGTGAGCCCGCTCATGGAGAAGCTCATTGAGAAGTATTGCGCGCTCTCCGGCGTCGCGAAGAACAGCATCGAACTGCAGACCATCGACTCTACCGCGGGCATGAACGGCGCCATAGGCGGCACCTTCGACATCGGCATAGCGTCCAGGGAAGTCAAAGACTCCGAGCTTGAGCAGGGCATCACCGCAGAGGTGCTCGCCTATGACGGCATCGCGGTCATCGTCCACAACGACAACGCTGTCGAGGACCTTTCTATGGAGCAGATCCGTCAGATCTTCACCGGCGCGGTGCGCGAGTGGTCCGCCCTTGCATAATTGACAAACGCAGGGTTTAAGCATTGTAAAAACACATAAAAACACCGTATTTTGCCGAAACCGCGGGAGATCGCTTTTTCTCCCGCGGCGACGGCACGAAAAAGAGAGAGATGACATTTTCGGCTTTCAAAGAGACCGCGATGAAGGTCGTGTTCGCCGTCACGGCGGCGGTCTTCATCCTGTGCGTCATCGTGATCTGCGTCTTCATCTTCGCAAGGTCTGTCCCCGCGATAGGGGAGATCGGGTTGTTCGAATTTTTGTTCTCCACCGAGTGGGCACCGAACAACATCCCGGCGAGCTACGGCATAGGCACGATGATCGTAGGCACGTGTTTCGTCACGGCGGGCGCGCTCGTCATAGGAGTCCCCATCGGGCTGCTCATGGCGGCGTTCATGGCAAGATATTGCCCCAAGCCCCTTTACAAGGTGATGAAGCCCATGACCAACATCCTTGCGGGCATCCCGTCCATCGTGTACGGCTATTTCGGCATGATGGTCATCGCGCCCCTCATCCGCGACAATTTCGGCGGCACGGGATACAGCATCCTCACCGCGTCCATAGTGCTGGGCATCATGATCCTGCCCACCGTCATCGGCGTGTCGGAGTCCGCGCTGCGCGCTCTGCCGAACACCTACTACGAGGGTGCTCTCGCGCTCGGCGCCACGCATGAACGCGCCGTGTTCATGACGGAGTTCCCCGCAGCCAGGTCCGGCATCCTGACTTCCGTGGTGCTGGGGCTGGGGAGAGTGGTCGGCGAGACTATGGCGGTCGTGATGATCGTCGGCAACAGCACCGCGCTTCCCGACAGTCTGCTCGACGGCGTGCGCACCATGACTTCGCACATAGTGCTCGAGCTCGGTTACGCGACGGACCTTCACCGCGGCGCGCTCATCGCGACTGCGGCGGTGCTATTCGTCTTCATCCTGTTCATAAATCTGCTCATCGCGGCGATCCGCAGGAAAGGGAGGGCAAAATGAAAAGTGCGGCGGCTCTCCTCAAACAAAAATTCGCCCCTCTGCCTTCCTGCGATCTGAAGGGCAGACCCTTTGTCAACAAGCCCTCCCTCGGGAAAAAACTCGCGGAATACAAGCGGCATCCTTTTTCTCTCGTCATGATGGTGCTGGTCATCCTGTCCGCTCTCGCCACGGCGGCGGTCGTGCTGTGGATCGTCATCCACGTCATCATGCAGGGCGCGCCCAACCTCAAAGCGTCGCTTTTCGAGCTTGAGTATGACAGCGAGAACCTGTCGCTCATGCCCGCGTTTTTCAACACTCTCATCATCGCGGGGATGTCCCTGCTCATTGCCGTGCCCGTCGGCGTTGCGGCGGCGATATTCCTCACGGAATACACCTCCTCCGCCAACAAATTCGTTGCCGTTGTCAGGATGGCGGCGGAGACCCTTGCGGGCATCCCGTCCATCGTGTACGGCATCTTCGGGATGATCCTCTTTGTGGAGATGCTCTTCAAAGGTTTCAGCCTCATCGCGGGCATACTCACGATGGCGATCATGATCCTCCCCCTCGTCATGCGCACGACAGAGGAGGCTTTGCGCGCCGTGCCCGATTCCTTCCGCGAAGGCTCGTTCGCGCTCGGCGCGGGCAAACTGCGCACCATATTCCGCGTCGTGCTGCCCTCCGCCATGCCCGGCATCATCGCGGGCGTCATCCTCGCGCTCGGCAGAGTGGTGGGGGAGACCGCGGCGCTCATCTACACTTCGGGCACGGTGAAAGCGGTGCCGGACAGTCTGTTCGGCAGCGGCGAGACGCTCGCCATCCACATGTACACCCTGTCAAGCGAAGGTCTGCACGTCAACGAAGCGTGGGCGACAGCCATCGTGCTCATCCTCCTCGTGCTCGTCATCAACGGCGCGGCGGAGTTCATATCCAACAAATTCAGAAAGAGGTATTGATGATAAGACCGGAACTCAGACAAAACGTTTACATCAGAGGGGACGCGGCGACGCCCAAATTCCGTGTGCGGGAGCTCGACCTCTTTTACGGCACTTTTCAGGCGTTGAAGAGTGTGGATATGGACATCGAGGCGAACGAGATCACCGCGCTCATCGGTCCTTCCGGCTGCGGCAAGTCCACCTTCCTCAAGACCCTCGACCGCATGAACGACATCATCCCCGGCTGCCGCATCTCGGGCAAGGTGGAGCTGGACGGCGCGGACATCTACGCAGGAGGCATGGACGTCAATCTCCTGCGCAAGCGTGTGGGCATGGTCTTCCAAAAGCCCAACCCCTTCCCCGCAAGTGTCTACGACAACATCGCCTACGGTCCCAAGACCCACGGCGTGAGGAAAAAGTCGGAGCTCGATGACATCGTCGAGAGCTCCCTCCGCAGGGCAGCCATCTGGGATGAACTCAAGGATCGCTTGAAAAAGAGCGCGCTCGGGCTCTCGGGCGGGCAGCAGCAGAGGCTGTGCATAGCCCGCGCCCTTGCGGTAAAGCCCGACGTCCTTTTGATGGACGAGCCCACTTCCGCGCTCGACCCCATCTCCACGGGCAAGATCGAGGAGCTCGCGCAGGAACTCAAAAAGGATTACACCATCGTCATCGTCACCCACAACATGCAGCAGGCGGCGAGGATATCCGACAAGACCGGGTTCTTCCTCCTCGGCGAGCTCATCGAGTTCGGCGGCACGGACGAGGTGTTCGACGCTCCGCGTGACAAGCGCACGGAGGATTACATCACGGGGAGGTTCGGTTGATGCGCAAACGGTTCGATGAGCAGCTTCTGCAAGTCAGAGGCATGTTGAAGGAAATGTGCGAGGTGGACGCCGAGGCGATGCGTCTCATCGAGAGGGCATTGGCGTCCCGCGAGGATGTCTCCGCCCCCGTCCGCGCCTGCGAAAGAGCGGCGGACGAGAAAGAGCGCGAGATAGAACGGCTGTGCATGCGCATCATAGTGCGCCAACAGCCCGTAGCCCACGACCTCGCTCTCGTCACCTCCGCGGTCAAGATGGTCACGGACCTCGAGCGCATCACCGATCAGGCGGCGGACATCGCCGACATCCTGAAAGGCGCCGTTTCATGCGCCGTCCCCAAAAGCCTCGGCGCCATGATGGCATCCGCCCGCGAAATGGTGGAAAGGTGCGCCGCAGCCCTCGACACCTTCTCTCCCGACGAAGCCCGCGCGATCCGCCGCGCCGACGACGTCGTGGACGGGCTCTTTGCCGCCGTCAAACGCGAACTCGCGGGCATGGTGGACGAGAAAGACGAGGACGGTGAGTGCGCAATGGATATGCTCATGACAGCAAAATACCTCGAGCGCGTCGGCGACCACGTCGTCAATGTCGCGGAGTGGATCGTCTTCGCCGCCCGCGCCGAGCAGGAATAAGCTCTCATCGCAAACGGCAGTGTTTACGCACTGCACGGTGTTTGTCTCTCTTTTTCGGCACAGTGAACAGCCAATTCGGCTGTTCACTGTGCTTTTTAGGGCAGAAAAGGTCGGGCAGGGGCGTTGCCCCTGCACTCCGGCGGGGATGACATCCCCGCACCCCTTGCTTTTATATAATATTGCGCCGAGCGTTGCGGCTTTGCCCGCAACACTCGGCGCATTCTTATTATAAAAAATATGGGAGCGCGAGGGTATAACACCCTCGCAAGGGGGGTGTTGGGAGGTATCCCCACTACGCGGAGTGAAAATGAGCGAGAGAGCGGATAGTTTTCATTAAAAACGCGGAGCGAACGAGTGCCGCCGCATTTTCACGACGTGATAAGGAGTGACCGCGCAACAGGCGAGCCGCCCGCCGTGGAACGGCGCACGGCGACGAACACGCGCGGATCGCGACGCGGGAGCGCGAGGGTGTAACACCCTCGCAGGGGGCGTGGGGGATCCCCCACAAGGGATCAGCCTCCCAGCCCCACCGAGGTATTGTCGCGCGTGCGGCAGGCAAGCTCCGGCACGGGGTTCGGTTCCGTTTCGAAGCGGAAGTCCTCTCCGTGCGCGCAGAGATAGGAGTCTATCACCGCGTGCGAGGGCACGCAGCAGGATTTTCCGTTCACTTTTTTGTTGTGTGTGAAGAACACGTCGTCTTTCGGCAGGGATGCGACTTCGACGTAGTCCTCTCCTTTGGAAGTCATGCGCACGGTGTTTTTCAGCACTTCGCGCACATAAGGGATGTTGTCCTTGCCGAAGGAGAGGGGTTCGGGGAACTCCGGTTCGGGGAAAACGGAAAGGTAATCCCTCTTTTCGTATTTTTCGAGAAGTTCCGCGGCTTTGTGAAGATGCGAAAGTTCCTGTTCGAGCATGATCTCCCATATCTTCCTGACGCGCGGATCGGTTTCGTCCAACGCGCAGCTGTAGTAGAGGTAGCACTCCGTGTACTCGTGCTCCAGCAGTCCCGCAAGCCATGTGCACGAAGTGTCCATAAGGCAGCCGTAGTGCGTGACGTGCTGTTCCTCTATCATGGCGATCTCCAGGAAGAGCTTCTTGCCTTCTTCCGTGGGGTAGGTGTTGCCCACGTTCATATAGAAGTTCATGGTCTGCTGCTCGGCGGCGGTGATTATCGCCGCGTTCAGCCGCGTGATCGGATCCGCTTTCTTGTTGTCGCACGCGCGGCGCACGTCGTCATAGGGATAACGGTGCTCCGCTATGGTGGGACGTCCCGGAGTGATCTCCGTGCGCTTTGCCACCAGCCGCGACGCGTCGACGTTCATGTCGTGCATCAGCATGTTGGAGAAGCGGTACAAATGGTCGAAGTCCTCCAGCAGGGCGAAATCCAGTGTCATCCTGACGTACGGATCTTTCTCCCTCCGCGCGAGATTTGCGGTGAGTTCGACGGCGAGCTGTTCGTAGCCGATCGTAGTTTCCAACACGCTCTCGTTGACGGGTTTCAGCGCGCTGAGTTTCTTTTGCTGCTGCTGTTCCACGCGGCGGATCAAAGCGATCTCGCGGCGCAGGTCGTTCACGGAGCAATGGCGGGAGAACTGGTGTGAATACCAGTTCGCCTCGAACTCGGTGCCGTTCATGAGAATGATACGGAGCTTCGTGTAAGGGTCGGCGGCGTCCTTGTCGTAAGGCTTGACGAGCAGATCGTTCCAGCACTCGAAGGCGTCGCATACGGGTTTGACTTTCTGTTTGAATGGATCGAATGACATAGGTTTCTCCTTTGAAAAGATGTGGACGCGCTTCGGCGCATCCGTCCGAAACAGTTTGTGTAAAAAATGCCGTCGTATGCAAAAAGTCCCTTCGGGATCTTCGACGGTGAAGAGACCGGGGCAGGCGCAGTAAGGATCGTATGTGGCGAGCGCCCGCGCCGTTCGGAACGGAAAACGATCGGACAAATGTAAACAAAAACGGCGGTTTAGTCCGCCGTTATCGGGAATAAACCGCCGTTTCGGCTATTAAGCGCGATCCGCGCCGGAGCGCGGTTCGTTTCGCCGCCCGGGAGGACTCAGCCGAAGAGTTCGATGAACAGAGTCACCGCCGCGATGAGAAACACCGCCGCTATCGCCACGCGCGATACGATGTACGCCGCCGCGTTCTCGCGCGCCGCTTTGCGTTTGTAGGCGGGTTTGGAGAGCAGCGCGCACACGATGAAACCGCCTGCGGCAAGCACGCAGGGGATCGAGCACCACACGCTGACGTATGCGGTGAGGAATGCGAGCGCGAAGGCGAGCGCAAGACATACCGCCGCGGGTATGCGGAAGATTTTCGCGCGCTTTTCGTCGAGCAGCCTGCCGTTTTTCACGTCGTCGTCCGAGATGAGGTCGTCCAGGCTCACGCCGAAAAGGGCGGAGATCTGTTTCAGACTGTCTATCCCCGGAAAACCGCGGTCGTTCTCCCATTTGGACACCGCCGTGCGCGTGACGTAGAGCCGCTCGGCAAGTTCGTCCTGAGTCATGTCGTTTTGTTGTCTTAAACTTTTGAGTTTTTCGCCGAATGTCATTTTTTTGACCTCCTGTATGCAGGATACGTCCGCGGCGAGGGAAAGTCACGACACTTTCCGTCACCCTGCCTTCCGTGACGCGGTTTTACCGCGTGCCGCCGCAAAACGCGGCTGCCGGGAATGACGGGCACGTCACGGCGCGGCGGCGGAAGTTTCGACAACGGTCTTGTATACACACATGCAATAGAGTATAATACCTTTATGAGCAAAAAGAAAGCCGTTTCGGCATACGCTTCCGCGGAGCGTCATACAGTGCGCGCCGGGGACAGGGTGATAGAGTTCGAATTCGTGCGGGGAGGAGTGCGCAATCTCAACGTCCGTATCCGTGCGGACGGGAGCGTGCGCGTGAGCGCGCCTTTCGATATGCCCTTTGCGGAAGTGGAAAGGTTCGTCGCGGAGAAAGCGGGCTGGATAGCCGCGCATTCGGCGGAAAGGAAAGCCGGCGGCGGATATTCGTACGCGGCGGCAGGCAGCGTCCCGGTGCTCGGCGAAAAGCGTCCGCTGAGAGTGGAAAAGACAAAAGAAGGTACGCGCGCTTATGTGCGCGAAAGCGGGGACGGCAGTCTTACGGTATACGCTCCGGACGCCGAGGCGGCGGACAGGGCGGTGTCTGCGTGGCTTCTGCGCCTTGCGGGGAAGAAACTGCCGGAGATATTCCGCCGCGCGGAGGATTCGCTCCGCGGCGAGTTCGGCGCGCCCGTGCGGCTCACGGTGAGGTACATGCGCTCGCGGTGGGGGTCGTGCACGGCGGCGAAGCGGGAGATCAGGCTCAACGCGGCGCTCGTCACCGCGCCTCCGGAGTGTGTGGAATATGTCTGTCTGCACGAACTCGCCCATCTTAAGGCGCGCGGGCACGGGAAGGACTTTTACCGGGTGCTGGGCAGGATATGCCCCGACCACCGCGAACTGAAAAAACGGCTGAACGCGTGCGCGCTCGGCAGACTGACATAGAGTCCGGATTTTTTCCGCTGAAGTGTAACTTTTCGTCCGTCCGTTCGTTTTATTGACGTACGACGGCGGAAAGGGCCCTCGCTCCGCACGGAATAACACTCTGCGGAGGACAACTATGAAAAAACATGTCGGAAAATATACGGAAAACGGAATAGGCGCACTTGTGTCCGGACAGGGCATTGCGCATGGGAACAACGAGGCGAATGCAATGCGCGGCGCAGCGGTAAGAGCCGTGTGCTATGCCGGGTTTGCGCCGCCGCCCGGCAGTCCCGGACAGACTGCGCGTGCGTCCCGCGGCGGAGAACGGAAAATTTTTCGCGGAAAAGTGTAACCTTTTCCGTGCCGGCGCGTTATATAAACGTAAGCAAGGGCGGCGGTCGGGTTTCCGCGCCGCGTAATATGCGGAAATAATCTCTGCGGAGGATAGTATGAAAGAACGTTTCAAAAGGTATCTCGAACAGCAGTTCAGATCCATCCGTCCCACCATGGCGGCGGCGGAGTACCGCGAAAAGGTGCTCAAGCAGCTCATGGACCGCGCGCAGGAACTGCGCATAAAGGGTATAGACGACGAGGATCTCATCTACGACATGTGCATAGAGGAGCTCGGCGATTTCCAGGCGACCCTCACCGCCTTCGACGAGCAGGAGCACAAGATCGCCAACACGAAGCGTAACGCGCTGCTCGGCGCGGTATGCGGAGTGGGCGCGGTGCTCGCCCTCGTCATCATCTATCTGCTGGTCAGTTTCTTCGTCCCGAACTCTTGGGGGCTCACATGGCTCATTCTGGTGGGCGGCGCGTTCCTCGGCGTGATCGCGCTTGCGGTGTTCATGCTCGTGAAGCTCGGCAAAGCGAAAAAATACCTGCCCATGCGCCTGATGCCGGTCGTCGTGATAGTGCTGGTATGCGTCTATCTGTTCCTGCTCCTGCAGCTTGTGGCGCATGCGGAATTTGCATGGATCACTTTCCTCGTCATGGTCATAATGATAGCGGCGTTCGACGCGGTGCTGGCGTTCCTCACCGACTTCAAGTTCCGTTGGGTGGAACTTCCCATAGCGATAGAGATCGTCTGCGTGATGATCTACGTCATAGTCGGCGTCACGGTGCCCGGATTCTGGCATCCCGGCTGGCTGCTGTGCCTTGGCGGCGTGGTGGCGGCGATAGCGGAAGCGATCGCGCTCATTGCGGTGCGCAACGGCAAAAAGGACAAGAAAGAGAAGATCCGCCTCAAGGACAAATACACCAAAGAGGACGAATCCTACTACACGTCCTGGAAAGACTGATATCGCGCGCACGGCGGCGCCTGAACGGGCGCCGCGTGCCGAAGTGTGCTGTCCATGCGGCGCCCGCATCGGAGCGTATCGCATGATATTGCAAAAATGACGGCTTCACCGCGCCGAAAGCGGTGACAAAAGGTGCTTTTATGGCAAAAACTCTCAAAGCGGAAATGTGGGACAAGATGCAGTATCTGTTCCGCAACTTCTATGACAGAATGGTGCATTGCGTGCAGTATTACGACGGGCTGATCGACGTGAACGTGTTAAAACGCGTGCTGGTGTTCACCACCGAGAAGGTGCCGGTGCTGCACAGCTCTTTCAGGAGCAATGCGGTGGACCCCTACTGGCAGGTGGAGGATTATACGGTGAACGACATCCTCACCGTGCGCGAAAGTGCGGATCTCGAAGCCGACGTCAACGCGTTCATATGCCAGAGCATTCCCGTCGAGAGCAACGTCCAGTACAAAATGGCGGTGTTCAACAAGGACGGGAAGTCCACGCTTTGCATGATAGTCAACCACATGTGCATGGACGGCGGCGACTTCAAGTATTTCATGAAGAAGCTCGCCGAGAACTACAACAAGCTCCTCGACGGCGAGCGCAGCCTCGACATCAAGACGGGCAGCCGCAGTTACGACGAGGTCTACTCCAAGCTCACTCCCGAAGAGGAGGAAGTGGCGAGGGGACTTTACAAGAACATCAGCCAGATCAAGGACGAGCATTATTTTCCTCTCACTCCGTCCTCTCCCGCGGACGTCACGCGCATCTGCCGCAGGAAGGTGGGGACGAAACTGTTTGCGGATTTCCGCAAGATAGGCAAAGCCCTCGGAGTCACCGTCAACGATCTCATGCTCGCGTTCTACGTGCGTTCTCTCTATGAGATAGGTATGTTCCGCGACGACGAGAGGCTGACCATCCCCTGCATGGTGGACCTCAGACGCCACATCGTGGACGGAGGCATACACACCGGACTCACCAACCATACGGGATTCATGCAGTGCTCCACCGAGAAGAAAGGGGAAACCATCAACGACACTCTCATCGAGGTGCTGCGCTCCGTCCGGAAGAGCAAGGACGACCCGTATATGGGGCTTTACAGTCTGCCGCTTCTCAAGCTCGCCTACACTATCTTCCCGTACATCATCAGCGAGCAGGCGATCAAGATAGGCTATCTCAATCCGCTCATCGGCATGTCCAACATCGGCGTCATGGACGACCGCGCGCTGAAGATGGGCGACGCCAACATCATCGACGGTTTCATGACCGGCGCGGTCAAGTACAAGCCGTATATGCAGCTTGCGCTGACCAGTCTGCTCGGCGACATCACCATGACCATCGCCATCCGCGGCAACGACGAGGACGAGAAGATCGTCGAGCGTTTCTTCGACATGATCATCGCCAACATGAAGGAGTTCGTGCGGCTGAACAGCTCGAAACTCGGCTCCGATCCGGCAAAAGGCTGAAAGCCTGTCCGCCCGGACGCAACAAAAAAAGCTCCCTGCACGGGAGCTTTTTCAATGCGTTTTTATCGGTTGCGGCATTCTCATGCGGTTATCGCGTAGCCGCCGGAGGGTTCGCCCGCGGCGAAGGGCGCGGCGGCGTACTCCTTCACTATGTCGGCGAAATCGTCGTAGAGCACGAAGCTGTCGGCGGTGGAACAGGACGTCCATGCCTGCATGATGTCGTCGTAGCTGTACGTCGCCGGATCCGCCTTCGCGGCGTCGGTGAGCCCGATGTAGCAGTTGTAGAGCCCCCATGTGGAGTTCTCGTCGGGCCCGTCCACGGTGACTTTGTATGTCCATGTCGTCCAGTGCCAGCCCTCGCCGTTGTACAGCTCCAGCACGCCTGCGATGGCATCGAAGTCGGTCTGGTCCGCGTCGCCGACGTCGCGGCTGCTGTCTCCCCACGCATTGAACTCGCCGACAAGCACCGGGACTCCGTTTTCGGAAAGACTCTCCGCCGCGCGTTTGAGCGAATAGAAGAGTGCGTTGGTCATTTTTTTGTTAGCCCAGTTGTAGTGGTGGTACTCGTATACTACGTTCTCCCAACCGTACGCGGAGGGGAGGGGCAGATGGCCCGGCTCCCATACGGCTTCGATGAAGATCATGTGATCCGCGTCTTTTGCGCGGACGGCGTCGTAGAGCACGTCGTAGTAGTCCCACTGGGTTTTTCCGGAGGCCCTGCCCGGCTCGTTGAGCAGGTCGTAGCCCGCGACGTACGGGTTGCCCTCGAAATGTTCGGCGATCAGTCCCCACAGCTCCGCGGTCTTGGCGCGGTACGCCTCGCCAGCCGCGCTGTCCTCGTAAAGGTTGGTGAGCCGGGTGTCGCCGCTGTGGTCGTTGCCGTTCTGCGAGCCGACCGCCCCGTGCATGTCGAGTATGGCGTACAGGCCGTATTTTTCGCACATCTCAAGCGCCCAGTCCAGCCGCGCGAACGCGTCCGCGCGCAGCGTGAACTGATCGGGAGAGAGCAGCTCGCCGCCGTCGGAGAGGTAATTGTAGAAGTTCATGTAAGTGAAGGGTATGCGGACGACGTTGAGTCCGAGTTCCTTTACGCGGGCGAAGTCCGTCTCCGTGATCCAGTTGTCCTGATAGGCGGAGATGAGAGCTTCCGCGTCTTTGCGTCCGAAACGCGCGTACAGCGTCATGGCAGTGGACAGCGAATCGTCCTGTTTTGTGGGACACATCCAGCCCTCCTGCACCAGCCAGCCGCCGAAATTGGTGCCGCGGAGCGCGATTTTCGCGCCGCTTTCGTCCACTATATCCTTCCCGGAAGCGGAGAGCATTGTGAGCGCGGGCGCGTCCGTGCCGTCGTCGTTGTTGCATGCGGCAAAGGCGAACAGCGCGGTAAGCGCGACGAGCAGAGCCGCAAGAATGAGCGCGAGTTTTTTCATATTATCCTCCTTGTCTTGATTTTATTCCCGCGCCGCCCCGGTGTCAAGAGGGAGTCTTGCGCGCGCATAACGCGCATAATTAGATTATTCGTTTGACTAAAATGCGTTTACGTATTAAACTGAAAAATGTTTTCAAGGAGAATGTATGGATCTCAGACAAGTCGAAAAGAAGTGGCAGAAGATCTGGGCGGATACGGGACTTTACAAGTTCGACCGCAGCAGAGTGGACAAGAAATGTTACGTTCTGGAAATGTTTTCCTATCCGTCCGGCGCGAAACTTCATGCAGGACATTGGTACAACTACGGTCCGGCGGATTCCTATGCGCGTTTCAAGAGGATGCAGGGGTATGAGGTGTTCCAGCCCATGGGCTTCGACGCTTTCGGTCTGCCTGCCGAGAATTACGCCATAAAGACGGGCATCCATCCCCAGGACAGCACCATGAAGAACATCGCCACCATGGAGGAACAGCTGAGGAAGATAGGCGCGATGTACGACTGGGACTACGAAGTGTACACCTGCGTGCCCGAATACTATAAGTGGACGCAATGGCTCTTCCTGCAGCTTTACAAGCACGGGCTGGCATACCGCAAAGCCGCGCCCGTCAACTGGTGTCCTTCCTGCAACACGGTGCTCGCCAACGAGCAGGTGGTGCAGGGCGAGTGCGAACGCTGCGGTTCGACGGTGGTGAGAAAGAACCTGACGCAATGGTTCTTCAAGATCACGGACTACGCCGACGAGCTGCTGCGGGATCTCGACAAGCTGGACTGGCCGGAAAAGACCAAACTCATGCAGAAAAACTGGATCGGCAAGTCCTACGGCGGCGAGATAGAGTTCGCGGTGAAGGGCAGAGAGGAGAAATTCCGCGTGTTCACGACGCGCGCGGATACGGCGTTCGGCGTGACGTACGTCGTGCTCGCGCCCGAAAATCCGCTTGTGGACGTCATCACGACTCCGGAGTGCAAGGCTGCGGTGGAAGAGTACAAGTACAACGCGTCCAAGGTCACGGAGATCGACCGTCTTGCCAGCAACCGCGAAAAGACGGGTGTCATGACGGGCGCGTATGCTATCAACCCCGTCAACGGCAGGGAAGTGCCCATACTCGTCGCGGACTACGTGCTGGCAAGCTACGGCACGGGCGCGGTGATGGGCGTCGCGGCGCACGACGAGCGCGACTATGTGTTCGCAAAGAAGCTGGGGCTCCCCATCGAGCGCGTGGTGAAGAGCGCGGACGGCTCGGACGACACGCTGCCTTACACCGAATACGGCGTGATGGTGAATTCCGGCGAATTCGACGGCATGAGCTCGGAGGAGGGCAAGATCGCCGTCATCAAGAAACTCGAAGCGGAGGGCAAGGGCGCGCTCAAGACCAACTACCGTCTGCGCGACTGGCTGGTCAGCCGTCAGCGTTACTGGGGAGCGCCCATACCCATGATCCACTGCGAGCACTGCGGCGTGGTGCCCGTGCCCGAAGAGGATCTGCCCGTGAAACTCCCGTACAACGTGGACTTCACTCCCGACGGCGTGAGCCCGCTCGCCAAGTGCGAAGAGTTCATGAACGTCACTTGCCCCGTGTGCGGAAGACCGGCGCGGCGCGATCCGGACACCCTCGACACTTTCGTGTGCTCCAGCTGGTACTATCTGCGCTATCCCGACAACAAGAACGACAAGGAAGCCTTCAACCGCGAGTGGATAGACAAGATGCTGCCCGTGGACAAATACATCGGCGGCGCGGAGCACGCGTGCATGCACCTGCTCTACGCGCGCTTCTTCACCAAAGCGCTCCGCGACATGGGATATCTCGACTTCGACGAGCCTTTCCTCTCCCTTGTGCACCAGGGGACGATCCTCGGCTCGGACGGCAACAAGATGTCCAAATCCCGCGGCAACGTCATCTCTCCCGACGACAGCATCGCCAAGTACGGCGCGGACGTGTTCAGGGTGTATATCATGTTCGGGTTCAGCTACATCGAGGGCGGTCCGTGGAACGACAACGGGCTGGACAGCATAGGCAGATTCTTCGACAGGGTGGAACGCGCCGTCAAGAAGTGCTATGAGATGAACTACGAGGACAGAGCGCCCGAAAAAGCGGAAAAGGAACTTAACTTTGTCAGAAACGCCACCATAAAGTCCGTTTCCGCCGATATTGAGAGTTTCTCGTTCAACACCGCGCTGGCAAGGATAATGGAATTCGTCAACGCGATATACGCTTACGATTCGGCAGTTCCGAAGAAGAGCACGCTCTTCAAGGACTGCGTGAAAGACCTCGTGCTGCTGCTCGCGCCGTTCGCCCCCCACTTTGCGGAGGAGCTGTGGGAGATGCTCGGTCAGCCCTATTCGGTGTTCAACCAGCGTTATCCCGAAGCGGACGAAAAGGCGCTCGTGCGCGACGAGGTCGAACTCGCCGTGCAGATCAACTCCAAGCTCCGCGCACGCGTCACCGTTCCGGCGGACGCGTCGAAGAGCGAAATCGAAAGCGCGGCGTGCGGGGCGGTAAAGGCGCAGCTCGGCGGAGCCACGCCAAAGAAAGTCATCATCGTGCCCGGCAGGCTCGTCAACCTCATCGTTTGAGACCTCAGGGCTAAGGAGAATATCATGCTCGACATCAACAGAATCAAGGAAGATCCGGCTAAGGCGGCGGAACTGCTCGCCAGAAAAGGCTGCGAAGCGGATTTCGCCCAGGTCCTCGCGTGGGACAGCGAGAGAAAGGCCGCCATCAGCAGTGTGGAACAGCTCAAAGCGCGCCGCAACAAAGTGTCGGCGGAGATACCGAAGCTCAAAAAAGAGGGCAAACCCGTCGAGCACATTTTCAAGGAAATGCGCGAGATAGGCGACGAGATCGCCGACCGCGACGCGGACATCAACGCGCTTGTGGAGAGGATAAACGACTTCCTGTCCCGGCTGCCCAACTTCCCGGACGAGGATCTGCTCCCCGGCGAGAAGGAGAACAATCAGGTGGTGAGGGTGGTCGGCGAGAAGCCGGAGTTTTCTTTCCCGATCAAAAACCACGTCGATCTGTGCACGTCGCTCGGGCTCATCGACTACGAGCGCGGCGTCAAACTCGGCGGCAACGGGTTCTGGATCTACCGCGGACTCGGCGCGCAGCTTGAATGGGCGCTGCTGAACTACTTCATCGAAGAGCACCTGAAGGACGGTTACGAGTTCATTCTGCCTCCCCATCAGCTGAACTACGCGTGCGGATACGGCGCGGGGCAGTTCCCCAAATTCAGCGACGAGGTGTACTGGCTGGATCTCGACGAGGACAGGCACCGCAACCGCTTCATGCTGCCCACGGCGGAGACCGCGCTCGTCAACATGTACGCCGGCGAGATCATCGACGAGAGCAAGCTCCCCATGAAGTTCTTCGCATACACTCCCTGCTACCGCAAGGAAGCGGGCAGCGCGAGGGCGGAGGAGAGAGGCATGATCCGCGGACACCAGTTCAACAAGGTGGAGATGGTGCAGTACGCGCATCCCGACCGCAGCATGGAGGCCTTCGAGGAGCTTGTGGACAAAGCGGCAAAGCTCGTCGAGGGGCTGGGGCTGCATTTCAGGGTGTCCAAGCTCGCCGCCGGCGACTGTTCCGCTTCCATGGCGAGGACGTACGACGTAGAGCTGTGGATCCCCAGCATGGGCATATACAAGGAGTGCAGCTCGGTGTCCAACGCGAACGACTATCAGGCGCGCCGCAACAATACGCGCTACCGCGATTCCAGGACGGGCAAGCCGGCGTATGTGCACACGCTCAACGGCAGCGGGCTTGCGACCAGCAGGCTCATTCCGGCGATAGTGGAGCAGTTCCAGAACGAGGACGGCACCGTCACCGTGCCCGAAGTGCTGCGCAAGTGGCTGGGAGGCCGCGAGTTTATCGGCAAATGACCGCAACGGCGCGCGTCCGGCATACGAACGCGCGCTTTTGATAATGCGGCGGCGAAGCGGAGAACCGCTGCGCGAAAAAGAAATAAAGTGCCCCGGAGGGCGTTGGAGGTTATATGAGAGAAGAACTGAAAAAGTATGCCGACGAGGCTTACGGCATCGTCGAAACGGCGGCGAACGAGATAGGTCCGCGTCTGCCGGGATCGGAGAACGAGAGAAAGTTCGCCGACCACATGGCGGACAAGCTGCGCGAGATCGGAGTCACTCCGGTGAAGGAGAAGTTCCTCGTCGCGCCGCGCGCCAGCATCGGCGGCATCCCCTACGCCGGTTGGGTAGGCATCGCAGCGGGCGTGCTCATGCTCTTCCCGTCCACCCAGGCGTGGGGCACGGGATTCCACGGGCTTGCGTTCTTCGCGTGCGTCGCAACGCTTGTGTGGCTGGTGTGCAGCGTGTTCCTTTACAAGACGTGGTTCGATTTCGCGTTCAGGCAGGAGCCCTCGCAGAACGTGTACGGCGAAGTGCTCCCTAAGAGCGGCAGTTACGACTATACCATAATGGTATCGGGGCACACCGACACCAGTTGGAACTGGAAGCATTCCGCCGCCACCAAATACATGTCCGGCGGTCCCGTATCGGCATTCGTCAAGATGGGTGTGGGTATAGTGGCGTTCCTGTTCGTGTTCGCGTCCGCGGCGGCGATGTTCATAGGCGAGCTGCAGATCCTCACGTTCGATTATGCGACCGCGACGGAAGCCGAGTATGTCGCGATGACGGAGCTGGCTGCCGGTCTGCAGAACTTCTCTGTCGCGCTCTATGTGCTCGTTCCGCTGTTCGTCATACCGGGGTGCTTCTTCATCACGATGTGGGCGGACAAGAATCCGCGCACCGCTTCTCCCGGAGCCATGGACAACGCGACCGGCATAGGCATTGCGTACGCAGTCACGAAGTATTTCAAGGAAAATCCCGACAAAATGCCCGAAAACTGCCGCATAATCGACTTCAACTGCGGCTCGGAAGAGGCGGGGCTCAGAGGCTCGATCAACTTCACGCGCAGACACAAGGGCGAGGATATCCTGAAGAACTGCTGGAACATCAACGTGGACTCCATCGCCGACCACGACCATTTCCAGGTCGTACACGGCGACACATGGCAGTTCACGAAGTTTGACAAGGAGTTGTGCGATATGCTGAAAGACTCCATCAGGGAAGCCGGCATAGAAGATCCCGGCGACATCGCCAATCCCGTCGGCGGCTGCGACTCGACGCCTTTCACCAAAGCCGGCGTCAGGAGCGTGACTTTCGCGGCGCAGAATCCCGTGCTCACGCACTACTATCACACCTTCTACGACGTGCCCGAACGCTTCGAGAAGGAAACGGTGGGGCTCGGCGTCGACATCGTCCTGCGCGTCATCGATAAGATAGCCGCTTACGAGGAAGCAAAGCGCGGCGGACAGGCTGCGGCGCCCGCCGAAACGCCTGCCGGGGAAGCATCCGCACCGGTGAATGCGGATGTGCCGGAAGCCGCGGCAGACGACATGGAATTCGTCGAAGCGGAGATCGAAAACGAGGAGTGATCTCCTGACGGCGGCCGCGCCTTTCCGTGCGCGGTCCGCCGCGGAAGTAACCGACCGAACGCGTAAGAAAACGCCGTCCCGTAAGGAACGGCGTTTCCGTTTGTCTGTCCGTACCGCGCTCCGACGCTCAGCCTTTCGCGGCTTTCTTTGCGGCTTTTTCCGCTTCTTTCTGCGCTTGCGCTCTCATCTTTTCCGCCTCTTTTTCCATTTGTTTACGCTGCCTCTTGGGCAACTCCATGGGCGGAATGGGATCTCCGTCGAATTCGAGGTGCGAAGCATACCATTGCTGATATTTGATGGGGATCCAGAGCGCGTAGATGCCGACCGTGAAGAAGGTGAGGAAGAACCACTTGATGAAGCAGCCTATGAGCTGGCTTCCGCGCGCGGTGAGTTTGAGGCGCTGACCGCGTACGATAGTGTGTTTGAGGATCCATTTCTTGCGTTTGATGATCACCCACGGCGTACCGATGAAGAGAGTGAACACGAGCTGCAGGAAGCAGACGATGTTAAGCCCTATCAGATGACGCAGCTTTCCGTCGAAATAGGACGGAATGTTCGGGTTGAACAGCATCGCCGCGGCGTTCCCCGCGGCAGGGACCGGAGCGGGAGCCGGGACGGGCTGTTGCGTCCCGGCCTGTACAGGGGCGGGAGCCGGGGACTGCGGTGCCTGTGCGCGCGGAGCCATCTGTTCGTGACGCGGCGCGGCAGGGGGCGCAAGGCGGAGTTTCGCGCCGCATTTCTGGCAAGTGGTTTCCATCGTATCATCGGGCACGCCCATGATGTACTGGCAGTTGTAGCATCTGATGTTTTTCATGATTTTACCTCCCAAAATCATAATTTTTTCCGATAAATACAATATAAAACAGTTATTGTAATTATGTCAATATAATTTATTAATATGCCATAAATATAAAATGCGCGGCGCGTTCTCCGCTCCGCACGGGCGGAGAATGCCGTCTTGATTTCGGACGGAGGAAGGGTTATCATATATACGGAAACACGTCCGCGTGCGCGGTATGCCGCGGACGCTCACGCCGTCCGCCGCGCGCGGCGGCGCGTATGATGAGAGGGGATATGGAGAAAAAACTCAAGCTCGGCAGCTACGTCGGCTACGGGATAGCCGACCTGGGCAACAACATCGCTTTTGCCGCCGTGGGCGCGTATCTGCCCGCGTTCTATTCCGACGTGCTCGGCGCGGATTTCGACGCGGCGACTTCCGCCGTATGGCTGACCGCCGTCACGGTGATAATGGTGATAGCGCGCATTTGGGACGCGATCAACGACCCGATAATGGGCTGGCTCGCGCAGAGGGCGAAACCGACCAAATGGGGCAAATTCCGCCATTATCTGCTTTTCGGCGGCATACCGCTCGCGCTTTCCGCGGTGCTGATGTTTGCGCCTATACCCGGCATGTCGCTCGCGGAGTGCATAGTTTTCGCATTTTTCACCTACATCGCATACGGAATGATATACACGGTCGTGCTAGTGCCTTACGGCTCGCTCGCTACCGTCATGACGCGCAACGAGAACGAGCGGAGCAGGCTTTCCGTCGCGCGGTCGATAGGCGGCGGCATAGGCGGCGTGCCCGCCGGAATTCTGTTCCCTCTGCTGGTCTATTCTTCCGTCTACAACGCGGAGGACGGGAAGTACGTCGACGTGCTGGACGGCGAAAAGCTGGTGATCTGCATGGCGGTCATCGCGGTCATCATGATAGTGAGCTACTCGGTCGCATTCGCGTTCACGAAAGAGAATTACGCTTATCCTCATGCCGTTCAGCAGACAAGCCTGAGAAAGGCGTTGAAATCGCTTGTGAAAAACAAGCCTTTCGTCATCATGAGCCTTGCCGGAATGCTGCTCATCGCGTCGTCGATGTACATCAGTTCCATCAACGTCTACCTCGCCAACGTCTACTACCGCAAGCCGCTGCTCATGACCTTCGTCACCATTGCGACCTACGCGCCCATGGTGATCATGATCCCGTTCACGGAGAAGATAATAAAGAAGATCGGCAAAAAAGAGATGTGCGTCTACGGGCTTATACTTTCCGTTGCGGCGACTCTGGTCATGAGCGTGTGGCGCATCCCGAACCCGTGGGTGTATCTGGTGTTCTGTTTCCTGCAGGGGAGCGGCGTGGGATTCTTCACGCTTGAGATATGGGCGCTCGCCATGGACGTCATCGACTGCCACGAGCTGATGACGGGCAGGCGCGAAGAGGCGATAGGTTACGCCGCGTTCACTTTCATGCGCAAGATAGGACAGGCGATCGCCGCCATAGTGCCTTATCTGCTTGCGGTGGTCGGGTATGTGACGGGCAGCGGATACGGCGGACAGACGCAGGAGGCGGTGGACGGCATATACCTGCTCGCCACCGTCGTGCCGCTCATAATGTTCGCGCTCATGCTTCTGCTCATGATACTTTATCCGCTCGGCAAACGCCGCGACGGCGAAATGCGCGCCCGGCTTGCCGCCCTGAGGGCCTGCGCGGAGTCTTGCGGGGGCGGATCGCGGGACGGCGCAACAGAGCGGACGGAAGCGGAAGAGCCGGGCACCGATGTTGCCGGGCAAGCCGACTCGATCCGGCGGACGGCAGGAGAGGAGCCGGACGGCGTTTTTCCGCCCGTCGGCGGAGCGCGGGCTGCAGGCGGCGCGGACGGAGAAGAGGTGTGATATGGAGAAAAAACGTCCCAATCTCGTATACGTTTTTGCGGATCAGCTCAGGTGGGCGTCGCTCGGATACAACGGCGACGCGCTTGCGCGCACTCCGCACATAGACGCGCTTGCGGCGGAGAGCGCCGACATGGTGAACGCCGTCAGCGGACATCCCGTGTGCGCGCCTTACAGAGCGTCTTTGCTCACGGGCAAATATACCACTTCCACGGGAATGGTCATCAACGAGATCCGCATGAACACGCGCCACCGCTGTTTCGCGCATGTGCTGAACGACGCCGGCTACGACACGTCTTACATCGGCAAATGGCACTTGTATGCCGCACAGCTCGGGCATCACTTCGACACGAAGAACTCCTTTGTGCCTCCGGGACCCGACAGGCTGGGGTTCGACGGATATTTCGCCGCGTACAACTTCCACCACAGGTATTACGCGCCGTACGCCTACTACCACCTGGACACTCCCGAGAAGATATATGCCGAAGGATACGAGCCGGATTTCATGACCGATCTCGCGCTCGCACGCATGAAGGAAGCGGCGACGGGGGACAGACCTTTCGCGCTCTTTCTGTCGCTGGGCACTCCGCACGATCCCTGGACGGCGGACAACGTGCCGCGGGAGTATCTGGATATGTTCGCGGATACGGATTTCCCCCTGCCGCCCAACTACCGCGCGGACAACGATCCGCACGCGGACTTGTGGGCGAGATTCTTCCCCTTCGAGCGGCGCAGACTCAAGGAATGGATGAGGGTGTACTACGCCATGGTCGCCAACCTCGACTACAACGTCGGCAGGCTCCGCGCCGCGCTGGACGAACTGTGTATTGCGGAAAATACGATTTTCGTGTTCACGTCCGACCACGGCGAGATGTTCGGCGCGCACGGCAGACGCGCGAAAAACATTTTCTACGACGAGGCGGTCAGAGTGCCTTTCCTGCTCAGGTGGGGAGAGCGCATCGCGCCGGGCAAACGCGATTTCTGCTTCAATACCCCCGATATAATGCCGACTCTGCTTTCGCTCATGGGGCTGGAGTGCCCCGCCGAGGCGGAGGGTAGCGACCTTTCCGCGTGCATAAAGGGAGAGGCGGACAGCGACGGACCGTCCCTGCTCATGGGGACGGGCCCTACCGCGGTGTTCGGCAGCGGCAGGGAATGGCGCGGCGTGCGCGACAAGCGTTACACCTATGCCGTCTACCGCAAGGACAGGAAGGAGTATCTTTTCGACAATGTCGAAGATCCTTTCCAGATGAACAATCTTGCGCAGGAACCGAAGTTTAAGGGTGAAAAAGAGCGGCTTAAAGCCGCGATGTATGCAAAAATGCGCTCTCTCGGCGACGATTTCCGCGACAACCTGCGCTATATGGGCACATGGGTAAAGCGCCGCCGCATTGTAAAGACCGCAACGTTGAAATGAACGAGAGATGAATGGCGCGCGTCCGGCGGACGGCGTGCGTAACGGGCAACGGAAAGCCGCGGCATGTGCCGCGGCTTTCCGTATGCCTGTATCGTGGCGTCTTTAAGCGGAACCGCGCCGCAAGCGTGCGCCGCGGTCCGCGTAAACGTTTATTCCGCCGTGTCGGGATCCTCTATGTCAAGGCGCGGTCCGTCGGGGGTGGCGTGCCAAAGGCTGCCTTCGAGGTTCAGCCCGTCGTTGTCGGTGAGCCATTCCTCGTCGGTGTAGTGCGCGCTCTCGGTGCCGCTGACTCCCGTGCGTGTGACCGCCTCCGCCGTTTCGCCGTTGAGCGTTACGGCTATGTCCGTCGCGTAGTAACAGCCGGAGAGGGTGACGGTGTTTTCGGCTGCGCCGATGAACGCGTTCACGCGGGCGGAAGTCAGCGCGCTGCCCGTGACGGTGATGTCGGCGTCGGTGAAGGAGCGTTCGGAGCGCATGTTCGTCATGCGCCCTGCCACTCCGCCGGCATATACCGACGCGGCGTAACCGCCGGCGTCCACCGTGACGGTGCCGCCGCCGTAAGAAGCGTTGATGTCGCCGGTCGCGCTCGACGAGGACGACGCGGACATGGAAACGCGCGTGGAGTCGCCGGCTATGCCGCCTGCGTAGAGTTGCGCTCCGTCGGCTGTCGCGCCGAGCATGATGTGTGTGACTGCGCGCGAGTTGGCGATGAGGGACATACTGCTGCCGGCTATGCCGCCCGCCTTGCCCGTCCTCGCCGCGTTGACGGTGATGTAGGAGTCCGCGAAGCAGACCGTGATCTCGCCCCTCAGTGCGGAACCCGCGAATCCGCCCGTCCTCGCCGCGTCGGCGGTGACGTTGATGTCGGATGAGCGCACGCCGCATTCGGTCGCGTTGAAATAGTTGCCGCTGCCGACGAATCCGCCGACGTATGCGTCGGACGCCGTCGCCGCGATCGTGAACGCTTCGACCTCGGAGGAGGATACGGAGGAGTAGGAAAGGCACGCGCCTGCCGCTCCGCCCGCGTACAATCCTGCCGCCGTGACGTAGATCCTTGCCGATTTCACCGTGCAGTCGGTCACGCTTCCGCCGCCGAGTCTTGCCGCGATCGCGCCGACATAGACACGCTTGCCTTCCGCCTGCAGACGTGCGGACGGTGAGCCTGCCGTGAGGGTGACGGTCACGTCGCCGACGCTGCCGGAGCTTACGCCGATAAGCCCGATAAGAATGTCCGCATTCTCCGTTTCGCCGAGCGCGGCTACGGAGATGACCGCCGTCAGATCTGTAAGAGTGCCTTCGGATCCGCCGATCAGCGCATATACCGAGCCGGTATAGGAGGCGGTGTAGTTCAGGGTTACGCTTGCGCCGTTACCGTTCAGCGTGCCGGCGAAGGGATCGTCGCCGTCATACAGGGGCACGAAGTCGGTGAGAGTGAACGCCGCTCCCTCCGCGAACGTGATGTCCGCATGCAGCAGGGCGTATTTTTCGAGTTCGTCCTCGCCGGCGAGCGCGGCGTCAAGCTCCGTGCGGAAGGATTCGAGATCCGCGGCGCTCGTTACGGTGACGGAGCGCACCCATTTGGCGTGGAGTTCGAGGGTATAGCCGCCGTCTTCGCCTTCGGTGCCTATCGCGGCGGTGAGCAGGGTGGGATCGGGCAGATCCGTTTCGCCTTCCTCCGCTTCCGCGGCGAAAACGAACTCTCTTTCCACGGTCACGGCGTCGTCGCCTTCGCCCGTGGTGACGTAGTAGTACCAGCCGTCAAAGACGTAGCCTTCGCGTACGGGATCCGCCACCGCGCCTTCCGCGACGGAGTCGTTGAGCTTGGCTGTCAGCGCGTCGCCGTATCCGCCGAAGGTCAGGGTGTAGTCGGGCAGCTGGCTGTGCATCTTGGGGTAGAGAGTGAGCGCGGTCAGCATGTCGTATTCGCTCGCGAGCTCCTCCGGTGCGGTGCCGTCCGCGTCCGCCCATTCGGTGAAAGGCACCTCGGTCACTGTGCCGTCGGCATCGACCGTGACGTAGTACCAATAGACAAACCAGTCGCCTTCGACGTCGGTGGTCACGACGGGAATGTCGCCCACCGGCTTTTTGCTTCCGTACTGCGTGACGAAAGTCGGATCGACCTCCGCATCCTCGGCTCTCTTGAGCGCGACGGAGCCGGAGTAGGTCCACTCTCCGTTGGCCGCGTCGCCGCCGTAGGGGTAGTCCGCGCTGTTTGCGGACGTGACGAGAGTGTGAGTGTACGTCGTTGCGGTCCACGTTGCGGTTACGGTGACGTCGTCGGTCACCGCGGTGGGGACGTCGCCGTCTTCAGCGGTGTCGGAGAAGATGAATTCGTTGTCGTCCTCGTCCACCCAGCCCGTGAAGGTGTAGCCGGGACGCAGGGGAACGAGTCTGTCGCCGTTTGCGAGTGTGGGATATTCCACCGTGCCGCCGTGCGTGACCTCGACGTCGAACTGCGTGCCGAGATCCTGTCCGCCGCCGGCGTCGAAGTGCACCGTGTGCGTGGCGGGGGTGGGAGTGTCGCCGCCCGGCGTGCCGCCGTTGTTGCCGGTGTTGCCGGAGTTATCGTTGCATGCGGCGAGCGCAAACACGAGCAGAGCGGCAAGGAGAAGCAATAGAAGTTTTCCTGCGTGTTTTTTCATGTAATTCCTCAGGCGGATCTGCCGCCGTGCGTGTTGTTTTTCCGACATGGTCGGAATGCTTATAACATTATATCATTATTATGCTTGATTTCAACTTAAATTTTCGCACGCGCCCGTGCGCAGCGGATTTTAAGGCGGAAAACTCCGTTACCGCCCCTCTGCCGCGCGCACGGAGAGAGGAGTTTGTCCCGTGTTTTCCTCCTTTCCGGTCGGTTCGGGCGTACCGCCGCCGTGTGCCGCGCGGAAGGCTCCCGCGGTGGCGCGAAAATCGCGTTTTATTAAAATTGCGCCCCGCGGCGGTGGCGAAAAAGGCGCGGGAGGAAGCTGCAAAAAAGGGGTTTTCCGCAATGTAACCGCGCCTTTTCGAGGCGTGAAACAAAGCGGCGAAAAGTTTCACAAAAAAACAAGATTTTGTGGTCTTACCGCCATTGACAACAACATATTGTTGTGGTACGATTGTCGTGCATTCTTCGGGAGGGACGACAAATTCCGACCGGAACTACCATAATCCGACATAGGGAGAAGAGAGCTATGATCATCAAGATTTTGAAGCGTGACGGAAGAATCGAATTCTTCAACAAGCAGAAGATCGCGGACGCCATTTTCAAGGCGGCACAGGCGTGCGGCGGCAAAAACAAGGATCTGTCCATGGAACTTGCCAACCTCGTCGTCAAGGCGGCGGAAGTGAAATTCGTCGACAAGATCCCGTCCGTCGAGGACATCCAGGACCTCGTGGAAGAAGTCCTCATCAACGAGGGACACGCGCAGACCGCCAAGGCGTACATTCTGTACCGCGAAAGACGTCAGGAAGCGAGAAAGATCTCCGCGCTCATCGGAGAAACGTCCGAGCTTTTTACCGGCTATCTCGCCGACAAGGACTGGGGCGTGAAAGAGAACGCCAACATGCAAAAGAGCGTCAACGGACTCAACAACTACGTCCGCGAGCACTTCACCAAGAAATACTGGCTGTATAAGGTCTATCCCAAAGAGGTGCGCGAGGCTCACGAGAGCGGCGACATCCATCTGCACGACCTCGGATTCTTCGGTCCCTACTGTGCCGGCTGGGACGTCAGGCAGCTCCTCACCGACGGTTTCGGCGGTGTGAGCGGCAAGGTGGAATCCCGTCCCGCAAAACATCTGCGCTCCTTCCTCGGTCAGCTGGTCAACTCCACGTTCACCACTCAGGGAGAGACCGCCGGCGCACAGGCGTGGAGCTCCATCGACACCTACTGCGCTCCCTTCATCTATTACGACAACATGAGCTACGAACAGGTCAGACAGTGCCTGCAGGAGTTCGTGTTCAACATCAACGTCCCCACGCGCGTCGGCTTCCAGTGCCCCTTCTCCAACCTCACCTTCGACATCAAGGTGCCGCGTACGCTTGCGGATCAGCCCGTCGTCATCGGAGGGGAGATCAAGGACAAGACGTACAAAGAGTTCCAAAAGGAGATGGACATCTTCAACAAGGCGTTCTGCGACGTCATGCTTGAGGGCGACTCCAAGGGCAGAGTGTTCACATTCCCCATCCCCACCATCAACGTCACCAAGGAGTTCGACTGGAACAGCGACGTGGTCAACGCCTTCATGGAGATCACCTGCAAGTACGGCATTCCGTATTTTGCCAACTACATCAACTCCGACCTCAACCCCGAGGACGCGGTCAGCATGTGCTGCCGTCTGCGCCTCGACGTCAGCGAGCTGAGAAAGCGCGGCGGCGGTCTGTTCGGCTCCAACCCCCACACGGGTTCCATCGGCGTCGTCACCATCAACCTGCCCCGCATAGGCTACCTCAGCAAGACGGAAGGCGAATTCCTTGAGCGCGTGCGCCATATGGCGGTCATCGCCAAGACTTCGCTCGA
Organism: Candidatus Limadaptatus stercoravium; assembly: GCA_018710835.1. GTDB lineage: Bacteria > Bacillota > Clostridia > Christensenellales > CAG-917 > Limadaptatus > Limadaptatus stercoravium. The sequence goes on along the minus strand of DVJC01000025.1, from coordinate 940 downwards.
GATCAAGAGAAAGATCGTCGAAGCGCAGTCCGAGAGAGGTCTTTATCCTTACTCCACGCACTATCTCCGCGGAGTCAAGGAGCGCACGGGCGAGTATTGGTCCAACCACTTCAACACCATCGGCATCGTGGGCATGAACGAGGCGTGCCTCAACTTCATGGGCAAGGACATCTCCACCCCCGAAGGGCAGGAGTTCACCATCCGCGTCATGAACTACATGCGCGAGATAATGGTGGAGTTCCAGAAAGAAACGGGGCATATGTACAACCTCGAGGCGACGCCCGCGGAAGGCACTTCCTACCGCCTCGCGCTGCTTGACAAGAAGTACTATCCCGGCATCATCACCGCGGGCGAAGATGATGTGTATTACACCAACTCCGCGCAGCTTCCCGTCGGATTCGGCGAGGATATCATGGAGACGGTAAGACTGCAGGACGAGATACAGTCCCTGTTCACGGGCGGTACCGTCCAGCACCTCTACCTCGGCGAGAGTGTCAAGGACATCAATGCGGCGAAGAAGCTCATCAAGAAGATCTTCGAGACCTCCAAGATGCCTTACATCTCCATCACCCCCACCTTCAGCGTGTGCCCCAACCACGGTTACATCGACGGCGAGCATTTCACCTGCCCCGAATGCGGCGCGGACGCGGAAGTGTACACCAGAGTCGTGGGCTATCTCCGTCCCGTCCAGAACTTCAACAACGGCAAGAAGGAAGAGTGGAGAGAGAGAGTCAAGTACGAGCTCAAGCCCGAACAGCTCAAGAACGTCAAACTGTAAAAACAGTGTGTTCATCAGGCAAAATGGACGGTTAAACCGTCCATTTTGTGTCTATACGGATAAGCCGCCGCGCGGAGGAACGTACATCCTTCAGTCCCGCGGAGGCTCGGAAAGGAGAGAGCGGATATGAGAATAGCAGGGTACAATCCCAACAGTTTCGTT
>DVJC01000024.1 GCA_018710835.1 Candidatus Limadaptatus stercoravium | reverse complement strand
CTGCCTTCCGCCATACCCTCGCGCGTGTTTTCGAGCGCGCCTTTCAGCACGCCCGTCATCTCGCGCAGTTTGCCGAGTTTCTGCAGCTCCTCTGCGGAAAGCGGACTGCCGTCGTCAAGTCTTTTTGCAAGATAATGGGCATAATCTCCTGTCTGCCCGACGAATTTGCTCGCCTGCATGACGCCTTCCTCTCCGCCGCGGAAGGCGGAGAGGCTGACGCCGGCAAGACTTGCCGCGCTCCATACGTCGTAGAGGATGTCCTGCTGCGCGGCGGCGGTATTTGCGGCGGCGAGCTTGCCCAGATTGACGTCCAGTTCGTTCGCGCTGTCCGCCAGATCGTAGTAATGCCGGGTGTACACGCCCTCCATGTCGCGCATGTACTCGGCGCGCAGATCGTTCATCCCCTCGCTGTACACCAGCGCGACGGACAGTCCCGCGATCGCCCCGACGGCGAGAGCGACCGTGACAGACAGCACAGCAGTACGAATGGTACGTTTTCTTTTGTTCTTTTTCGCCGCGTTCTGCCTCTCTCCCCTCTCCTCGTCGCCGGACTGTTCGGCACAGGCGGCGCAAACCGCCCTCTTGTCATCGTTATCCTTCGGTTTCATACGCACCTCCTAACAAAAATTGTGATTCCCGATCGCCAGCTTGACGGGACGGGAAAGCATCCACGCGGACGTCGCCGTCGCGGGATTGTAATAGAACAGACACCCGTAGGTGGGATCCCAGCCGTTGAGCGCGTCCTGCGCCGCCTTGACCGCCGTGGAATCCGGAGTCAGATTTATCTGTCCGTCCGCCACGCAGTCGAACGCGCCGGACTGATACACCACGCCCGCGATCGTGTTGGGAAAACTCGCGCTCTCCACGCGGTTGAGCACCACCGCCGCCACTGCGACCTGTCCGACATACGCCTCGCCTCTCGCTTCGCCGTACACGACGCGCGCAAGCAGATTGAGATCGGACGATGTGACCGAACCGCCGGCGCTTCCGGATGAGCCGCCCGACGAACCCGACAGCGTCATGCCGAGCGCTGCCGCCGTCGCCGAACCGACTATCCCGTCCGCCGAAAGCCCGTTGCGCCGCTGGAAATATTTCACCGCACTCTCCGTCGCCGAGCCGAATATCCCGTCGGCAGAGCCGTCGTAATACCCCCAGCTCCTCAGCTTCCGCTGCATCTCGCGCACCTTGTCGCCCGTGCTGCCGCGTTTCAGCGCGCCGGACGACGAAGCCGTGCCCGACGAAGTCCCCGACGAGCCCGACAGCGTCATACCGAGCGCGGCCGCCGTCGCCGTACCGACTATCCCGTCCGCGGAAAGCCCGTTAACACGCTGAAAATATATCACCGCGCTCCGCGTGCCCGAACCGAATATCCCGTCGGCAGAGCCGTCGTAATATCCCCAACTCTTCAGCTTCTGCTGCATCTCGCGCACCTTATCGCCCGTGCTGCCCTGCTTGAGCACCGCCGCTTCCGCAACGCCGTCCGCCGTAAAGGCGGCGGCCGTCAGCAGGAGCGCAAGCACGAGCAGGAGCGCAAGCGCGCCGAAAACAAATCTTCTCTTTCCGACCGATTGCATAGCCACCTCCGCCGCTAGTTTCGCACCGCGGCGGGTTTTTATGTATGCGGCACGGGGAAAGAGTCAATACTCATGCCGTGAGAACATTGAATTTGCGCAGAGCCGCACTGGCGGCAGTCATCATCCTCCTCATCGTTGCGGCGGCGGCAGCGCTCGCCGCGTGCGACGGACTTGAAACCGTGCTTATACCCGGCCGCGCCGAAGCGGCAGACATTGCGGAACAAGTGGTGAGGATACATATAAGGGCCAACAGCAATTCGGCGGAAGACCAGTCCGTAAAACTCGCCGTGCGCGACGAAGTGACGGCTTACCTCACCTCCGCCCTCGAAGGCTGCAGGAGTAAATCCGACGCGCTGGATTCGCTCGCGGCGGAAAAGGAAAATCTGCGCGCAATAGCGCAATCCGTACTTGACGCGCACGGATATGACTATAAAGCCGCTGTAGAGCTGAAAAAAGAAAGTTTCCCCGATCGTGAATACGACGGCTGTTTCTTCCCCGCCGGAGTGTACGACGCCCTCATGATCTATCTCGGAGAAGGTGAGGGGGACAACTGGTGGTGCGTCGCCTTCCCTCCCCTCTGCTTTGTCCCGGACGCCGACGGCGAGCAGATCGTCTACGCTTCGTGGGTGAAGGAACTCATAGACAAGATCTTTTCCTGACGCAGCGCACACCGCTGCACACGCATAACTGCACAAACGCCGCCCGAAAAGGGCGGCGTACTAAAGCGTACGTGACCGCCCCTACGGGCTTTTGACATAATAAAAAATGTTGTTACCCCTTTCCTGCGGGTTTCCCCCGAAATCGTTCCCCCTTGCAGGGAACCCACCATTTCGGGGGACACCTTCGGCGCTCGGGCACGAGCGACGGCATTGCGGCACCTTTGCGATGCCGCAAATTATGCCACTTGCAGTGCGCCCGCTTCGCGAAGAGATGGCGCATTGCTAGCGTACTGTCCGTCCAGCCCTCGGCACTCACTTCGTCGCCGCCGAACTTGCAAGAGCGGCTATGCCGCTGTGCAAGTTTTGGCTGGGCGGCTCCAACCCCGAATAAGCTCCCGTCGTGTATACGAACGCTCCGAATGAGTAATCGTCGGGTTCAAAGACGCCCCAAATAAAGTTACGTCAATTAAACCGCGATATTTGGATGAAGTGCGCGAAAAGCGCCTGCGGATGGACAGGAGCGTACTAAACCGTACGTGACTGTTCAGACCGCAGGCGCTTGACAAAGCAATTCGCCAATCTACCCCACAAAATTTCCTACTGAAATTGTTGCGGGGACCCCGGATAGCGCGGTTTAGTCGGCTTTGTAGGGGAGCAAAGCCATCACCCTCGCCCTCTTTATCGCCGTGGCGAGCAGGCGCTGATGCTTGGCGCAGACTCCGCTCATTCTGCGGGGCAGGATCTTGCCCTTTTCGGTGGTGAAACGGCGGAGTTTGGCCGCGTCTTTGTAATCGATGTCTTCCGCGTGCTCAACGCAGAAGGTGCACACTTTCTTTTTGGGCGCTCTCTTGGGAGGGCGCGGAGCTTTTACTTCTTCACTCATTTTCTGTTCTCCTTGATTTTAGAAAGGCAGATCGTCGTCGATGGGCGTGAGATCGTCAAAATCGGCGCTGTCCTCTTTCGCCTCTTCGCTGCGGGTGGAGAGGAACTGTACTTCGTCTGCCGCGATCTCCGTCACATAGCGGCGGGATCCGTCCTGGGTGTCGTAGGTCCTGGTCTGCACGGAACCGCTGACGGCCGCCTTGCTGCCCTTCTTGAGATAACGGGCGCAGTTGTCCGCCTGGGCTCTCCACACGACGACGGGCAGGAAGTCCGTCTCGCGCTTTCCGTCTTTGGAATAGGATCTGGAAACGGCGAGCGTGAAGCGGCAGAATTTGACGCCGCCGGACGTGGTGGAAAGTTCCGGATCTCTGGTGAGATTACCAATCAAAAACACCTTGTTCATATCTGACTCCTTCTTCGGCTTTCGTCACTTCTTGACGATCATTCTTCTTACGACATTATCGTCGATGCCCATTTGTCTGTCGATTTCCGCCTGCGCTTCGACGCTGCATTCCACGTTCATGAGAACGTAGTAGCCTTCCGTCTGCTTGTCGATCTCGTAAGCGAACTTCTTCATACCCCAGATGTCGGTGTTTTCCAAAGTTCCGAGTTTTCCGGCGAGCGCATTGTACTTCTCGACGACCTGAGTCTTGCGGTCATCTTCGATGTCGCAACGAATAATGTAGAGAATCTCGTACTTATTCATAGCTTACCTCCTTTTGGACTTGATGCCCCTTTCGGGGAAGGACTAAAACTCCGCCTTCGCGGAATTGCTTGATAATGATAATATATAAACTAATTAAAGTCAAAGACTTTTGCGATTTTTTTTCCGCACGAATTTCCGGCGGACGGAAAAACGCCGGGCGGCACCGCGGGGATCTGACGTCACTGTCTGCCGAGCCCGGCTATGATCCGCGCGATCTTTTTCTTGGCGTTGTAAACGGTGTTGTCCACCTTTTTTGCGGAGATTCCGAGCTTTTTCGAGATCTCTTTGTACGGCACGCACGCGAGATACAGCTTGATGACGCTGAGGTCCTGCTCGCCCAGGACTTCGCGCAGCGCTTCGAAGAACGCCTCCTCCGCTTCTTTTGCGATGTACTGCTGTTCAGGCGACAGTTCGGGAGATACCAGCTCGCCCGGAGCGACTCCCCCGTCCTCCGTTTCGTCGTCAAGACTGACGCTGTTGTTGAGGGCGGAATTTTTGTTCGCGCCCGCGCTCCTCACCGCGTCCAGAAGCCTGTTGCGGATGCACGTCGAAGCGTAGGTCTTGAACTCCGCGCCGCGCGAAGGATCGAAACTGCGCACCGCCTCCAGCAGCGCGATGAGCGCGATCTGCCTGACGTCGTCAGTGTCGCCGCCCACCAGATAGTATGACCTGGAAACGCCCTCAGCAAAGTCGGCGTATCTTTTGACGAGCGCGCCCTCGGCAAGAGCGTCGCCCTGTTGTGCGGCAGCCGCGAGCTGATTGTCCGTGAGCTTGTCGTAGCCGTTCATTTCCTCTGCCTCGCCGTTTCGTAAAGCACTATCCCCGCCGCCACGGAAGCGTTGAGAGAATTGATCTTTCCGTATTCCGGAATGGTGATCACGCCGTCGCACAGCTCGCGCGTAAGTCGGTGCACGCCCGTGCCCTCGCTGCCGACCACGATCGCCGTATTATCCTTGAGATCCGCCGTTTTCGGGGCTTCACCGCCGAAATCGCATGCATAAACCCACACATTGCGCTCTTTCAGCTCACGGATGGCGTCGTTGATGTTGGTGACTTTGGCGATGAGCATATGCTCCGTCGCGCCGCTTGCGACCTTGACCACGGTGTCCGTCACGCCCACGCTTCTACGGGAGGGAATGACTATGCCGTGCGCGCCGAAGCACTCCGCGCTGCGGACGATGGCGCCGAAGTTGTGAGGGTCCGTGATGCCGTCCAGAAGCACGGCGAGGAGCTTCTCCCCCCTCTCCGCCGCACACGCGAAGATGTCGTCCAGCGACGCGTACGTAAAGTCGCTCACCTGCGCCGCTATCCCCTGATGGTTTCCTCCGCCGCAAAGGCGGTCAAGCACGGCGCGGTCGACGTATTCGACGGGGACGCGCCTGTCCTTCGCCTCGGAGAACAGTTTCGACAGCCGCGCGTCGCGCTCGCCTTTCACGAAATATATCCTCTCCGCCGTCTTGCCCGCGCGGAAGGCTTCCCCGACGGGATTCCTGCCGTAGATCAACATTGCTTTTCCTCCTCCGCCGCCATCTCGAGAAAGCGCGCGAGCCTCTCTGTCTGTCCCGTGAGGAACAGATAGCCGAACACGGCTTCAAGCCCGCTTGCCCTGCGGTACTCTCCCCTTTCGGCGTGCTTTGCGGACGTCTGAATGTGACAGTTGCGCGCTCTGCGGAACACGTCCGCTTCCCTCTCCGTAAATGCAGGCGATATGCGCGCGCTCGCCGCCGCCTGCGCCACCGCGTTGACGGTGCGTGTGACTTCGCGGTGCTGCGCTCCCGTCTTGCCGCCGTCCGCGACGGCAACCGCCGTACGCATGAAAAGGGACTGCACCGCGTCGCCGACAAACGCCAGCGACATCGGATGCATCGCCGCGGCTTCCTCTTCCGAAACCGGGCTTGCGAGCGAAAACAAAGCGTGCGCGTAATCTTTCATGCCGACATTATAACATACTTTGCGCACGGGCGCAAAACAATCGTCGTTGCGCGGAAGACGGATTTGCGATATAATGAGCGTATGGCAAGATCACATGCAGCCGGCAGCGGCAGGAAAAAACTGATCCTCACACTCATCGCGATAGTGCTCGTCATCGTCATAGCGGCGGTGGTGATATACTTCGCCGCGCTGGAGGTGTACGACGACCTGCTCGGCGCAATACTCCCGGACAGAAACGACGGGACGGACGGCACCGACGGAGGAGATACGGGCGGTACGACGCCTCCCGTGCTCACTCCCGGCGACGGCGAGCTGCAGGTGCACTTCATGGACGTGGGACAGGGCGACAGCATACTCATCCTCTTCCCGGACGGCAAGGATATGCTGATAGATTGCGCGAATTACAACGATTCCTCCTCCATCCGCACCGAGATCTTCGACTATATGGACGACTACGTCACGGACGGACAGCTGGACTACCTCATGCTCACGCACTGCGACAGCGACCACGTCTATTTCATGGACGAGGTGCTTGAAGAGTATCAGGTGGACAACATCTTCATGCCCGACGTGCTCGCGGCTCCGAACGGCACTTCGCAGACGGCGCAGGCGCTGCGCGACGGCATCGCCGCGCTCGACGTGGAGAAACTCGCCATGTTCGACGACGAGGACGTAGTAACCTCGCAGACGTATGCGGAGTTTTTCATCGCCGCACTCACCGAGCCGGACTGCACCGTCACCCTCAACGTCGACCCCGACGAGGACACCAACTCCATCGTCATCACGGACGGCGAAAAACTGTCGGACGGAACGTATGACGGCGCGACGTATATGCTCACCTTCTACTGCCCCACCGCGGAATACTACGCGGAAAGCGACCTCTCGAGCGCGGAGGAAAAGAACGCCATCTCCCCCATCGGCGTGCTGGAGTACAACGGCTTCCGCATAGTGCTCACGGGCGACAGCAACGAGATCAACGAGCCTGCATTTGTCGACCGCATAGACGGCGCGCTCGACTGCGACGTGCTGAAGGTGGGACACCACGGCAGCGAAACGTCCTCCACGGAAGAGTTCCTCGACGCGATAGACTGCGAATATGCCGTCATCAGCTGCAACGCGAACGGCAACACGTTCAGCCACCCGCGCCAGAACACTCTCGACCGCTTCATCGCGCGCGACATGACCATCTACCGCACGGACAACAACGGCAACATCGTTCTCACCGTGGGCGCGGACGGCAGCCACACCTTCGTCACGGAAAAGGAAGCGGATCAAGCCGTCAACCGCGACGGCTGGACGGACGAGGAGATCGCCGCAAAAGGCTGAGCGCCCCCGACAAACAAACCGAATGAAAAAACCGCTTTCCCAAGCGGTTTTTCATTTCTCTATCTCAAGCTCTTCGGCGGAAAAAACCGGATCGTCAAGAAATTCGACCACCGTCATCCCGAACCCCTTTGCTATCATCATGACGGTGTTGAGCTCTATACCCCCGTTTCTGCCGCTCATGATGCTGTTCATCGTGCCGTGCTGAATGCAAGAGGTCTGTTCAAGTCGATATTGCGACATCTTGCGCTCGGCGAGCAGTCCGCGTACGCGTTTCGCAACCGCCTGACATACAGTCATAACAGCACCTCCGTTTTTTTCTTAGTCTAACAACATGGGACGTTAAAAATACGGATTTATACCGCCGTATGACTTGCATTTTAGAAACACCCTGTTATAATTAAGGCGTTACAACGCCGTATGGGGTGCGCCGTGACAGTTGCTTTTATAGGACACAGGAATATCGACCTTGATACTGCCCGACGGCGAGAACTTTACGACACTGTGCGCGATCTTATCGAATGTGAAAATGCGGATACATTCCTGTTCGGCAGCAGAAGCCGATTCGACGATTGCAGCCTTGGAATAGTCACGGAACTGAAATGTATCTACCCTTCGGTCAAGCGAGTATATGTTCGCGCGGAATATCCGGTAATAAGCGAAGATTACAAAAAATATCTTTTACGATTTTACGATGACACGTTCTTTCCCGAGAGCATTCTCAATGCGGGAAAAGCTATCTATTTGGAGCGCAACCGTTTGATGATCGACCTTGCTGACGTATGTATATTTTACTGCGACACCTCACGCCATTCGGACTTAGATCGATCGGGGACTTATGCGGCTTTCCACTATGCGCTCTCGAAAAAGAAAAGGGTGATAAATATGTGTTGAACAGAGAAATACGGCTCAATCATCACGTTCCGCGGGGAATATTGAAACTCCCTCTTTCCCAAAGTGAATATCTCGCTCCAAACGCATATTTCAGGAACGATAAATTCTTACAATTCTTTCGGATATTGCACACACGCGATGTTTAATGTGCCAAAATATATGATAAACGCAGTTTTTTGTATAATATTGTTTCGTCCGCTTCTGTCCGTCTGCGAACGGACGGGCACTCTTCTTTATAAATTGAAATCGGCTTTTGGGGCAAATATTAACGCGACGCCAGGAATGTCGGGTGATGTCAGCATTTCCTCAAGCGTATATAGTTCCATTGAAACAAGGTTGAGATACGCTCCGTCACGTTTCACGCAAGGGACATATCCGCCCGACACGGACGTATCGATAAGATAGCGCTTTTCGTCTGCTCCGACGCCTGCCGCGGTGTAATGGCTTGTCGTCTGAATGATCGGCGCACCGCTCGAATCGACCTCTACATACTCCTCGGCATAAACCGACATGCCGTCGAGCTCGAAACTGTCCATCCATTCCCAAGACAAGCTGTCGTCATATGACGGAGCCGAAAGAGAGTTCCTGTAACGCCACCATGTGTCCTTCTCATCGGTGTCATGGCAGATATACATCCCTTTGTTTGCCACGCTCTCCTGCGGCTGTATGTACAAGTAACCTTCTTTGTCCAATTCCACGATGTAGTGCGCGATCTCGTCGTGTTCGTCATAGAGCGGATATACGGCATACGACTCATACTGTCCCGTGTCGATAAACCTTTCCTGCACGCGCGCGCTTATCCGCGCTATGTGCTGCTCCGTGGAGTAGAAGCTCGGGTTGCAGCTCGCCGCCCCCACTCCGATGCCCACACACAAACATGCAAGCAGAACGACGGACACCACCACAACTATGGTTTTCTTGTTTTTACTCGTTTTCTCCATAATACCTCCTTATTGTTGCCTTGCGGCTCGGCACGCTCCCCTGCTGCCGGCTGAGTGGTCATTGTACATCTTCGCCGTTGCGGAACGATTTCCTCCTCGGGCGGTCGGGGGATTTTTCTCTTTCTTTTCATCCCCTCCAATATATAGACGGAAAAAACATGGCAAAACGTTACAAATACCCGAAAAATTTTTTGAAAAATTTTTCCTCGTAATTTTTTATTGAATAAAAGTATTGTTTTTCCCCCGTTTGTTTGTATGGTTTTGTACCGCGGGAGTGAGTTTCCGCGGTACAAAAAAACGCCCAAAGGCGTTTTTTAATAACTCTTGGCGAAGTAGACGACTTTGTCTGCCGGCTTGCCGCAACAGACGCATTTGTCGCCGATCGGCGTCTGGTCGAAGGGCAACGCTCTTGCGGAGGCTGCGGTCTCCGCCTTGATCGCGTCCTCGCACTCGCGGCAGCCGCACCACATGGCTTTGACGAAGTTGCGTCCGTCAAGCGCGGCGGTGAGTTCGTCCATATCGCGGCACTCGACGATGTGTCCGTGCAGGAAATCCGAGGACTGGCGGAACATATTCTCGTGGATGTCGTCGAGCAGCTCCGGCACTTTTGCGGCGATGTCGCCGAGGGCGACGGTCCCCTTCTCGTGCGTGTCGCGGCGCGAATAGACCGCAACGCTGTTTTCTATATCACGCGGTCCGATCTCTATGCGCAGAGGGGCGCCCTTCATCTCCCATTCGTTGAACTTCCAGCCCACGGACTGATCTCTCTCGTCCGTTTCCGCTCTGACGCCTGCGTTTTTAAGCGCCGCGACGAGTTCGCGCGCCTTTTCGAGCACTCCTTCCTTGTGCTGCGCCACGGGGATGACCACCGCTTGCACGGGGGCGACTCTGGGCGGAAGTTTGAGCCCGCGCTGGTCGCCGTGCGCCATTATGAGCGCGCCGATAAGACGCGTGGAAACGCCCCAGCTGGTCTGATAAGGATTCTTGAGTTTGCCGTCACGGTCGAGATATTTGATCTCGAAAGCGGAGGCGAAGTTCCTGCCCAGATAATGCGACGTGCCCGCCTGCAAAGACTTGCCGTCCAGCATGATCGCTTCCATTGTGTAAGTCGCAACCGCGCCCGCGAATTTTTCCTTTTCGGTCTTTACTCCCGTGATGACGTCGATGGCGAGGATGTTCTTCATGAACTCTTTGTACACGCCGAGCATTTTGAGCGTTTCCTCGCGCGCCTCTTCTTCGGTCGTGTGCAGGGTGTGTCCCTCCTGCCACAGGAACTCGCTCGTGCGCAGGAAGGGGCGCGTGGTCTTTTCCCAACGCACCACGTTCGCCCACTGGTTGATGAGCAAAGGCAGATCGCGGTAGCTCTGCACCCACTTGGAGTACATGTCGCAGATGATCGTTTCGGAAGTCGGACGCACGACGAGCTTCTCTTCCAGCTCGGTGTTGCCGACGTGCGTGACAAGCGCGGCTTCGGGCGCGAAGCCCTCGACGTGCTCCGCCTCTTTCATCAGATAGCTGAGCGGAATGAAAAGAGGGAAATAGGCGTTCTTATGTCCCGTTTCCTTGATGCGGCGGTCGAGCTCGGACTGAATGTGCTCCCAGATCTCGTAGCCGTAAGGACGGATGACCATGGTGCCCTTGACGGGACCGTAGTCCACCAGTTCGGTCTTGAGCACGACGTCGGTGTACCATTGCGGAAAATCCGCGTTCATATCCGCGATCTCTTTCACGAATTTGCTGTCTTTGTCCATAATAATCCTCCGAAGAGCTCAAAGGTCCTCGTCGTCCTCGTCCTCTTCTTCCTCGTCGTAATCGTCCTCGTCGAAATCGGTGAT
>DVJC01000007.1 GCA_018710835.1 Candidatus Limadaptatus stercoravium | reverse complement strand
CCGAGGCCGTATGCGCCCGCGTCGGGGTAGCCGATGGACTTCTCGCCGACGGTGCCCGCTCTGCCGAGCTTTGCGACGACGGTCTTGGTGTTCTCCGCGCCGGCGACCGCCGCTTTCGCGCCGAGGTCGATGCCTTCGAGGAGAGATTTACCGTCCTTTGCCGCCTGTTCGAGCGCGTCCGCGCAGGGTTTGAGCGCGTCAACCAGCGTCTTGTCGCCGACGACGGCGCCCTTTCCGAAGGACTTTTTGCCCGTTTCGTACACGCCTTTGTTCGCCGCCTGGAAGATGTCCGCAAGGTCCGCAAGGGTGATCTCGTCCTTGCCTTCCGCGGTTTTGCCTGCATAACGGAACGCGCTGCCCCAAATGGGACCGCTCGCGCCGCCGCAGTATTCCATGATGATCTCGCTGCAGCTCTTGAGGAAGGCACCGATGTCGGATTTGTCGCGCGTCGCCCATTCCTTCTTGAGTTGACGGAAACCTTTTGCGATGCTCATGCCGAAGTCGCCGTCGCCCATTTTGTCTGCGTCGCAGAAGGGCACTTCGTTCTCGATGATGACGTCAGCCATCTTGTCCACTATCTGTACGAATGCGGCGGTGTTGATGGTCTTGCCGACGACGGGTTTGCCTTTCACTTCGTAAACGGCCGCCTTTTTAGCCGCCTTTGCAGCTTTCTTTTCCGCCTTGGCGGAGGAAGCCGCCGCGTGTTCCGCGGGAGTGTAGCCGAGAGCCTTTGCGATGGCGTTCATCGCTTCCACCGCCGCTTCCGCCTGCGCGTCCATCGCGCCGCCCCAACTGAGTGCGGGAGTGGACACGGGGCAGTCGAGCAGAGCCTTGAGCTCCGCGTCGAGTTTGAGCACGGTGACCGACGCGCCCGCCATGTCGATAGACGTCATGAAGTTGCCCACCAGCGTCTTGTAGATGGAAACGCCCGCCTTTTCAAGCTCGTTGGATACGGAGTTGTTCAGCACATAAAGTTCCATGAGCGGAGTGGCGCCGAAGCCGTTGATGAGCACCGCCATTTCGTCGCCCTTTTTGCCGCCGACGTCCTCAAGCAGGTCTTTAACGATACGTTTTGCAAGTTCATCTGCCGTTTGCAGCTTTTCCGTCTTTCTGCCCGGCTCGCCGTGAATGCCCACGCCGAACTCGATCTCGTCGTCGCCGATGTCGAAAATGGGAGTGCCTTTCGCCGGGGGAGTGCAGCTAGTGAGCGCAAAGCCGAAGGAGCGAACATTGTCGATGACCTTGTTGGCTACCGCTTTGACTTCTTCGAGGGACTTGCCCTGTTCCGCCGCCGCGCCGGCTATCTTGTGCACGAACACCGTGCCCGCCACGCCGCGTCTGCCGACGGTGTAGAGGGAGTCCTTCACCGCGATGTCGTCGTTGACGTAGACCGCGTCCACCTTGATGCCGTCCTCGTCCTTGGCGAGTTCCGCCGCATTGTTGAAGTTCATGCAGTCGCCGGAATAGTTCTTGATGATGAGCAGCACGCCCTTGTCGGTGGCACATTCCTTGATGGCGTTGTACACCTGGATCTGCGAGGGGGAGGCGAATACGTCGCCGCATACGGCGCAGTCGAGCATACCTTTACCCACAAATCCGGCGTGTGCCGGCTCGTGTCCCGAACCGCCGCCCGAAATTAGGGAAACCTTGTCGGGGTTGATCTCTTTCTTTTTGACTATCTTGTATTTCTCCACGAACTCAAGCTCCGGATGCGCCTTGGCAAGCCCGTGGCACATATCATAGACTACGGTTTCGGGAGTGTTGATGATTTTCTTCATAATAATCTCCTTTTATCGTCTAATTCAAAGAGCGGAAACGCGAGGACTGCTCCCGTTTCCGCCCGATGTAGGTATTTACGCAGCCGCCGCGTCAGTCACAGCAGCAGCATCCTTTGGCTTCGCGTCCGAGTTTGTCCGCGGCAAGTATCGCCGCCGCGACCATATCCTCGTTGACGGGGAAGGGCATGAAGTGGATGGATTCGTCGGGAATGCAGGCTTTCGCCGCGACTTCCTTGATCCTGTCGCCGATGTCGTGCACGCCGATGTCCTCGAGGCACACGGGCAGACCGACTTCGAGGCAGAAGCCGATGACGGTGTTGATCTCCTCGTCGGAGGCGTTCTCGAGCACGAGCTGGCAGATGGTGCCGAAGGCGACCTTCTCGCCGTGGTAATACTTGTGGGTTTCTTCCAGCACGGTCAGACCGTCGTGGATCGCGTGCGCAGCCGCAAGACCGCCGGATTCGAAGCCGAGACCGGAGAGCAGGATGTTGGTCTCGATGATGTTTTCGAGCGCGGGAGTGACGACGTTGCTTTCGCAGGCGAGTTTCGCCTTGTAGCCGTCGGCGAGCAGAGTCTCGTAGCACAGCGTGGCGAGCGCGAACGCAGCCTTGGTGCCGCGCGCGAGCAGAGTGCCTTTCTTGCGGTCGGCTCCGCAGGGAAGTCCCGCGTTGACGTCGCAGAAGGACTGGACGTTGGCTCTCGCTTCGAAGTAGGTGGAAAGAGCGTCGCCCATGCCGGACACGAGGAAGCGTACGGGCGCCTTGGCGATGACGCTGGTGTCGATGAGGATCACGCTGGGGCTCTGTTTGAAGTAAGCATAATCGTCGAACGCGCCGTCCGGAGTGTAGAGCACCGCGGAGTGGGAGGTGGGCGCGTCGGTCGCCGCGATGGTGGGGCAGATGATGAGCGCTTCGCCCTTGGCGACGCACTTCGCGGTGTCGATCGCTTTGCCGCCGCCGAGGCCTATGGTGCAGGCGCACTTGTTTTCTTTGGCAAGCTGCTGCAGACGCGCGACTTCCTGACGGGAACACTCGCCCGTGAAGTTTGCGGCGACGAATTCCACCTTGTATTGAGCGGCGGTCTTGTCGAGTTTGTCCTGCACGCGCGCGACGTCGTCCTTGTGGGCGATGAGGAGGGCTTTTTTGCCGAATGTCTTGACGAAGTAGCCGAGATTGAGGAGCTCGTCTTCGCCCTGCACGTACTTGGTGGGACAAATGAATGCTTTTCTCATAATAATTCTCCTTTAGAGGTGATTTTTTAATCGAAATCATTATAAACCATACCTCACGCAAATTCAAGCCCCATTTTCCTTTATATTCGCTTGAAAATCGTAAAAGGACGGAATATAATTGCATGGTAAAATACGAACGCAAAGGAAGGGCATCGGTATGGATATTAAGACAAATGTCGAAAAACGCGTGCAGTGGATCAAGGACATTCTCGCCTCCTCCGGGGCGAGGGGCATAGTCTACGGCAACAGCGGCGGCAAGGACTGCACCCTGACTGGCGCGCTGTGCCGCATGGCGACGGAGAACGTGCTGGGCGTCATCATGCCGTGCCAGTCCTCATCCAACTACGGTTCCGACCGCGACGACGCCCTTGCCGCGGGCGAAAAATTCGGCATCGCGCAGATTGAGGTGGATCTCACCGCGGTGAAGGAAAGTCTTGTCGCTGCGTTGGGCGGCGAACTGGCTCCCGAAGGCGCGCCGGACGGAGCGGAGAGGAGCGCGCTCATCAACATCAATCCGCGGCTCAGAATGACGACGCTTTACGCTCTCGCGCAGGCGAGAGGCTACCTCGTCGCGGGCACGGGGAACCTGTGCGAAGCGACGGTAGGCTATTTCACCAAATGGGGGGACGGGGCGTACGATTTCAATCCCATCGCCGATCTCACCGTGCCGGAGATATACGACATCCTGCGCTATCTGGGCGCGCCGGAGCACATTATAGACAAGGCGCCTTCCGCCGGGCTTTACCAGGGACAGACGGACGAAACGGAACTCGGCGTGACTTACGCCGACATACACGCATATCTGCGCGGAGGCGAACTCGGCGAAAGCATGCGCGGGAGGATCGCGGACATGGAGAGCCGCACGGCGCACAAGAGGGCGCTGCCGCGGTGCTATCCGCACTGACAAGGCTCAAAGCGCGCGGCTGGGCGGAGGAGGGAAACTTTCCCTGTCCGCGCGCGTAAAAATTGTTATTAGTTTACCATTGCAAACTTTTTCCGCTTATGCTACAATAAACCGGTGGGCGCGCGAGCGTTCCTTAAGTTGTTTTCGGAGGAAATATGGCACAGATCAAACTGACCACAGTGGCGTTCAAAGGCACCGCCGCACAAGAGGCTAAACTGCGCGCGGAACTGCGCACGATCAAGGATATGCCGGGCAGCATGATGCCCGCACTGCAGGCGGCGCAGGAGATTTACGGATACCTTCCCATCGAAGTTCAGAAGATCGTCGCGGAGGAGCTGGGCGCTTCGCTTGAGGAAGTGTTCGGCGTGGCGACGTTTTACAGCCAGTTTTCTCTCAATCCCAAAGGCGAACATGCGGTGGCGGTATGCATGGGCACGGCGTGCTATGTCAAAGGATCCGGCGACGTGTTCAACAAGATCGCGGCGGAGCTGGGACTTTCCGACGGCGCGACGACGTCGGACGGGAAATTCTCCCTGTGTTCGACGCGCTGCATAGGCTGCTGCGGACTTGCACCCGTCATGACCGTGGGCGACGACGTCTACGGCAAGCTCACCCCTGCGGAGGTTCCCGGCATACTTGCCAAATACCGCGACTGAAAGAGAACTACGCGGACATTGTCCGCGCACGGAGTGGACTATGAAAATCAAAGACATCGCATCCGTCGTGGAGGGCAGCATCCTGTGCTCGCCCGAAGCGGCAGACACCGACATTGCGTCCGCATGCGCCTTCGACATGATGAGCGACGTGCTCGCATACGTCCGCGATCAGGGCGCGCTCATTACGGGACTGGTCAATCCGCAGGTCGTGCGCACGGCGGTGATGGTGGACATCGCCTGTATAGTGTTTGTGTGCGGAAAACGTCCCGACGCCGACATGATCAAACTCGCGGAGAACTATAAGATCGTGTTCATAGCGACGGAGATGAGCACCTACGAGGCGGCCGGCAGACTCTACGCCGCGGGGCTTCCCGCCTGATGAGCGACCATATCCACCTCGAATTTGCCGTCAGCGGCAATAATTTCGCTTCCGCAGGCTCCGCGTCGGAAGAGGTGAAGAGCACCCTCAAAAAGCTCGGCATACCTTCCTCCGACATCAGGCGCGTGGCGATAGCCATGTACGAGGGCGAGATCAACATGGTCATACACGCGGGCGGCGGCACCGCCACCGCGGATATATATCTGGACCGCATCGAGATCGTGCTTGCCGACAAAGGCAAGGGCATACCGGACGTGGAACTTGCCATGACTCCCGGATGGTCCACGGCTCCCGAGGACATACGCGCGCTCGGTTTCGGCGCGGGCATGGGACTGCCGAACATGAAGAAATACACCGACGAGTTCGTGATAGAGAGCGAAGTCGGCGTCGGAACCACTGTCAGAATGACGATATTTTTCAGTTGAGAAGGGGGGACGGACGCTGAATGGCGAAAAAGTCCGAGATAAAATGCATCCTCGACGAGAAGGCGCTGCACACCGTTACGCTGGATCCCGACAAGTGCCGGGGGTGCGTGACGTGCATGAAACGCTGTCCCACGGAAGCTATCCGCGTCCGCGGCGGCAAAGCGAGCGTCGCCTACGAGAGATGCATCGGATGCGGCGAATGTATCCGCCTTTGCCGTTATCAGGCGAAAAAACCTTCTCACGATTCCTGGGATACGCTTGAAGATTTCAAATACCGCATTGCGCTCGTCGCACCTTCGTTCTACGGACAGTTCAACAATCTGGAGAGCATCGACATAGTGCTCAACGGACTGCTCGCCATAGGCTTTGACGACGTGGGCGAAGTGGGTGAGGCGGCGGAATACGTCACCGACGTCACCCGCATCATCATGAAGGAAGGCTCTCTGCCGTCGCCCATCATATCCACCGCGTGTCCCGCCATACTCGAACTTATCCTGATGAAATACCACGATCTGTCCGGACATCTTCTCGGTACGCTCGCGCCCGTGGACGTCGCGGCGAAACTCGCGCGTGAGCGCGCAGTCGCAAAGGGAGTGCCCGAAGAGGACATAGGCGTGTACTTCATCTCCCCGTGCCCTGCGAAAGTGTTCGCGCTGAAGATGGGGCTGGGAGTGGAGAAGCCGTATGTGGACAGAGTGCTCTCGGTGTCCGACGCATACATGCGCATCGTGCCCGCGATGGAGAACCTCACCGAAGTGCGCGCCCTTTCGCGCATGAGTTCGACGGGACTGCACTGGGGCATCAGCCGCGGCGAGGCGAACTCCACCAAGGGTGTCAAGACCATTGCCGCGGACGGAGTGGAGCAGTGCGTCAAGATACTCGAAGCTCTCGAGGACGGCGGACTGCGCGACATGGAGTTTATCGAACTCAACGCCTGCGTGAGCGGCTGCGTCGGCGGCGTCATGAACGTTGAAAATCCGTTCGTCGCGCGATCGAGGCTGCATTATCTCACGCGCAAGCTCAAGAAGGAACGTAACACGATAGAGTCCGCGGGAAAGACGGCGGATTGGTTCATGTGGGAGCAGAACCCCGGCGTCAAGGACGTGTTCAGACTGGACGACAACCGTCTTGCCGCGCTGAGCAAGCTCATGGAAAAGGAAGAGATACTCAAGACTCTTCCCATGGTGGACTGCGGACTTTGCGGCGCACCCAGCTGCTCCGCCTTTGCGGAAGACCTGGTCGGCGGAGTCATCCCGCGCGACAGCGTCTGCGTGAG
Source organism: Candidatus Limadaptatus stercoravium (assembly GCA_018710835.1). GTDB lineage: Bacteria > Bacillota > Clostridia > Christensenellales > CAG-917 > Limadaptatus > Limadaptatus stercoravium. Next base: position 6,056 of record DVJC01000007.1, on the reverse strand, counting down.
AATGCAGACGGAAAACGTGAAAAAGAAATGACGGTATGGAAACTTGCGGACATACTCAACGCGCGCATAGCCGTGCTTGCGGACGGAGAGAGGGAAGTGCTTTCCGCCTACTGCGGGGATTTTCTCAGCAATGTCATGGGAAAGGCTCCCGCGGACTGCGTGTGGTTCACGGTGATGAGCAACGTCAACGTGTGTGCGGTAGCCGCGCTCACGGACTGCGCGGCGGCGGTGCTGTGCGAGGGTGTGCAGCCTGACGCGGCGCTTGCGGAGCGCGCGGCGGAGAAGGGAGTCAACCTGCTGCTTACGGATCTTCCCGTCTACGAGGCGGCAGTGCTGGTGTCGGGATATATAAAGCGATGAGCCGCATGCCGCAACGGCGCGGCGTGCATAACCGGAGGTTTATCTCTGCAATACGCTTGCATGAAAGTCGGTTGTTGCAGAAAAGCGTATGAAATACCGCTACGATCTTCACATCCATTCCGCTCTGTCCCCCTGTGCGGAGGAGGAGATGACGCCGGTCACCGTGGTGGGACAGGCTGCTTTGTCGGGGCTGGATTTCGTGGCGATAGCCGACCACAACGCGATAGGACACGTCCCTCTCGCGCTACGTGCGGGAGAGGAGTTCGGGGTGGCGGTCGTGCCCGCCGTCGAGGTGCAGACGAGAGAGGATATACATCTGCTGTGTCTGTTCCGCACATACGGTGATCTGGAGAAATTCTTCGCGCGCATACCCGTGTCGGAGAGGCGGAACAGAGCGGATCTGTTCGGCGAACAGCTGTACTTCGACGAGGACGACAACATTGTCGGACGCGAGGAAAGGATGCTGCTCGACAGCGCGGCGATAACGTGCGAAGAGGTCAGGCGGCTTGCGTTCGAAGCGGGCGGAGCGGCTGTGCCGGCGCATATCGACCGGGACGCTAACAGCATGCTCAAGATACTGGGCGGCGTGCCGGAGGAGTATCCGGCGGTGGAACTTTCGTCGAGAGCGTCGGCGGAGGAGCTGGCGTTCTGGAGAGAGAGGAGGCTCGTTTTGGTGGACAGCGACGCACACACCCTGGACGCGATGTCCGACGTCGGGGTGATAGACCTGCCCGAACGTACGGTAGACGCGCTCGTCGAACGGCTGAGGCGCGGAGGCGGCATATGAGAGAGCTGGCTCTCAACATACTCGACATAGCGGAGAACTCCGTCAAAGCAGGCGCGAGCCTCGTACGCGTACTCGTGGAGGCGAAGGACGGGCGGCTCACGATAGAGATCTCCGACAACGGCTGCGGCATGGACGCGGAATTCGTGAAGAGGGTGACGGACCCATTCACCACCACGCGCACCACGCGCAAAGTGGGCATGGGCATACCCCTTTTCAAGATGGCGGCGGAGATGGCGGACGGCACTTTCTCGATCACGTCCGAAAAGGGCGTCGGCACTACCGTGACGGCGACGTTCGTGCTGGACCACATCGACCGCGCGCCCCTCGGCGACCTTGCGGACACCGTGGTGACGCTGATAGGCGGAGAGTGCAGGTCGGACTTCGTGTTCGACGTGAGAGTGAACGGCAAAGGATTCGTATTTGACACGCGCGAGCTCAAGGCGGAGCTGGACGGGGTGCCCGTAGGCGAACCCGAGGTGCTCGTGTTCGTCAGAGATATGATAAAAGAAAATCTGATCGACATCGGAGGAGAGAAATTATGAAAAGTATAGCCGACATCAAGGCTATCCGCGACAAAATGAAGCCGCAGATCAATCTGCGCGACAACCTGGACGCGGAGCAGGAGACGCGCATCGTCGTCGGTATGGCAACGTGCGGAATTTCAGCCGGCGCAAGACCGGTGTTCAACGCGTTCGTCGACGACATCGCTTCGCGGCAGCTCAAGAACGTCAAGGTCACGCGCACGGGATGTATGGGAATGTGTGCGCTCGAACCGATCGTCGAGGTGCACGTTCCGGGGCAGGATCCCGTCACCTACGTCCACGTCGATCCCGACAAGGCGCGTAAGATCGTTGCCAACCACATCGTCAACGGCAACGTCTGCACCGAATATCTGATAGGCGAAAACAAGTAAGGAGAAAATATGGTCAGAAGTCACGTTTTGGTATGCGGCGGTACGGGATGCCATTCCAACAACAGCGCCGCCATCAAGAAAGAGTTCGAGACGCTGGTCAAGGAACGCGGACTCGAAAACGACGTTTCCGTCGTCGGTACGGGCTGCTTCGGACTGTGCGCGGTGGGCCCCATCGTCATTGTCTATCCCGAAGGCGCGTTTTACAGCGGCATGAAGGTGGAGGACGTCGCGGAGATCGTGGACGAACACCTCGTCAAAGGCAGGCTCGTGCAAAGGCTGCTCTACAAGGAGAAGTCCGACGCACATTCCGTCAAGGCTCTTTCCGAAACCAATTTCTACAAGAAACAGACGCGCGTCGCGCTGCGCAACTGCGGCGTCATCAATCCCGAGGAGATTGACGAATACATCGCGTTCGACGGCTATCAGGCGCTCATCAAGTGCCTCACCGAGCTCAAGCCCCAGGAAGTCATCGACATCGTCAAGGCGTCCGGACTGCGCGGAAGAGGCGGCGGCGGTTTCCCGACAGGGCTCAAGTGGCAGTTCGCCGCCAACAGTCCCGGTCCCGTCAAATACGTGTGCTGCAACGCGGACGAAGGCGATCCCGGCGCGTTCATGGACCGTTCCATTCTCGAAGGCGATCCCCACGCGGTGCTCGAAGCCATGGCGATCGCGGGCTACGCGATAGGAGCGCATCAGGGTTATATTTACGTCAGAGCGGAGTATCCCATCGCGGTGCAGAGGCTGCGCATCGCGCTCGAACAGGCGAAGGAATACGGGCTGCTCGGCAAGAACATACTCGACACGGGCTTCGATTTCGACCTTGAGATCAGGCTCGGCGCCGGCGCCTTCGTGTGCGGCGAGGAGACCGCGCTCATGACCTCGATCGAGGGCAACCGCGGCGAGCCGCGCCCCCGTCCTCCCTTCCCCGCGGTGAAAGGGCTTTTCGGCAAACCGACCATTCTCAACAACGTCGAGACTTACGCCAACATCTGCCAGATCATTCTCAAAGGGCCGGAGTGGTTCGCTTCCATGGGCACCGAGAAGTCCAAGGGCACGAAAGTGTTCGCCCTCGGCGGCAAGATCACCAATACGGGACTGGTGGAGATCCCCATGGGCACCACGCTCCGCGAAGTCATCGAGGACATCGGCGGCGGCATCCCCAACGGCAAGCACTTCAAGGCGGCGCAGACGGGCGGTCCTTCCGGCGGCTGCATCCCCGCGGAGCATTTTGACATCCCCATCGACTACGACAACCTCATTTCGATCGGTTCGATGATGGGATCGGGTGGCATGATCGTCATGGACGAGGACAACTGCATGGTGGACATCGCCAAGTTCTTCCTCGAATTCACCGTCGACGAGAGCTGCGGCAAGTGCACTCCCTGCCGCATAGGCAACCGCAGACTTCTCGAATATCTTGAGAAGATCACCTCCGGACAGGCGACTCTGCAGGACCTCGATGACATGGAGCAGCTGTGCTATTACATAAAAGCCAACTCCCTGTGCGGGCTCGGACAGACCGCGCCCAACCCCGTGCTTTCCACGCTGCGATATTTCAGGGACGAGTACGTCGCGCACGTCGTCGACAAGAAGTGCCCCTGCCACGTCTGCAAAGGACTCGCGCGCTATACCATCACCGACGACTGCAAGGGCTGCTCGGCGTGCGCGCGCAAATGCCCCGTGGGCGCGATTTCCGGCGAGATCAAGTCCAAGTTCGTCATCGATCCGTCCAAGTGCATCAAGTGCGGCGTGTGTATGGAGACCTGCCGTTTCGGCGCGATCGTCAAGGAGTAAAGGAGAGAGCATATGGCAAAAGTTAATCTTAAGATAAACAACATTCCCGTCAGCGTAGAGGAAGGCTCCACCATTCTCGAAGCGGCGAAGGCGGCGGGCGTCCGCATACCCACTCTTTGCTACCTCAAAGACATCAACGCCATAGGCGCGTGCCGCGTGTGCGTATGCGAGGTCAAGGGTGCGAGAAGCCTTGTCGCGTCCTGTGTGTATCCCGTCAGCGAGGGCATGGAAGTGTTCACCAACACGCCCAAGGTCATGGCAAGCAGAAAGACCACCGTGGAACTCATTCTCTCCGACCACGACCAGGACTGCCTCAGCTGTGCGCGCAACAACAACTGCGAGCTGCAGCGCCTTTCGCTCGAACTCGGCTGTGACGGACACAAGTACAAAGGCGTCAAGAACAAGTACGTCATCGACTCCTCGACGCCTTACATCGTACGCGACAACAACAAGTGCGTGCTCTGCCGCAGATGCGTGGCGGCGTGCGCGAAATATCAGTCAGTCGCCGTCATAGGCGCGAATGCGAGAGGCTTCGACACACACATTGGCTGCGCTTTCGAGAAGCCGCTTTCCGAAGTCCCCTGCGTGGGATGCGGACAGTGCATCGCCGTGTGTCCCGTCGGCGCGCTCACGGAGCGTGAGGAGATAGACGACGTGCTCGCCGCGCTTGCCGATCCGTCCAAGCATGTAGTGGTCGGCGTCGCGCCTTCCGTGCGCGTGGGACTCGGCGAGGAGTTCGGCTATCCCATCGGCACCAACGTCGAGGGCAAGATGGTGGCGGCTCTGCGCAGAATGGGCTTCGCCAATGTCTTTGACGTCGATTTCAGCGCGGATCTCACCATAATGGAAGAGGGTACGGAGTTCCTCGACAGGCTGAAAAACGGCGGCAGACTTCCCATGGTCACCAGCTGTTCGCCTGCGTGGATAAAGTTCTGCGAGCACAATTTCCCGGACCTGCTCGGCAATCTCTCCACCTGCAAATCTCCCCAGCAGATGTTCGGTGCGATCGTCAAGACCTACTACGCCGAGAAAATGGGTTGGGCGCCTGAGGATATCACCGTGGTTTCCGTCATGCCGTGCACTGCGAAGAAATTCGAGAAGGGCAGATCCTACCAGAGCGCGGCGGGCGTGCCCGACATCGACATTGCGATCACCACGCGCGAACTTGCCAAGCTCATCAAGCGTTGCGGCATCCTCTTTACGGAGCTTCCCGACGAGCAGTTCGACACGCCTCTCGGCATATCTTCGGGCGCCGGACTCATCTTCGGCGCGACCGGCGGCGTCATGGAGGCGGCCCTGCGTACGGTCAGCGAGATAGTGACCGGCAAAGAGGCGAAATCGCTCGATTTCAAGGAAGTCCGCGGTACGAAAGGCATCAAGGAAGCCGCTTACGACATCGGCGGCACAAAGGTCAAAGTAGCCGTCGCCAGCGGACTCGCCAACGCGCGCAAACTCATGGAGGAAGTGCGCGCGGGCAAGGCTGATTACCACTTCATCGAGATAATGTCCTGTCCGGGCGGCTGCGTCAACGGCGGCGGTCAGCCCATCAACAGCGCGTTCGTGCGCAACAACAAGGATGTCCCCGCGCTCCGCGCGAAAGCCATCTACGACACCGACAAGAAGATGAAGCTGCGCAAGTCCCACGAGAATCCCGTCATCAAAGAGCTTTACGACGAGTTCCTCGGCAAACCGAACAGCCATCTTGCGCACGAGCTGTTGCACACGAAGTACGTTCCCCGCAACAACTACTGAACGGCGCTATTCGGCGTGATACAGCGTCAAAGCCCTTTCCGCATTGCGGTCACGTACGGTTAAGTACGCTCCCTTATGCGGGAAGGGCTTTTCCTTGTCTGACGCTCGAATATCGCCGTTCAGCAAATAATGCTTTGCGGGGTGGATTAGCAAATTGCTTTGTCAAGCCCCCATATTCAGACCTCTTACGTACGGAAAGTACGCTACGAGTCCTGAATATGGGGGCTTTCGCGCATCTCGTCTAAATATCACGCCCTCAGGAGAGGACACATCGGGGTCCCCGCGGAAAATCCGTAAGGATTTTGCGTGGGGTAAATTCCGGGGTTCCCGTTAAATCACCTGTGGCGATTTAACGGGGCAAAAAAAGACGGCACAATGTGCCGTCTTTGCGTCGTCAGCTATTTTGCTGCGCGGCGTTTTCCGCGTCATTGTCCGAAACCGGCGGTGCGG
>DVJC01000023.1 GCA_018710835.1 Candidatus Limadaptatus stercoravium | reverse complement strand
CGGGGTTCCCGTTAAATCACCTGTGGCGATTTAACGGGGCAAAAAAAGACGGCACAATGTGCCGTCTTTGCGTCGTCAGCTATTTTGCTGCGCGGCGTTTTCCGCGTCATTGTCCGAAACCGGCGGTGCGGTTTCGGCAAGTTTCGGGACGTACTTTTTGCGGCGTTTCAGCCTGACGGGACGCAGGAATCCCGTGCGGCTGATGTGCATTTCTCTTCCCGTCGGCTTGTCTGCAAAAGAGAGCAGGGCGGGAAGCACGAATATGACGAGTATTGCGCTTATCAGTGCGCCGCGCGCGATGAGGAAGGTCATCTCCTGTATGACAAGGTTGGACGACACCGCAAATATGCTGAAACATGCGCCCGCCATGATGAGTGCGGAAGTGAGCACCGACATCACCGAGCCGGTGGTGGCGAGATACGCCGCCTGTCTGGGTTCGAAACGCTTGCGCAGCGTGCGGAACTTTGTGGTGATGAGTATGGCATAGTCCACCGTCGCGCCCAGCTGCACCGCCGTGATGACGAGGTAGGACATGAAGTTGATCGTGCCGCCCGCGAATATGTATTGCATGATGAGGTTGATCCATATGCCGAACTCGATGAGCGCGACGAGCAGTACGGGGAATTTTATTCCGCCCAGCGTGAAGATAAGAATGACGAGTATCGCGACGATGGATATCACGGTGACGAGGTTGTAGTCGCCGGGAGTGACTGCCGCGAAATCGTACGCGCCTTGTGTGTACCCCGTGAAGTAGCAGCGCATCCCGGTGTCCCCGAAGATCTCGTTCGCGATGGCTTTCACCTCGTCCAGGATGTCGAAGCTGGTCTGGCTCTCGAAGTCGATTGCGGGGTTTATCCCCACGGTATACATCGTATAACCCCCGTTTACGTAGCTTTGGAACATCGCCATCTGGCTCTGCATGTCCGCAAAAGCACTGAGGTCCAATCCGAGAGCGGCAACCGCTTGTTCAAGCTCGTCGACGGTCATGCCGTCGAGGGTGCCTATAAAGGAAGCTATGATGTCGATGCTGATCGTGGTATCGCCCACAGTGATACCGTTAGGGAACACGGAGCGCAGCGCGCGCACGGCGGTGTCTATCTGTTCCTGCGTAAGGCTGATCGTTTCGCTTGCGGCGATCTCTTCCGCGAGCGGGAGAATGTCGCCGGCAAGGATGAACACTTGTTCGAGGGAGAGCGATACGCCGTCGAAGGCTTCGATCACCGTGCCTTCGGGTATCATGACATACATGCCGAGCTGGTAGGAGAGTTTGCCGAGCGTCTGTCCGTCCACCTGCACGGTCTCCGCGCCGAGCTCCTTCAGTCTGCGTACGAATTCGTAGTTCTCGTCTATGTAATACACATGGTTTCCGTTCTCGTCGAGGACGGGATTTCCGTTTTCGTCCGCGCGTTCGTTGGGGACTATGATCATCACCTGGTTGCCGAGCTCCTTGGCGGTGGAGTAATTCCACATCTGGTCGGGAGTGTAGCCGGAAGTGTCCGGCTCAGGCATAAAGCGCACGTATGTGTAGCCGAGCGTCAGCGAACCTATAAGCGCGGGGATGAAGAGCACGGCAAACACCAGCGACACCCAGCCGCGGTCGCGTATGCTGCGTTTTATGGGGGCACGGAAACGGAAGTCCAGGCACTTGTGCTGCGTCTTTACTCTTGCCTTGTCCAGCAGGAGCATAAGGCAGGGCTGCAGCAGCAGCACGGTGACGAGAGAGCATATTATGCCCTTAGCGAGCGAGAGCCCCAGGTCGGTGCCTATCTCGAACTGCATGCACATCAGCGCAAGGAAACCGACTATGGTCGTGAGCGCGCTTGACGCCACAGCTTTGGCGGATTTCGGGATAGCCGCCGCAAGGGCCTGTTTCGGATCGCATGTGGTGCGCAGTTCGTCGCGGTACTGGTGCAGCAGGAAAATGGCGTAGTCCATGCTCAGCCCCAGCTGGAGTATTGCGGTAACGGCGAACGTGATCATCGACGTGGACGGGAATATCGCGTTCGTGCCGAGGTTGATGATGATGGAAACGCCGAGCGTGAGGATGAGTATGATCGGCTCCATGAGGGAGTTGGTGGTGAAGGCCAGAATGACGAGCACTACGATGCCGGCGGCGACGAGATATATCCACAGCTCGTCGAACACCGTTTCGTACAGGGCGTTCGCCTGTTCGGTCATGCCGCTCATCGCGTAACTGCCTTCTCCGGCGATGTCGTTGAGCACGTTTTCTATCTCGCCGAACACGCGTATCGCTTCCTGCGAAGAGGGCGGGTAGCGGAGAGTCACCAGCAGAGCCCAGTTGCACTCCTTTCCGTCCACGTAGACGAAGTTGCCGTTATCGTCCAGGACGGCGTTGCCGTCGGCGTCCTTTTGCACCGCTCCCTTGTCCAGGGCGTCGGTGAAAATGTTGTACATGTCCAAAAACTCGCCGTCGTCGGCGGAGTAGACGCCCAGTTCGAGCAGCGTTTCCATATACTGCGCCCATATGGCGTTGGTCACGCCGTCGAGTTTCAGAATTTCTTCGGCCGCTTTCGAAATCTCTCCGCGCGCTGCGGTCACGCCGATCTCGACGTCGCCGTGGATGTTGAACGTTTCTGAAAGGAAGGCGTAGCCTTTGCTTGTTTCGTAATCGTCGGGAAGGTAGGAGGTAAGGTCATAGTTGACGCGCTCTATCATTGTGGGGAGGAATATGACGGAAACCACTATAAGCGCGATGAACACCGCGAGGATGATGTAACGGTATTTTACTATTCCTTTTCCCATGAACTGCCTCCGTGACCGTATAAACAGAAACGAGCGGCGGACCGCTCGTTTCGACTTGTCTTTGTATTCCGCGCCTTTGCGCGCGGCTTGTATTTCCGGTCCGCTTTATTTATATTTTCATACAAACGGTTACCGATGTCAATAAGCATTCGCCTTGCGAATGTCGGATTTTACTCGTTTCCGCCCGGCTTCACACCGTCGTCCGCGGACGGTTCCGCAGCGGCGGCAGCCGCCTTTTTAGCCTTGTTTTTCTTCACAAGCACTATTGCGGTGATTATGCCCGCGACGAGGATGACCGCCGCAATGGGCACGAGTATCTTGACCAGCAGCATATCCGGACCGTCGGGTGCGGCGCTGAAGACAGCGGCGATCGTGCCGTCCCCGGACACGCTGTAGCCGGTGTAGGTGAGCGTGTCTCCGGTCACGGACACTTTGCCGAAAGTCTGCGACGTCAGCGTAGAGAGCACGCTTCTTTCGGCGTCGAACAGCCCCTCTATGTCGGAGTTGGACACATAGTCGTAGAATTTTGTGCCAATCGTGCCGAGCGTGACGTAGAGTACGCCGTCGCCGTCCGCGGAAAGGGTTATCGCGCCGTCGGAGTAGGACGCCCTGTCGGTCGCCTCGCCGTTGCCGTCCAGGCATTTCGTCACGGTATAGGTGTGGTCGTGTCCGGCAAAGACGATGTCCACGCCGTATTTGTAGAACACCGGCACGAGCTGCGCGCGCATTGCCTCCACGTCGCCGTCAAAGGAGTGCGAGCCGCCCGAATACAGGCTCTTGTGCATGAGCACGAACGTCCATTTCGCGTCGCTGTTCTGCTTAAGATCGGCTTTTAACCATTCAAACTGAGCGCCTGAAAGCCCGTTTTTGGCGTCTGCGTCATTAGTGTTGAGCACGACGATATGCGCGGTGGCGTAGTCGAACGAGAAGTAAAGCCCCGTGTCCGTGTCCTGTGTGGGCAGGAAAGGATCGTAGTAGTGGAAGTCGGAAAGTTTGCCGCCTTCGTTCTCGTGGTTGCCCGCCGTCGAGATGGTGGAAGTGTTGCCGAAGAACTCCGCGTTTTCGTTAAGCGCCCAGCCCCATTGATTGAAATTGTCGCCGTTGTCCGCCATATCGCCCGCATTCAGCACGAAGTCGTATCCGCCCGCGCTGTGCATTATCGCGTCGATCGCGTCCGCGGACTCTCCGTACATGGATTCGATCATTCCCTGCATATCGGCGATCGCGATGAAGTCGAAGTCGGTCGTTGTTTCGGAAGGTGCGGATGTGAAAGTGAAATTGTCCGTGCCGAGAGCCTTGCCGAGGTCAAACACTTTGGACACTTCGCCGTTTTGGTAGACGCCGCGCACCGAGTAGGTGTATTCGGTGCCGAAAGTGAGGTTTTCGAAAACGACTACCCAGCGGTTTTTGTAGATGACGCTGTTTGCCGGAGCGTCGTCGCGCTGCCCCCACACGTATTCCGTGAAATTGCCGTCCGCGTCTTCCGTGCCTGTTTCGGTGTGGGAGATGGTGAGCAGTCCGAGGTCTATGAGCGGGATATACTGCGCGTAAGTGCCGCCGGTCAGAGTGACGGAAGCGTTAACGTCGCCGACGCTCTTGGTCACCGTGCGATGCGCGGTATCCCCGCTTGCATTGAGGTCGGCTTCCGTGATACTCACGGTGCAAGGGATCCCGTCGGGAGTCGTCAGCGTGACTTCGGCGCCTATTTCTTCGCTAGTATAGAACGACACCGCGAATTTGCCTCCCGTTTTATCGGACGGAAGGAAATTGGCGGTCAGATGGGAGGGCAGTCTGCCGTTTTCCTGCGTGGCGGGATTGTACTCGTCGCTTGCATATACGCCGCCGACATAGGAGAGCGTCACTTCGTACCCCGATGCGTAACCCTCGTGGGGTACGAGGACGAATTCCTCCGAAGGATAGCTCGTGTTTGCGAGATCGGGTTCGTCGTCCGTCGCAAAGGCGATGATTATGTTGCCGGCTATGCCGCTGAGCCCAACATAGAAGCTGTCCGTAAGATAAGAGTCGAGCAGTGCGTCCACGCCTTCGTAAAGGCTGTCGCCCGCGAGTTCGATGCCGAGCAGCCCGGACGCGATGCCTTTTACCGCAGGCCACAGATTGTCCAACACTTCTCCGAGCACAAATCTTTCGGCAGTGATATTGTATGTTGCGTCTTCAGGCATTGAGGCGGTAATATCCGCTTTGATCTCATCATCGAGCGCAATGCCGAAATTCTCAAGCAAACCGAAAACAGTTTCGATATTCTCTGCCGGATTGTTGAGGAAAGAGATTAGTATAGGAATGATCATGATCTGATCGAGACCTGATTGAGTGAGGTCGAATTCGTACTCCAGGAGCGTCTTGAGGATGGAATCCTCGTTGTAGTACAGTTCGTCGAGCAGTATCCCGAACAGATCGCGCGCCAGCTGTCCGCTGTCGCACTTCGCGTCGAAATCGCGCAGAGCGGC
>DVJC01000022.1 GCA_018710835.1 Candidatus Limadaptatus stercoravium | reverse complement strand
GCCGCTTCCTGTTGCGCTGCCGCCGCGCGTGCCGCCTGCGCCGCCGCATGCTCCGCCATAAGAACCTTCATGACCTTGGTCAGGCACTGAATGACTATGGCTTTGTTCTCGGGACTGTTCTTGAACACGTTGTACGCCTGGAGCATGAGCATCGCGACGCGGAGCTTCATGCTGCGCGAAATGTTCATCGTCAGAACATAGTCCACAAGATGCGGAAGTTTGGCAAGTCTGGGGGGCTTGACGTCCTCGTCGCCCTCGTCCAGATCCTCCTCGACGTAGATGACCTCGGGTTCGAGCGAAACCGTCACGGAAGCATCCGCCGTCGGACGGGCCGCTATGTTGAGCCCTTCGAGAGATTCGGGCATCGAGCCGCGTGCCATTGCCGGCTGCTGCGCGTACGGTTGCACGGGCGCAGGCGCGGACGCAGGAGCGGCAACGAGCTGCGCCATCTCGGCGCCGTCGCCGTCGTCATCGGGGAGCAATTCCGAATCGACGACGAGATTTTCGTAACCGCGTGCGGTCAGCTCTTCGTTTTGGAGTTTCTTTTTCTTTCTTCCAAACATATTTTCCTCATCCTCATCGTTATTTTCTATATCCTCCGCGACTTCGCCGCGGCCCTCGTTTCCTTCCTCTGTGCGAAAGGGCTCTTTTTCCGCCGCCTCCTCCGCTTCCTCTGCACTTGTCGGAGTCTTTGCCGGCTCCGCCGTTTCCGCGTCATCCGCGAGAGACTCCCCGTCCGTATCTCCGTCCGTCTCTTCCGCGGCTGAGTCCGGTTCCTCCGCAGGCTCTTCGGCAGGCTGTTCCTCCGTGCTCTCTTCGGCGGGTACGAACTCTTCCTTCTCCTGCTCCTTCTCTTCCGCCGCCTCTGCGGGCGCGGCTGTTCCGTCCTCGTCTCCCGCGTGCGCGGCCGCCTGCTTCGCCTCCGCGGCGGCCCTCACCTCTTCCTCTGTGGGTGCAGGCTTTGCGGTGTTGCGCGCCACGATGCCGTCCATGATCGCCGCGACCTGCATGAGCGGCGACGCGTCGGTGGCGTAGTCACGCTCGGCCTGAAGGTTCACTTTGGCGTCAAGCTCGTCCTGCATGGCGGCGAATTTCTTCCTTGCCGCCGCATATTCGCTGCGCGCCACGAGCCACAGCACGAGATAGCCCGCCGCGCCTATGAGCAACCCCAGACACAGCACGACGCCTACTTCCGCCGTCCCCATTGCGCCCAGTCCCCAGAACGCGAACAGCGCCGTGAGCACGAGCGCGACCGCGATGAACACGTTGGCACGCACGGAATCGGGACGCTTGACCTGCTTGTCGAATACGGCGGATTCCGACACTATCTCGCTGGGATAGCCGAAACGCACGCTGAGATAGCTCACCCATGCGTCGCGCATGACCGCCGGTGCCTTCGTCCCGAAGCACGAGGAGGTGAACTCCGCGACGTTGTCGTCGTTGATGACGTCCTCGTTTTCCAGATAAGACAGCACCTTTCCGGCGGCACGCTTCATCTTATACGCCTCGGAGGCGAAAAAGGTGAGCCCGACGACTATTGCAACGCCCCCCAGCGCCACCGCAACTACGATATAGAACGAATCGATTCCGATAGCCGGGAGCTTTTCCGACAAACCGACCAGCCCGTCGAATATAGCGTTGAAAAAGTCCATCTTGCCGCCGATGCCTCCGTATATAGCACTACAAATGTTATGGTAATTATACCACACGCGCGCTAAAAAGCAAGGATTTTCGCCACATTAAAGGCGTAATATTGAAATCGTCCGTTCCTTTTCCCGCGTGCGGAACCGCACGCCGAACGGCATGCGGCATACGCGCCGCGCTCCCGGCGCGCACGCGCCTGAGGACGGACGGAAGGGAAACGGCGCGGAACGTGCGCCGCGTCAGTCGTCGTCTTTTTCCAGTTCCACGGTGCGCCCTGTTTTGAAAGAATAAAGCAGGATCTTGTCAACTTTTCCCAAAAACGAGCTTTCAACCGCCTTTTTGTACAGATTAAGTTGTTTTTTATACTTTTCGAGCGCTTCGGCGCTGCGCAGATAAGAATTTTTGAAGTCCACGATGATGCGCTCGTCGCCGTCGATGAGCAGATCTATCACTCCCTGTACCAGCACTTTGTCCCCGGATCCTCCGCCGCCGACGCGGTTGGCCGGGACGTACATCAGGAAAGATTTCTCGCGGTAGCAGGTGCTTTTGCGCGCCGTTTGCATTACCGGGCTGGCAAGACACTCCGCTATCGCGGCAGCGTCCGCCTGTGCTCGTTCCTCCGCGGTGAGGATGCCCTCCGCGACCATGGCGTCCATCTCCGCCTCGACTCCCGCCCTGCCTTCCGCGCGGAAATCTATATGCTCCATGATCTTGTGATAGACGATGCCCTCGTCCGCACGGTCGGCAAACACTCCCAGCGTCAGCTCGTCGCCGCCGCCGTCCAGCGCGGAAACGCTGTACTTCATGGCAAGCTCCGTCGCCTCGCGGTAAGGATAGACGAAGTCCGCCGCCTCGCGTATTGCGGCGACGTCCTCCTCGTTAGCCTCACCGAGGGACGGGAATGTGCGCGACTGCGTCGTGCCCGGCGCCTCCTCCGCCGTTTCGTGCATTACGGTATGGATCCTGCCGCGGTACTGCAGGTCGGAAAAATACTGCATCAGATCGGACGGTTCTTTCACGCAGGGATAACGTCCGTACATCGCCGTCGGAGTCTTTGACAGCGTGCCTGTAATATATAAATATTGTTTCGCGCGCGTGAGAGCGACGTAATATAGTCTCATCTCCTCCTGCCGCTCGCGCTCCTCGCGCATGCGTTTTACGGCATACAGCGAAAGCGTGTCGCACTTTTTCCTGCCGGTGAAATCGAAAAAGCGCAGCCCGATGTGTCCCTTGTTCTCGATGATGACGTCGCCGCTGTCGCCTCCGCCCCCCTTTCCGGGACCGAAATTCACCACGAATACAACGGGAGATTCCAGCCCTTTATAGGAGTGGTATGTGGCGATGCGCACCTTGTCGCCGCCCGCGGGGCGCGCTTTTCCCGTTTCGTCCGAACGCTCGGCATACGCGGCGAGGAATTTGCCTATCCCCTCGTACGACTCTTTGCCCGCGTGCGCGGTGACGAAGGACATCACGTTTTCCGCAGTGCCTTCCTCCGTACCTGCGACGAGAGCGTCGTAGTCGAAGTCGGACACTATGCTCTGCAGCAGTTCCGGCACGCTTTTGAAACTGGCTTTCAGACGGTAGGAATCGAGCATTTCCAGCATCCGCGCGGTTTTTTTACCGACGGCGGTATCCTCCTTCGCCGCGGCGAGCACCGCGTCGTAGAAGTCACCCTCCTCGGGACGCAACGCGGCGATCCGCGCGAGTTCGGACTCGTCGAAACAGCAGAAAGGCGACAGCATGAAGGAAGCGAGAGGTATATCCTGCCGCGGATTGTCCAGTACGGTGAGGAAATCTATCAGCTGCCGTTCGCCCCTCGTGGACTTGTCCGCAAAAGTACCGGCGTCCACCGGCAATCCTTCCGCCGCGAGATATTCCGCGAGTTTTTCGGCGCTGCCCGACCTGCTGCGTATGAGCACGGCGCAGTCGCCGTAACGCACCGGTCTGCCCTCCTCCGTGCGTGCGGAGGCACACAGTTCGCGTATCTTTGCCGCTATGAAGCGCGCCGTCGCGTAGACGCCGGGCGATTTCGACTGCCCGGCATACGGAAATACGTGCACTTCGACGCCGCCTTCGAGCGGCTCGTCCGCGGCGTTTTTCTTGTCTTTGCCTATCCTGAAATGTCCTTCTTCGGCGTAATTCACTCCGCAGGACGGCTCCGTCATGATGTCGTCGAACACGCTGTTGACGAACTCGAGCACCGCGTTCACGCTGCGGAAATTGGCATTGAACTCCAGGCTCGTGCCTTTCTCGCCGCTCTCGTAGCGGCGCTTGCGCGCAAGGAATATCTCGGGGTCTGAAAGGCGGAAGCCGTAGATGCTCTGCTTCACGTCGCCCACCATGAACACGTTGTCCCCCGACACGGAGCGGATGATGAAGTCCTGCACGGGGTTCACATCCTGATACTCGTCCACGAACACCTGCGAGAACCTGCCCCTGAACTCTCCTCCGCGCACGAGTTCCGCCGCATAATACTCCAGATCCGAGTAGCTCATGACGTCGTCGGCGCGCTTGGCGAGAGCAAGCTCCTCCTCCGTGCGTTCCGCAAGCTCGATGAGTTTGCAGGCAAATGCGGCGTTCTGCGCATGCCTCTCCTTCGCCGCGTCCGCGTCTGCGAAAACGTCGCGCCATCCGCCGAACATATCCGCCGCTCTGCCGAGCAGGTCTTTGCCGTAACCCAGCAGCGTTTCGTCGAATTCGCTGTTCCGCTTCTTCTGCGCGCGCATGGAGGCAACCTCCTTGGCGGCGACAGCCGCGGCAGTGACGCCGTGAAGATCCGCGCTCTCTGCGGCGCGGCAGATCTCGCACATACGCGTCAGTTTGTCGACATACGACGTCTGACCGCCGGCGGCGAACTCCGGGATCACGAGCTCCATCCCCCCGCGCAGTCTTGCGGCGTCGCGGCGTATGAGCCTGACCGCCGCCTCCGCATATTCTCCACCGTCCGCTCCGCCGAAGCTCTCCCTGACTTTCCGCGTAAACTCCGCCCTGTCCGGCTGAATGGCTATGACGGAGCGTATCCTGTCCACCACCTTGCGCAGAAGATCCTCCCTCCTTGCGGAGGTAAGCACGTCGGCAAGCTGCATGAACGTTTCGTCGCCCTCGTCGTAACAGCGGCGGAACACGGCGTCCATCGCCTCGCTCTCGTAACGCTTCTCCTCTCCGTCGGAGAGCACGTCGAAAGACGGGGACACGCCTATCTTCTCGAAATTCTCCTTAATGAGCGCGCGGCAGAACGCGTGTATGGTGCTTATCCTTGCCGACGACAGCCCGTCCAGACTGTCGCGGAACATCTTCCGCGCCGCGCCGTCGGACGCGCACGCCGCCTCGTAAAGCGCGGACTGGAGCCGGTCTTTCAGTTCGGACGCGGCCGCCTCGTTGAACACCAGAACGAGCATCTGCGAAAGCGGCACTCCCGACTCCATCGCAACGAGTATCTTTTTCACCATAGTGGTGGTCTTGCCGCTGCCTGCGGACGCGGACACCAGCACTTCGCCGTCCGCCCTTATCGCGTCGCGCTGCTCGTCGGTGAACACGGGACCTGATTTTTTCGTCGTATTTTCAACCGAAACGGCTGTTTTCTCGTCAATTTTCATTCTTCATCCTCCGATTCGGAGTTTTCCGGACAAAGTTTTCTCCTGGGGCACACCAGGTCGTCGGCAAAATCCGTGACCTTTACTCCGCCCTGCGGCGACAGACCTTTGAGAGTTCCCGACCACGCGCATGCGGAGGCATAGTCGCAGCGTTTGCACGCGCCTTTCAGCGGTTCGGCGAGTATGCGGCCTTCCGCAATATCCGCCGCGCCCCCGCCCGCAAGACGCCTGACGTATGCCGCGATCGAATCGAAATCCCCGTCGGAAACGAAGTGCGGCGGCGCATATTTTCCCTTGCCGTCCGCCCCGCGGTAAAGACTGCCTTCCGAGTCCAGAAGCGGCTCTATGCGCCGCGCCTCCGCGATGTCGTCCGTCATGTTGCCGCGGTAGCACAGCGTCCATTCCTCCTGCGAAAAGTCGTAAGACACGGGCAGATAGAACGCGCCGACCGGCTTCCAGCCTTTCGCCGCCGCTATCGCGGAAAGGTAAAGATACAGCTGTATCTTCCTGCCGGTATAGATGTCGCTCAAGGTAAAATCCGCGCTCTTGTACGTCTTGTAGTCCACCACGAAAAATTTGCCGTCCGACATGTCCACACGGTCTATCCTTCCGCGCAGCTCAACGCTCTGCCCTCTTGCGGACACGGTGAGCGCGGGTATCTCTCCTCCGCCTATGTACTGTTCGACGTAGATGGGCTTGTACTGCGACCTTTCCGCCCCTTTCAGGAGCACGGCGCACACCTCTGCGGCTTCTCTTCGGAGCCTTGCCAGCACCCTCTTCACCCGCGGCTCGGCTGCCGCCGCCGAAAAGCCCGGATCCTCCTGCACGCATTCGTCAAAGACCTCCTCCGCGGTCTTGCGCGCGTCTTCGGCGGCGATACCGTTCTCTTTGTATATGCCGAAGAACTTCTCAAGCACCGCGTGCAGTATCACGCCGTAATCCTTGCTTTCCGGCTCGGCTTTTTTTCTTTCCCTCAGGCGCAGCACATACGAAAAATACTGCATGTACGGACAGGTGAAATAGCTTTCGAGCCTGCTCGGACTCGTCCTGCCGCCGGAGGCTTTCTCCGCCTCTGCCGCGGCGTCCGCGGCAAGCCTTTCCGTCGGGCGCACGCGCGAACGCAGCACGTCGAGCCTGTTCCTGTCCTCCTCCGGCAGGGAGAGTTCCGCCGCGGCGAGATACCCCGCCGCAGGCTGCGACAGCCCTCCCAGCACCTCGTGCAGACACGCCCTCGGAGTGGGACACACCGTGCGCACCGCGGCGCGGCGGGCGTCTGCGGAGAGTTCGGACAAAGGCGGCAGTTCCGCCCTTTTCACGGGGAGCGGCGCACCATCCTCGGAAAGCATTCCGCGCAGTTCCGCTATCACTGCGGACGGACGGAGTTCGCCTGCCGGATCGCCCTCGGGATAACACACCGTGAGAGTCCCCTTGGGACGCTTCATGATCTCGGTCACGGACATCAGCTCGGAATATATCCGCTGCGTTACGGTGGGAGATATCTTCACGTCGAGCGCGGCGAGCAGATCCTCGTCGCGCGGCGATATGACCGCGCCGCCGTCCGCTCCCGCGGGGAGCTTGCCCACATTTGCGCCCAGCACGTATACGTCGCCGCCTCCGAGGTAGCGGCTGTCCGTACCGCCGACGTACACGGAGTCCAGCCACGTGGGCACAAGCGCGATCCTCACAGTCTGCACAGCCGCCTTGAACATGCGTTCGAAATAGGCGACGTCACCTTCCGCACTCAACGTATCCTGCATCTCGTCGAGAAGCGAATCTATCTTTTCGTCTACTTGATCAGCGCATTTTGCGTAATAAAGGCTCGTTTCGGTCAGTTTGGCGGTGTGGGCCTTCCATGCCCCGTCAAAGCTGCCGAGGAAGGCGCGCACCCTTTCCGCAAATTGCTCCGTACCGATGCTGCCCCTGAACACGAGCGGTTCGAGCGCCTTGCACAGCCTTACGCGCACGCTTTCCGCCGCCGCGATCTCCCTCCCGCTCCCGATGGTGAACGGCTCGGTGAGCCTGGAGCGGTCGGCATTGTATTTCAGGCAGTAGTTTTCAAATCTGAACGCCGCGTCGACGCCGTCCTCCACGCCGTAATTGAAAAGAGGATTCTTGACGAATTCCGCCACTTCGGCAAGGCGCAGTCCGCTTCTCACGGACGCGAGCGCGGACAGCAGAAATCTCGTCTTGGTCTGCTCGGAGAGCATCTCGCGCGTGTCGATGAAGAAAGGTATGCCGCTGCGCAGGAACGCGCTTTTGAGTTCCGCCTTGTAACCGTCCACATCGGATAGCACGACCTCGAAGTCGCGGTAGCGTGCGCCCGCCGCGACCTTGCCCGTTATTTCGCGCATGAGGAAATTGATCTCCTCGGTGCGGCTGCGCGCGGCAAAGAGCCGTACTTTTCCGCCGCACTCCGTCCTGCGCTCAGGCGGATCGTAGGAAAACAGCCTGCGCGAGATCTCCTCCGCCGCCGGGTGCAGCCGCTCGCGGCTTCGTACCACCTCTCCGCCGCCGCATGCGGCGAGAAGCCTGCGCGCCGCGCCGTCGCAGTATATCCGCTCGTTCGGATTGCCTTCCCCGCCCACCATGCCCACGGTGAGGGAGAGCGCGGATGAAGCCAGTCCGCAGAGAATGTCGAGCTCCGGGGATTTGAAGTCGTAAAAATCCACGACATAGAAATGCGCCGGCATTTTCACCTCTCCCGAAGCGAGATATGCGGCGAAGGCTTCCAGGCGTGTGGAAGAGTCGCTGCGGCGGTCGCCGAGAGCGGCGAGATAGCACTCGTAAATGAGCGCCATATCCTCGAACTTGCCTTTGACGTTTTCGGGAGCGCGCACCGCAGCCGCACGGAGCTGTGCCGCAGTCACGCCGCTGTTGCGCACCGCGGTGAGCGCGGCGTAGAACTCTTCGGCAAATCCCGTGGACCGCGCCGCGCGGGCATAATAGCGCAGCGCGCCGCGGTTTTCGTCTATCACTTTCGCCAGCAGCAGCACCGAGCCCTGCGGAGTCAGACACTTCCTGATGCGCCTGCCTATCGTCTTTTCCGCAAGCCGCGTGAAGGAAGTCACGCTCACGTTGAACACCGCGTCAAGCCCCAGCGTGGCGATGACTCCGCGCTCGGAAGAAGCGGTGAACTTGTCGGGGACTATGACGACGTGCTCCCCTCCGTCCGCGAGCCGTCCTTTCAGCTCGCTCAGCACGCGGTGGTAGGCGTCGTGCGCCGTATTGGACAGAATAATTTTCATAAATGCAGTATAACACCGCTCATGTCCTTTTTCAAGGACATTGCCCGAATGCCGCCGCAGCGGCGCGGAGAAACTTTCCCCGGCGGAGCGCGCGCTGCGGCCGCTTAATTTCCGCATTTGCGGCAAATCCGTTGCGACGCGCGCGTATTTGGGTTATAATTTCGATATTATGAAAAAGACAGCATCTTTGTTGATACTCGTTATAGTGATCTCCGCGCTTGCATTCACGCTCGCCGCATGCAACAACGCCACCACGCAGGGGCAGCTGGTCGACGCATGGAAAGAAGGCCGTCCGTACGAAAAGTACACCTATGTCGTGGACGACAGCGCGTCCGAAGGCACGGAAGGCACTTATGTGAGCGAGATATTCTATCACGCCGCCTACAACGGCGACGAGAACAGCCCGTATTACAACCCCTACAAAGTCACCGTGGGCGACACTACGATAGAACAGCGCGAAGGTTACCTCATCCGCAGCACTCTCAACGCCACTCTCGACGGCACGGCGTATGTATACGTCACGGAATGCTACTTCTCTCTCACGGACGGAGCGAACTATCTCCTGCCCACCGCGACTTTCCGCAGCGAAACCGTGAACGACACGGAAGCGCTCCGCATGAACGGCACCTACAGCGGCAATACCCTCTCGTACACCCTCGTCGTCAACGGCGGCGAAGCAAAGACCGGCTCGGTCGGGCTCGGATCGGTGTTTTACGACAACAACGAATTCCACCAGAGTCTGCGCGGCGTGTCCACATTCGGCACTTCGTTCTCATTCTCGTTCAGCACGGCGGTGATCAACGCGACGGAACAGACTTCCGCCTCGCTCACGCTGTCCGTCAGCGGCACCGAAAACATAGAAGGGCTGGCGTTCCCCTCCGTGGGACAGGACGAAAACGGTGCGGAAATCTCCTCCGAAACCACTTCCGTCGAATGCTACCGCGCGTCGCTTTCCCGCGCCACGACGGTGTCGGGTGCGTCGCAGAGTCTGTACTATTCCGTGCGTCCCGTATATGCCGCCATATCCGACGACCGCACCGAAACGCTCCTCAGCACCTACGACAACGGATGGTGGGAGCTGCCCCACGTGCTCGTGCGTATAGTCGAACCGTACAACGACGCCGACGGCAACGCACAGTCGGTGACCTATACCCTCAGCGGCATTTCCCTGATCTGACCGGGCGAATAAGCCCCGTCCGCCGCCGTCCCGCGCGCGGAGCGCGGCGGCGAAAAACATATTGCGC
Source organism: Candidatus Limadaptatus stercoravium (assembly GCA_018710835.1). Classification (GTDB taxonomy): domain Bacteria; phylum Bacillota; class Clostridia; order Christensenellales; family CAG-917; genus Limadaptatus; species Limadaptatus stercoravium. The sequence goes on along the minus strand of DVJC01000022.1, from coordinate 24,723 downwards.
CGAAAAGACCTCCGGGTACATTCCCGGAGGTCTTTTGCGCGGTATGGCGCGGCTTTGCCGTCTTATTTGCCGAGGCCGAGATAGCGGCATATCTCCGCAAGACTTTCGGTGGGGTGCCTCGCCTCTTCCAGCGAAAACGCCGCCGCGGGCTGCACCTCTCCTCCCTCCGCCCCGGCGGAAGGCGCGGAAGTCGCCGCACTCTTTCTTGCGGCTTCGAGCTTCTCCTCCTTGTCTTTCCGTTCGGCGGCTCTCAGCAGCTGCCGTTTCAGCTCCTTCACCTGTCCGTCCTCTTCGGAGAGCCGCTCCGCTTCAGCCTTGAAGGCCTCCTCCTCTTCTCCCGCCGAGCCTCCGCGGTCCAGCGAAAAGTCCTGCGCGAGAAAACGCTCCAGTTCCAGCTTGACGGACACCGCGACGCTCTCCATATTGAGCGCGTCCTTGGAGAAGTTGTACCTCTTCTTTATCTCTTCGTACGCGCCCGTCCACTTCGCGCGGAAAAGTTTGAGCCGCTCCAGCTCCATCGCATAGCGCAGCTTGATGTCCAGCACGGTCTTTTCCGCCTGTTCGCCGGCTGCCAGCAGCGCGCCTTTGATCTGCTCCTCCCTGTCGCGGTACACCGAAAGCTCCTCGTTCAGCCTGTCGCACTGCGCCTTAAGGACGCGTATGCGCTCTTTCTGTTCAAGCCCCGCCCTGTCCGCCTTCTCGCGTTCAAGACTGATGTACGCCTCTACGGAATCCACGTCATAACCGCGCCGCACCAACGCGAAACGCGGCTGCATCTTGTTCTTTTTCTTCATAACCGCTCCTTTACATGCGATTATACCCTTGCGCGCGCGGCGCGGAACTTCCGTCGCGCACGAAAAACCGCGAAGCTTGTCTTTCGCCGTCATATGCGCTTCCGCGGCGTTTATACAAAAAAACGCGGCGGTAAAGCCGCGTTTTTGTTTTTACGTCCGTTTGCGCCGCAGGCTAGTCGGCGGCATTCTGATAAGGCACGGTGTTGAGCAGGTCGTGCTTGAGTTTCCACAGCTTCTCGCTGAGGTCCACCTTGTAATATTGCGTGTTGACGACGCGCTTGTATTCCGGGAAAAATTCCTCCTTCGAGCGGTCGTGGTGTTCGCCTATCTCCTCCAGCGTCGGGAGTTTGCAGACAAGTTCGCCGTCCTTTATGACGTCGGTCATGAGCTCCTTCACCGTAAAGTCCTTGAACGTGGTGCGCTTCCACGTCTGTTCGGGGTGGAATATCGTGAGGGGACGCGAAGTGTCTATCTTCTCGTCCGCAAGGCAGATGAGGTCCGCCGCCGCCATTCCGCCGCGATATATGCGCACCGTCTTTTTCACGCCGGGGTCCGTAGTCTTGTCATGGCTGTCCGACACCTTGATCTTGGGCACGAGCACGCCGCCCTCTTCGATCGCGCACAGCTTGTAAACGCCGCCGAGGGACGCGTTGGAGAAGCTCGTGATGAGCTTCGTCCCTATGCCGTACACGTCGATCTTGGCGTCCTGCGAGTTGAGCGCGAGCAGAACGTTTTCGTCGATGTCGTTGGAGGCGAATATCTTGCAGTCGGAGTGCCCCGCCGCGTCCAGCATTTTGCGCGCTTCGCGGCTGATGTACGCAAGGTCGCCGCTGTCGAGGCGTATGCCGACGGGCTTGTGCCCCTCGGCTTTCAGCCGGTCGAACACTTTGATCGCGTTGGGCACGCCGCTCTTCAGCGTGTCGTAAGTGTCCACGAGCAACAGACAGTTGTCGGGATATATCTCCGCATACGCTTCGAAGGCTTCCAGCTCGGTGGGAAAAGTCATCACCCAGCTGTGCGAATGCGTGCCGGCGACCGCTATGCCGAACATCTCCCCCGCCAGCACGTTGGACGTGGAGCGGCAGCCGCCGATATACGCGGCGCGCGCCCCGTAAGTGCCCGCGTCGGGTCCCTGCGCGCGGCGCAGACCGAATTCCAGTATCTTCGCGTCGGTACATGCGCACAGCCTTGCCGCCGTAGTCGCAATGAGCGTCTGATGGTTGATGATGGTGAGCAGCGCCGTTTCGACGAGCTGAGCCTCGAATATCGGCGCGGATACCGTCAGGATAGGCTCGGAAGGGAAAAACACCGTCCCCTCCGGCAAGGCGCGGACATCCCCCGTAAAACGGAAGTTTTTCAGCCTTTCCAGAAAGTTGTCGGGGAATATGCCGAGGGAGCGGAGGTACGCAAGGTCTTTTTCCTCGAAACGCAGATCCTTAAGATACTGCACCGCCTGCTCCAGTCCCGCCGCCACGGCGTACGAATAGCCGCCGCTCCCGCGGTAGAACAGGTCGAAAACCGCCCTCTTTTCGCTCAGTCCCTTCTGCAGATAGCCGTTGGCCATCGTGAGCTGATAGAGGTCGATGAGCATGGTCAGATTGCGTTCCGCCGAAAGAGGTGTTGTCATTGTTTCTTCTCCTCAGACGAGATCTTTTCCGCGGGGTATTTCGGAAGTTTCCACGCGACGCGCACCTTTTTGATGTAATCCCCGTCGTCGAGTTTCGCCACGGGTACGTCGTCCGCTTCGTAGAACCGGCGGAAGAACGCGCCGCCCTTGGCTATGCGGCGCAAGGCGAACTTGTAATTAGCCACGTCGAAGCTGTCAAGCTCCGTGATGCCGAGTCTGCCGTCTTTCACGGCGTTGTTTACTTTTCTGAAACTCTGCCGCGACATGCAGACGAGGATGTACGCCGCGCCGAGCAGCAGCGCCACGGGCACGACGACTATGCACGCGACCTGCGTGACGGGCACCGCGTCTATGCGCAGCGACTCCAGCCACGCTCTGCCCAGAAAATACCAGAAGAAGTAGCAGAAGCCGAGTATGCCGGGAAAACGCTTGTTTTTGCGCCATATCGCAAAGAAGATGCACGCGCCGATGAAGTTCCACACCATCTCGTAGAAGAACGTGGCGGCGAACCACCCCGGCACGTTGGAATAGACGAGGTCGTGATACTCCGGCTCCACCCCCTGCGGCTGGTCTATCCACACCGCGAACGGGAATGTCTGGAGGCGCGGATCGGTGATCGGAATGCCGAACGCCTCCTGATTGACGAAATTGCCGAGTCTGCCTATTATCTGCCCTGTGAGAAGCGGCACCACGATGAGGTCTACCACGTTGCCGAAATTGCACTTCCTGCGCATACGGTACGCGAATATGCTTGCGCCGATGAGACCTCCGACAAGTCCGCCGATGATGGTGATGCCGCCGTCCCATATCGCGATGAGATCCACGAAATCGCTCCAGCTCTCGACGGGGAAATAGACGTCGGGGCGCGCGCCGACGTAGAACACGCGGCAGAACACCACCGCAAGCGGGATCACCCACAGGAACAGTTCCACCGCGTCGTCGACGTTGAGATTGACGCGCTTGCACTCGAAGCAGATGATGGTAAGCCCCGCGATCATGCCGATCACGATGATGATGCCGTACCACGCGACTTCGAGATTGCCTATGGTGAAGGCTATCTTGTTGATTGCCGACAGCAGATTCATTTCTCCTCCGTGAACGGAACGCGGCACGCGCCGGATTCGCGTATAAAGAGTCGGAATACGTTATCCGCGCCGAATTCGGCGTTGAGCACCTCGTTTACGGCGTCTGAACGGTCTTTTGCGACAAAAAGCAGTATCGTCCCGGCAAATCCGCCGCCGTGCACGCGCTTTGCGAGCACGCCGTCGATGTGCGAGGCTTTTTCGAGCGCTTCCTCGATCGAGCGGTCGCCGCGCTCGGAGTAAAGATTCTGCAGTTTGACAGCCGAGCTTTCGCCCGACGCGTTGACTTCCTTCAGGAACGCCTGCTCGTCGCCGTCGCCCACCGCTTTCAGCGCGCGTTCGACGCGGAGATTTTCCTCATAGAAGTGCTCCGCCCTGAGCAATGCCCTCGGAGGGAGCGTGCCGCGCAGTCCGTCCTCCGCGGCGTAGAACTTGTCGGCGGGTATATCGCGCAGGACTTTGCCGCCCAGCGCCTCCGCCACCGCTTTCATCTCGGCGGGGATCGCCGCGTAGTCGTCGGTGAGGTCGCTGTGGTCGCCCCCCGTCGCCACGACGTAAATGTCGAGGTCGTCGAAGTCCCACCTGGCTCCCACCACTTCCGGATCGTCGAAGCTGCGGAAATCGATCATGTTCACGCCGCCGAGAGCGATCGCACTCTGGTCCATGAGTCCGCTCGGCTTGCCGAAATAGACGTTCTCGGCATATTGCGACGCTTTCGCCATGAATATCGGTGAAAGCCGTCCGTCGTTGTAATAGTAATTGAATATCTCGGCAATGATAAGTTCGAACGAACTCGACGATGACACGCCGCTGCCCTTGGGCACGCAGGAGTCCATGCACGCGGTGAAACCGCCCGCTCTTTTGCCGGCACGGATGAAATATTCCGCGACGCCCTTGATGAGCGCGACGGACGTGCCCAGCTCAGACTGTCTGAAGGCAAGGTCGTCGAGCGACACACGGAGCATGGGATAGTTCTCGGACTTGACTTCGATAAGCCCGTCTTCGCGCGGACGGACCGCCGCCAGAGTGTCCACGGTGATCGCCGCGGCAAGCACTTTGCCGGCGTTGTGGTCGGTGTGGTTGCCCACTATCTCTATGCGGCCGGGAGAGGAAAAAAAGTCCGTGCACCCGATGCCGAAAGTCTCGGCGTGGCGCGCGGCGAGTTTGCCGAAACGGGGCGCGTGCTTTTCCGCCTTATCGCCGTAAAGAGCGCGCAGGACGCCGGCCGCGGGGGCATTCTTTTCAAAATTATCCGTCGAAATCGTTGCCATTGTCTGTTTCTCCATATATAATATAAACAGTATTTTTAATGATAGCACAGCATTATTCCGTTTGCAAGGGAAATGCGGGTGTTAAGGGGTTTTATGTCTCCGCGCAAATCGTTTGAAGAACTAGCCAGGATCAATGTCGCCAACCTTGTCGACTATGCTGTCGACAACCTGCATATGGACGAAGCGGACGTGGTTTACGCCACCAACACGCTGCTTGACATGCTCGGACTTACCGAACCGGCGGACGCGCCGGCGGACAAGTACGACTTCTACTCCTCTCTCGCCGCGCTGTCCGAATACGCGGTGCGGAAAAACCTGTGCGAAGAGAGCGACCGTCAGCTGTTCGAGACGCGCATTATGGGCGCGCTCACGCCGGCTCCTTCCAAAGTGATAGAGACCTTCGACAACATCGCCGCGCACGACGGCAGTATGAAAGCCGCCGAATGGCTCGAAGATCTTTCCGAAAAATCGGCGTATATCCGCCGTCCCGACATCGACCGCAACGTGCAGTGGGAGTACGACAACCCGCGCGGCAAGATCATTATCACAATCAATCTCGCCAAGCCCGAAAAAACGCCTGAAGAGGTCAGGCGCGCAAAAGAGGCAAAGACAGGCTATCCCAAGTGCATGCTCTGCGCCGAGAACGTGGGCTTTGCGGGCAATGCGGCGCATCCCGCGCGTCAGACGCTGCGCACCATACCCTTCGAGCTGGACGGCGAGAAGTGGTTCATGCAATTCTCTCCCTACGTCTACTTCGAACAGCACGTCATTGCCGTCGCGCGCGAACACCGCCCCATGAACGTGACCGCCGCGACATTCCGCCGTATGCTCGACTTTGTGGATCTCTTCCCCGGCTACTTCATCGGCTCCAACGCCGCGCTGCCCATAGTGGGCGGATCCATACTCGCGCACGACCACTATCAGGGCGGTAAAAAAGTGCTGCCCATCTTCGCCGCCGGCGCGCGCAAGCGTTACCTCATGAAGGACTTCCCCGACGTGAACGTCTCCGTCGCGGACTGGTACAATTCCGTAATACGGCTGGAGAGCAAGAACCGCGCCCAGATCCTTGAGGCGGCGGAAAGGTTCCGCAGCGCATGGAGCGGCTACTCCGACGAAGGCGCGAACATAATCTGCCGCACCGAGAATGCGGACGGCACTTCCACCCCCCACAACGCGATCACTCCCACCGCCTGCTTCAACGACGACGGAGAGTATCAGATCAACCTCATCCTGCGCAACAACCGCACGGACGAAAAGCATCCCTACGGCATCTTCCACCCTGCCGAGGAACTGCACAACATCAAACAGGAAGCCATCGGCATCATCGAAGTGCAGGGGCTGTTCATCCTCCCCGGCAGACTGCAAAGGGAATCCGAGCAGATCCGCGACTTGCTCACCGGCAAGACTCCGCTCGACTTCAAGGAGATAGCCAAGGAAGGACATCCCCTCAACAAACATCTCGGCATGATCGCCCAGCTCGTCGCCGACGGCGGAACGAATATGTCCGAGGAAGCGGCGGAACGCGCCATCACCGACTACATCAACACCGCCTGCGAAAAGATCCTCGACACCACCGCCGTGTTCAAGAACACCGAGGACGGTCAGGACAGGTTCGACAGGTTTATACGCAGCGTCACGGAGTGAGAGGAAGGCACTTTTCGCTCAAAACCCACGGTATCACCGTGGGTTTTTTGCACTTATGCCTTCCTCTCACTCTGCGCGTCGCGAAAATGCAGGACGTTCACTCTCTCCTCGTTTTTCGCTCCGCTGCAAAACTATCGCTCGTTCACTCATTTTTGCTCCGCGGAGGCGGCTTCCGCCGCCGCTGCTTTCCGCAAGGCAATTTTCGCTCAAAACCCACGGTATCACCGTGGGTTTCTTGCATTTATGCCTTCCTCTCACTCTGCGCGTCGCGAAAATATTACTTCGCGTCCCGTGGGGAATGTTGTTACCCCCGCCTTCCCTACGGGCTTTCCTCCCCCGTGCAGAATAAGCTACCGCACTCCCAAAATGCGGGACTAACTTTTTCCCTCTACAAAAACTTTTAATATCGCGCTTATATAATTAAGTGGAGAACGGTACTGACTGAAATCCCTGCACGATTCACCCCGCCGAAAATACTTTCGGCGGGGACCCCGAGGGGAGGAATTCGGCACTCGCACATTTACGCCCGTGCCTACTTAGTGTTACGTCTAGTGCGACGCGATTGACGCGCAACGCACGTAACAATCGCTGGACCTTCGGTTCGGCACTCACTTTGCGCGCCGCGACTTGCAAGAGGCGGTTACACCGCCTGTGCAAGTCCGGGGTCCCCACAAAAAGTCTTTGAATTTTTGTGGGGCTCCTTTGGCTGAGCGGCGCGTAGCTCCGTCTTCGAATAAATGAGCGTTAAGACAAAAGGCTTTTATTCCGTCTTCGACCGAGCGTGTGTAAAAACCGCGATATTTGGATGAAGTTTTGCCCCACCGAAAATGCTTTCGGTGGGGGCCCCAAGACGCGAAAAGCGCCTGCGGATGGACAGGAGCGTACTAAACCGTACGTGACTGTTCAGACCGCAGGCGCTTGACAAAGCAATTCGCCAATCTACCCCACAAAATTTCCTACGGAAATTGTTGCGGGGACCCCGGATTTATACCCCACAAAATGTTCATTTTGCGGGGACCCCGGTTTATACCCCACGAAAAATCCTTACGGATTTTCCGCGGGGACCCCGGATTATTTAACTGTCGTTCGTAAAACCGCGATATTTGAGCGTCAGACAAGGAAAACCCCTTCCGCAAAAGGGAGTGTACTAAGTCGTACGTGACCGCATTGCGGAAGGGGCTTTGACGCAGTATCACGCCAAATAGCGCGGTTTTAGACGGCTTTTCTGCCGCTGGTGAGCGCCGCCTTCACCAACATCACCACGCCGACGGCAAGGCTGATCGCGCCGGTGGCAATGTAGAGCGCGGACTCTCCGCCGGTCGCGTATGCGACGATGAGAAGGATACCGACCACGAGCGCAAGCACGATGGTCAGTATAAACAGCACTTTGGACGCTGCCGCCATGCCTTTGAAACTCTTGATGCCCATGACGCACACAAGCACCGCAAACAACAGGATCGCGATGCCGAGGATCAGCACGACGATATCCGACGCAAGTGCCGCGATCAGAATCAGAGCCACGCCTACAATCACTTCGATCACTCCCATGATCCAGTTCTGATGGAAGAGTTCGAAAAGACCGAGCACCGTGGCGATCACGCCGATTGTCATCATTGCGATGTCAACGATCGCATTCTCTTTCCACACCAGCAGCACGCCGAGCACGATGAACAGCAGGCACAGCATGACGCTGTTGTCCTTCACGCTGACCGTAGATTGAACTTTCTTTGCCATATGATCACCTCGTTCGCGGAAAAAATCTCCTTTCCGCCTTATTTTATCACGGCATATTATATAATATGTCAATTTTATTTTCAACACCCGGAACCGAATTATGCGGATTTTTTACAAAAACTCCCCGCCTGTGCGACGGAGAGTTTCTGCTGACGCGATTCGTTCCGCTGCGACAGCGGACGCAGCCTGAACCGGTTCTATTCGCTGCGGAGCGCGACGGTAGGATCTTTCTTGGACGCGATGCGCGACGGTATGAATCCTGCCAGTACGCTCAGCGCGATACTGATGAAGAACATGACCACACACTGCCACCACGACACCTGCATGAGCCCGCTGATGCCGAGCACGGCGGCGAGTATGACGCTGCCTATCGCCGAAACGGCGACCGCGACCAGCACCCCAATCGCGCCGGAATAAGCTCCGAGTATAGCCGACTCCGCAATGAACACGCGTGATATATCCTTCTTGCGCGCGCCCAGGCTTCGCAGTACGCCGATCTCCTTCCTGCGTTCCAGCACGGAGGTGTATATGATGATGGCGATCATGATGGTGGAAACGATGAGCGAGATGGCGGCAAAGCCCACCAGCACCTGCGTGACCGTTGAACTGAGCTGTTCGACGAAAGACATCATAATCGCAAGCTGGTCCGTGTATTTAATATTGTCTCCCGTCTCTTCCCCATAACCACTCAGGAAATCCTCAACTACAGCTTTATTATCAAAAGATGTCGGATATATCATAATCGACTGTGGAGTACTCTTATCCACTATGCCAAGTGCACGCATGATCTCAATGTGCATATCATACGATTTGACCTGCGCACCGCGTGGAAGTATGGTTATAGTCTCACTCTTAGATCGCCCGCCGTCAAGATATGTGTAGCTAAGTGAAAAGTTAGGGTCGGCATGGGCTTCATCTTCATTGAACCCGACGACGGAATTATATGGCGTGAAAAGTGAAGGATCATTTTCGAGTTCCTCTGCGGTAACATCGGGATTTGCCGCATTGAATGCGTCAAGCTGAGCATCGACTATATCGCTCGCCCCCGCCTTTTCCATGAGCAGATCCATGAGCCCGGAGCGATAGCCGACGACACCGTTAATGGATGTCACACGCACTCCGCGTTTGGGACGTATGACACCGGAAACAGTCACCTTGATCGGATCGGCGGAATTTATCGTATCCTTATCCAACATATTTTGCGGATAATAGTCAATGCCGCTCTCAGTATTGTAATAATAATCGGCATTGGTCAGGATGTAATACTCTTTCCCGACCACCTGTGTGTCTATGTCTATCGGTTTATACAGGGAAGCTCCTCCCGTCAAAATTTCGAGCAGTTCACTTGTGGAACGCAAACCGAGCATAAATAACGTGAAATCGGGAATCTGATTATATTCATCGACCACAATCACCACTTCTCTGTCATTTGTTGGCCACCTAGAATTGCTGCCGACGAGCTCATACTGCTGTTCGAGCAAATGGGTGTCCGGAGACATTTCGTCCCATGTCTGCGCGGCACTCGCAGCAAACTGTTTAATCTGCTCGGTCGCTCCAGGAGCAAGTACAAAATCGATGGCGGACTGGAACTCGTCAAGAACATCCCCCATAAGATCTGTAAAAGGATAGATCTTCATGTATTCGTCGTCTCCGCTGCCAGCATCGGCGAATATGTTCATGTCTATCCCGTATTGATATTTCACGACTCCCACACCGTCTAACTGCGACTTGTTCGTCTCGATATAGTTGCGGATGCTCTTCAAATCGTTATTCCCGAAGATCGCGTCTTTATTGTTTATAAGGTTTCCGAGCATGTTACCGACAACAATCTGTCCGTCGTCGGGATATTCGGGATTGGTGTTCGTTTCGCCCATGACCTTTTCCATCAGCGCACTAAGGCTCATATCTTGTTCGTTGATGGTGATAGGATACTGCGAGAGCGCGTTTTCCTCGAGGGTGGAGATGTAGCCGTTGACGCCGTTGGAGAGCGCAAGCACGACCACGATACCGATGATGCCTATGCTGCCGGCGATGGACGTGAGCAGTGTGCGCCCTTTCTTGCTGAGCAGGTTGGTCCATGAGAGATTGACCGCCGTCCCCACGGACATGTACGACTTCTCGCGCTTGCGTATGGCGCGGATCCTGTCCGCCATGCGGGCAAAGACGTTTTTCTTCTTTGCGGGAGCGGACTCATGTTCCGCCGCATCCGCCGCAATTCCGTCCGAAACGACCGTTTCATCTGCCGTTTCGGTCTGTTCAACGTCGTTTTCCGCGGTTTTCACGCTTTCTTTCTCTTGCTCGGCAAGCGCCTCCGCCGCGCTGTCGTACGGCTTGGTATCGCCCACGACTTCGCCGTCCTTGAGGTTGATGATGCGGGTGCTGTACTCTTCGGCGAGCTGTCCGTTGTGCGTGACCATGATGACGAGCCTGTCCGCGGCGACTTCCTTGAGAAGCTCCATGACCTGCACGCCGGACTCGCTGTCGAGCGCGCCCGTGGGCTCGTCGGCAAGTATGATGTCGGGATTGTTGACCAACGCACGCGCGATAGCCACGCGCTGCATCTGACCTCCGGACATCTGGTTGGGCTTCTTTTTGGCCTGCTTTTCCAGACCTACTTTGCGCAGCGCTTCCATTGCGCGCTCTCTGCCCTCTTCTTTGGATATGCCGGCAAGCGTGAGGCTCAGCTGTACGTTCTTGAGCACGCTCATGTGCGGAATGAGATTGTACGACTGGAATACGAAACCTATGCGCCTGTTGCGGTAGGTGTCCCAGTCCTCGTCGCGGTATTCCTTGGTGGAGATGCCGTCCACCTGTATGTCGCCGCTGGTATAACGGTCGAGTCCGCCTATGATGTTGAGCAGCGTGGTCTTGCCGCACCCGGACGGGCCCAGAACGGAGACGAACTCGCTTTTCCTGAACTCGATGGAGACGCCGTGCAGCGCAAGCACGCTTTCTTCTTCCGTCTTGTACTCTTTTGTGATTTCGATCAGTTTCAGCATTTTTCACCTTGTGCGCGCCCGGCGCGCATGCAGTTTTTTTGTATATTATAATAATATATCGCATTACAACAGATATATTTTTCGTTGACATTCCTCATATTAACACAACACGTGTCGTTTGGCTATCGAATTGCACCCCTTGCGGAATATTTGGAAAAAAGCTATCCGGCACTTTTTACATTTTTGTGACAACTAAATGACATATTCCATGTTAGACTTGAACTAAGCTGTATGACAAACGGCGTGCCGATGCGGGCGCACGCGATACGGGGCGGCTCCGTCCCGGGCAATAACTGAGAGGGATAACGGAACCAAATGAGTGCTTACGACATCGCTGCCGCCATATTCGAACTGTTGGCGGGACTCGGCGCCTTTCTGATCGGCGTCAAAATGCTTTCCGACAACATGGAAAAGCTCGCCACCGGGAAGATGCGCACGCTCTTCCACCGCGCGTCCGGGAAGACCGAACTTCCCGAAGCCGCCACCCGCAAGGAGAAGGTGCGGGCGAAGCTGAAAGAATGGTCCGCCAACCTTGCCGGAGTCGGGATAGGCACGGCGACGACGGCTGTCATTCAAAGCTCGTCGCTGACGACGGTCATGGTCGTCGGACTCGTCAACGCGGGAGTCATGACTCTCACGCAGGCGACCACCATCACCATGGGCGCGAACATCGGCACGACGATCACGGCGCAGATAGCGGCGCTCTCCGCATTCGACTTCGCCGTGTTCGCGATGGGACTGACGGGCATAGGCATACTCGTCGCATACGCCACCAAGAAGGAAAAGGTGCAGACGGTATGCTACGCCGTGGCGGGACTTGGACTGGTGTTCGTAGGTCTGGACGTCATGGACGCCTCCATGGACTTCTTCCAGGAAAGCCAGGTCATAGTCGATCTGTTCGCCAGCATAACCAACCCGTTCCTGCTCTTCTTCCTGGGCATAGCGATCACGGCGATAATCCAGAGTTCCTCCGCTCTCACGGTCATCCTCATAGCCATGGCGGAAAGCGGCATACTCATCGGCGGAGGCGGCAACGCGGTGCTTTACGTCGTGCTCGGCACCAACATCGGCACCTGCGTCACCGCATTGCTCTCGTCCATCGGCACCAACATCAACGCAAAGCGCGCCGCGGTGATACATCTGCTCTTCAACGTCATAGGCTCGATCATCTTCTTCATCATCATGGTGTGCTGGCCGGAGATGAACGCAAACACTTTCGAAGCGTGGTTCCCGGACAACCCCGGCACGCAGATCGCGATGTTCCACACATTCTTCAACGTGATAAGCACGATCCTGTTCCTGCCTTTCACCAACGGACTCGTGAAACTCTCGGAGATCCTCGTCCGCCCCAGAAAGAAAGCGGACGAATCCGGAGAGAACGGCGTACCGTCGCGGCTTGACAAACGTCTGCTCCCCACTCCCGCGCTCGCGGTAGACGGAGCGACCGAAGAGGCGGCGGCGGCTCTGGCGAAGGCGGTCGGCAGCCTGAAAACCGCTGTGGACGGCTTCGTCACCCAGGATACGGCAAAGACGGAGGCCGTCGTCAAGGCGAACGAGGAAGTGGACGAATGTCTTGGCAGGATAGACTCCTATCTCGTGCAGGTGTCGGCATACGACTCCACCCTCGACACCGAGAAGCGCATCGCCGCGCTGCACTCCTGCCTGGGCGACATACACCGCGTCGGGGAACTTGCGCAGAACGTCACCAAATACACCCGCCGCACGGAGAAGGACAGCCTTTACTTCTCTCCCAAGGTCAAGGACGACATCAACGACATGTACGCCCTGCTCGAAAAGATGTCCGCAAAAGCGGGAGAGATCCTGACCTCCGGCTCGACGGACGGGCTGGCGGAGATAGACGCCATCGAGAACGAGATCGACGCGCGCCGCAAACGACTCATCAAGGAACACGTCCAGCGTCTGGGCAGCGGAGAATGCCGCCCCGAAAGCAGCAGCGTCTTCGTCAACCTCGTGTGCAATCTCGAACGCGTCGGCGACCACCTCAACTATATAGCACATTCTTCCGAAGCCAACTGACGGGAGGCATATATGGAAAAAAGCGTTTATCTGCTGGAGGACGACGACGGCATATGCGACCTCGTCAGATGCACTCTGCTGCTCAGCGACATCGAATGCAGCACTTTCGGCACGGTGAGAGCCTTTGAGGACGCCGTTGCGGAAAAGGTGCCCGCCATCGCCGTGCTGGACATAATGCTGCCGGACGGCAACGGTCTGGACGTGCTGACGCGCGTCAAGAGCAGACACCCGGAGGTGTACTGCATCATGCTCTCCGCCCTCGGCAAGGAGTCGGACAAAGTGACGGGGCTGAACCTCGGCGCGGACGATTACATCGCAAAGCCTTTCGGCATACTCGAATTTTCGGCAAAAATCGCGGCTGTGTTCCGCAGGATAAAGAAAAAGCCGGCGGTGCTCACGGTGGGGGACGTCACCATGGACTGCGAGAAGATGACCGTCACTCTCGCGGGACGCGACGTGAGCCTTTCCGGCAAGGAATTCAAGCTGCTGCAGTATTCTCTGGAAAATCCCGACAAAGTGCTCACGCGCGACGAACTTCTCTCCAACGTCTGGGGCTACGAAGGCGGCGAAACGCGCACAATAGACAATTACGTCAGCCATCTCAGAAAACTCGGCTTCAACTACGAAACCGTATTCGGCGTAGGCTATAAATACAGGGCGAAATGAGAAGGCGCGTGCTCGTTACAACTCTCGTCGTCACTCTGCTCGGCCTTGTCATCTTCGCGCTCGTCACGGCCAACGTTTCCTACCGCACCCTCATCGACAACACGCGCGGCATAGTCACGGCGCAGATAAGAGCTCTGGACGCGGAGGACACGGGCGCCGCGGACAAAGCGGCTGCGGACGCGCTGTCCGTGAAACTGGGCGGGCTGAGAGTGACTTTCATGGACGCGGACGGCGCGGTCACGGGCGACAGTTTCGGCGTGGCGGCGGGGGAATCCCGCGCGGACCGCGAGGAAGTCGCCGCGGCGATGGAGTCCGGGACGGGAAGTTCGACACGCCGCTCCGATTCGACGGGCACCGACATGCTCTACGTCTGCAGAAGGATGGAGGACGGCTCTCTCGTCCGTCTGGGCATCGCCACGGAATCGCAGTGGGACGCGGTGGTGGACACTCTGCCCACGCTCGCCGGTTTCATCGCGCTGGACATCGTCGTGTGCCTCGTTTTCTCTTACTTTGCCACCAACTATGCGCTGAAACCTGTCGAGGAGCTCGCACGGCAGTCGCGCGGCACAGCCCCTCTTTCCACAAAATACCGCGAACTGTATCCCATCACGGAGATACTCAACAAAAAGAACGAGGAGATCCGCAATCAGCTGAACGTCATAGGCGAGGAGCAGCAGCGCGTGACACGCGCGCAGGAGTCCAAGAACGAGTTCATCTCCAACATATCGCACGAGATGAACACTCCACTCACCAGCATAAAAGGGTTCGCCGAACTGCTCGAACACGGCGACCTGGACGAGGAAACCAAGAAAAAGGCATACCGCATCATCAAATCCCAGGCGGACAGGCTGTCCGGGCTGATCTCGAGCATTATCAACTTCAACGAACTCGACAACGACGAACTCCCCTGCTACGACTGCGACGTCGCGCTCGCCGCGCGCGAAACGGCGGAATCGCTGCGTGCCGACATCGAACAGCGCGGCCTGACTCTGACCGTCGACGCAGACGAACCGCTCATAGTCCCGTCGCGCCCGGAAAGGCTGGCGGAGATCTTCGGCAACCTCATCCGCAACGCCACAAAGTACAACAAGGAGAACGGCTCCATCTCCGTAGTGGTGAAAGCCGGCCGCTCGCCGTATGCGGAAGTGTCCGACACAGGCGTGGGCATCTCGGAGGAGAACCTCAAGCGCGTGTTCGCGCGCTTCTTCACGGTGGACAAATCCCACAGCGGCAAACACGGCGGCTTCGGACTCGGACTTTCCGTAGTCAAAAAGCTGTGCGACCGCGCCGGTTGGAAACTCACCGTACGCAGCACTCTCGGCGAGGGTACGACATTCCGTATCGAATTTTAATCAAAGCACCGAAAATGCCGTTTCAGCATACAAAAAACGCCGTATAAACGGCGTTTTTTTCGTCCATTGACCCTACCGCATTCACTCCACGGTGATCGTCCAGATGAGTTCGTAGGACGCAAGCGGCGACAGCTCGAACATATCGCGCTTGGAAGCAAGGTCGTCCACCACTCCGTCATACGCCGGAAGGCTCGTCCAGGGCTCTATGCAGACGTACGGGGCTTCCTTTTTCGGCGCGTGCCATATGCCGAGATACTTCATCGCGTCCGGCACTTCCACCGTCACGCTGTGCGGATCGGAGTCGCTCTTCAGGCTCACGCGGTGCGACGCTCCGCAGAGTACGATCGCGTCGCGGTCGAACAGGTCGTGCCTGAGCCTGAGCCGTCTGCCGTCTTCAAGAGGGAACTCCGCCCTCTCGTCCGTAGTCAGGCACGCGTCGGAGAACACCACCTGCACGGGAGCGCATTCGGGACAGAACTCAAGATACCAGTCCTCGAATTTCCCACCGCCGAGCGGCACGTTGAAACCGGGGTGCCCGCCGAGCGCGAAAGGCATCGTGCTCTCGGTGTGGTTGACTACGGATATCTCCATCTTCACCGTGCTGCCGACGAGAGAATAGCAGATGTGGTATTCGAAATCGAAAGGATACATCTTGAGCGTCCTCTCGTCCGAGCGCAGACCGAAATCTATCTTGTCGCGCGCCAGCACCGTCGCGTCGAGCGTGCTCTTGCGCACGAATCCGTGCAGGTTCATCTCGTACGTTTCGCCGCGGAAGGTGTACTTGCCCTCCGTGAGTCTGCCGCAAATGGGGAAAAGGTTGTACGCCCTGCCCGCCCAGAACGCCGGATCCCCCTGCCAGAGATATTCCGTACCGTCCTTCCTGGACTTGATCGACATCAGCTCCGCGCCGACGTCGGAAACGGTGACTTCGATGAGATCGTTGAAAATAGTATAATTCATAATTTTCCTCGCATGGCGGAGATGCCGCCGACTACATTATACTCCACAAACGGAAATAGTTCAACATTAAATTTTTAGCACACTGCCGAAAGCCCCGTAATATGCGGCAAAAAGCCTAAAAATCACGCGCCGGCGGCACGGGGAGCGACTTCAGATACGCTTTGCGCTCGGAGGTGATGCGGAAGCTGTCGCACGCCTTGCGCACGGCTTTGCGGTGCACTTCGGGAGAAAGATTTCCCTTTTCGAGATACGCTACCGCGTCGTCCCACCTCTTTATCAGCGCGTCGCAGAAAAACCACGCCGCCGCCATATCGAGATAGTAGCCGCCGCCCGTCCCGGCGACTTTGCGCAGCACGTCGGGGACGTAGTTTCCGTCCAGAAAATTATCTCTGAGGCAGTTCACGCCGTAACGCGCCGTGTACAGGTGCGGACTGTCGCACCACCCGTATGCGAGAACGCGCACGCGCTCCGCATTCTCCTTCCTGCCGAAACACTTCGGCGAGATCGCGTCGCACACCGCCCAGTTGTCGACGTAAGGCAGAAAACGTGCGACTTCCGCCGCCGCTCTGTCTGCGTCTTTAAGCCCGCTCACGATCACGGCGTGCAGGACGTTTTCTTCGTAATAATAATGGGGAAGCACGGTCAGAAACGCGTCTTTCTCCGCCGCGTCCATACGCTTTGCCAACGCGCGTATCAAAGGAATACGCACGCCGAGCACTCTTGCCGCGTCTATGCCGGGCACGAGCTTCAGATGAAAAGAACGGTACCCCGCGTCCGCAAGTCTTTCAAGCTCTTCCGCAACATTCATATCTCTTATTCAAACACAAAAACGGTGTTAAACGTGTTTTTTTGCATATTCAAACAGCGTTTTCGCCGGCTCTCTCTCCGTCGCTGCCGCTGTCCGCGCCATGCGCCGACTCCGCTTTTCCGACCGCCGCGGACGGCGCGGCGATCCGCTCCGCACGCATGCGGTCCGCTTCCCGGCGGCGTTCCGCACGCCTTCTCTCCGCTTCGAGCGCCGCCTTGTCCTCCGCCTTCTGCTGCAGTTTCTCGAAATTGAAGATGAGATACATAGTGCAGCCGAACAGCGCGACTATGAGTGCGCCGAGTCCCACGATGACTCCGCCAGTCACCCTGTCGCCGCCCGTCACGAGCAGATATATGCCCGTCGCAAGCAGCGCAAGCCCGATGAGCAGACAGACTACCGCCATAACAGTGTTGCTTTTCTTATTGATCTTCTGCTTCATTGTTCTCTTCCCCGATGAGTCTTTGAAGTAACGCCGCCGCCCCTGCGGACACGTCGCGGTACGCCGCCTCGAAATCCCCCGTATACCACGGGTCTGCGATGTCGCGCGGCTCGTCCGTGAAATCGAGCAGCAGGCATATCTTTTCCGCCGCACCTTCCCCGAGTATGCGGCGCATTGCCCTTGCGTTGCGGGCGTCCATGCCCACGAAAAGATCGTATCTGTCCGCGTCCTCGGGAAGGAGCAGGACCGAACGGCGCGTATATGCCGGCACTCCGTGGCGGCGCAGTACGTCCAGCGTCCCCGGATGCACCGGTCTGCCCTCTTCGCACGCCGTCGCCGCGGACGAAACTTCGAACGCTTCCCCCGCGCCCGCCTCGTCCGCGAGATGGCGGAACACCATCTCCGCCAAGGGCGAGCGGCATATGTTGCCGAAACACACGAACATTATACGGCGCGGAGGCGCGCTGCGCCGCGGGCTCATTTGAGATACACCGCGACTTCCTCTTCCGCCTTGCGCTTCTTGGGGCGCGGCTGTGCGGATACCGGCACGCCTACCGCGATGACCAGCTCCACCTTGCGTCTGTCGCGCCTGCCGAGTCCTATGCACTCCTTGACCGCGCTTTCGGTGAACATGCCGAGTATGCAGGTGCCCAGCCCCTTTTCGGCGGCGGCGAGCACCATGTTCTCCACCGCAAGCCCGATGTCTATTGCGGAAAACTCCCTGCCGAACAGCACCTGACCTATCCTCTCGGAATAGTTGGGCTTCTCGCGGAAAACGACGATGAACGCGGACGCTTTCGCCGCGAACTTGTTGTTGCCGGCGATCTGGCACGCCTCGCGCATCTGTTCCATGCGCGCGCCGCCGCTCTCTACGACGTAGAACTTCCACGGCTGGGAATTACACGCGGAAGGCGCGAGCCGTCCTGCTTCCACTATCCCGCGGAGCGCGCCGTCGTCAACGGGCTCCCCCGTAAAACTCCGGCAGCTCTGCCTTATTTTGCAAAGTTCGAGAAAATCCATACTGCTCCCTGTTCCCGGCTGCTGCGGGAAAACTACGGCTATTTTATCCTACATCGGGCGGCAAGTCAATCCCTGCCGTCAATACCGCCGCGCCGTCAAGCGTGCGGCGCTCAGCATTCGAACACGAAAGTGAGCGGTCCGTCCTGCTCCTGTTCGATGAACATATGCGCCCCGAACACTCCGGTTGCGACGGTCACGCCCTCTTCGCGCACCTTTCCGACCACGCGTTCGTAAAGTTCCCTCGCGCGCTCCGGCTCCTCGGCATTCCCGAAATCGGGACGGTTGCCGTGTCCTTTGCCGAGTTTGCCGGCAAGCGAGAACTGGGAAACGAGCAGTATCTCGCCGCCCGCGTCCAGAATGCTGCGGTTCATCTTGCCGTCCCCGTCGCGGAACACGCGCAGCCGCACGAGTTTGCGCGCGAAATAATCCGCCTGCTCTTCCGTGTCACCGCGGCACACCGCGAGGAATACCGTCAGCCCCGACTTTATCTCGCCTTTCGTTTCGCCGTCCACCGACAGCGAAGCCCTGAACGTCCTTTGTATGACAGCTCTCATTCTCCGTCCTCCGTATTGTTGTCCGCCGCTCCGTTCTCACCGCCGCGCGGCGCCTTCGCCGAGTCCGTCCTCCGTCCCGCCGGCGGCGCGCCGAGGAACCGGTAGAACCTGCATTCGAGTTCCGAATTGTACAGCGTACGCACTCTGTCCGCTTTTCTGCCGAAATCCTTCTCGAAGGAGCGGCAGGAGGTGATGACGTACGCACTCCACTCGTCCAGGCGCGAGAATGCGCGTCCGAACGCGGCGTAAGTTTCTCTGAGGTCCGCGCCTTTCATGAGCCTTTCCCCGTAAGGCGGATTGGTGACGATGACGCCGTGCGCGAAGCGCGAGGAGATGTCGGCGGCGTCCTGCACCTGGAAATGTATGTGTGCGCCCATGCCTGCGCGTTCGGCATGTTCGCGCGCGAGTCTCACAGCCGCGGGATCGATGTCGCTCCCCCTGATGCGCAGCACGACGGAACGGTCGACGAGTTCCTCCGCCTCCGCGCGCACGCCGTCCGCGACGGGCGGTGCGAGCGCGAACCGCTCGAACGCGAACGTCCTGCCGAGTCCCGGCGCGGTGCGCGTGCCGATCAGCGCCGCCTCCACCGCCATCGTCCCCGAACCGCAGAACGGATCGAGAAAAGGTCTGTCCGCGCGCCATACTGAAAGCTGCAGCATTGCCGCCGCAAGAGTTTCGCGTATGGGAGCTTCGCCGAGTTTCACGCGGTAGCCGCGCTTGTGCAGTCCCGCGCCGGACGTATCCAGCGTCAGCGAAACGACGTCGGAAGACACGCACGCTTCCACGTCGTATCTTTCTCCGCTCTCCGGCATACGCGCGCCTCCGTGCTCCGCGGCATAGGAGTCCGCGACGGCTTTCTTGACGGTCTTTTGTATATCGCGGAGCGAAAAAAGTCTGCTGGCGAAACTTTTCGCGCTCACCGCGACCGCGCCGTCCGGCGGTATTATCTCTTTCCAGCGCAGGGCGCGCACCCCGTCGTACAGCTCGTCGAAAGTGCGGGCTGGAAACTCCGCAAGCACCACGCGCACCCTTCCGGCAGTACGCAGAAAAATGTTTGCGCGCGCGACGTCGCGCATCGTTCCCTCAAAATCTATCCTGCCCCTGTCCGCACCTCCGGGAGAATACCCCAGCGCGGCAAGTTCGCGTTTCAGCACCGCCTCGACGCCGCTCGCCGCGGACACGCGGATCTTCATCCCGCCGTCGAATATGCTCATACCTTGCGCGCTCCGCCGATAATGCTTTTTATGATGTGTCCCGCGATCATGAGTCCCGCCGCCGCAGGCACATAGGATATGCTGGCAGGGACTCGGCTGCCGTGCGTCAACGGTTCTTCGCGCGAATACAGCACGTCCACTCCGCGTTCTATCCCCCTGTC
This sequence comes from Candidatus Limadaptatus stercoravium, assembly GCA_018710835.1. Classification (GTDB taxonomy): domain Bacteria; phylum Bacillota; class Clostridia; order Christensenellales; family CAG-917; genus Limadaptatus; species Limadaptatus stercoravium. Next base: position 4,361 of record DVJC01000022.1, on the reverse strand, counting down.
GCGCAGCTGTTTCCGGACGGCGCGCGCAAGCGGACATACCGACGTCTCCGACATGTCGCATATCTCGAAAGAGGTGTTTAACTTGTTGCCTGTGCCCATTGAACTCACGATTCCGACATTTGCCGCCTTTGCGCGGCAGATGAGTTCCGCCTTGGCGGCGACGGTGTCCACCGCGTCCGCCACCCAGTCGTACTCCGCAAGCGGCACGCTGTCCGCGGTGTCCGGGAGGTAGAACATATCGTACACGTCCGTACGACAGTCAGGGTTGATCAGAGCGATGCGCCGCGCCGCGGCTTCCGTCTTTTTCATCCCCACGGTGTCCGTAAGCGCGAGGATCTGCCGGTTGAGATTTGACGGCGCAACGACGTCCCCGTCCAGCAGTCCTATCCTCCCCACTCCGGCGCGCGCCAGAGCCTCGACGACGTATCCTCCCACGCCGCCCAGTCCGCACACGAGCACAGCCGCTTCTTTTAGCGCGGCGATTCCTTCGGCGCCCACGAGCGCTTCCGTGCGTGAACGGAACTCTTCTCTCAAATCGTCCAAATGCCATGCTCCTCCGCTCCGCCGCCGTCCGCTTCCGCGGTTCCGCACGGCGTAAGCGCGTTTTTAGGAATTCTACCACTTTTCTTCCGTTTTTTCAACCGTGGAGCGCGTCCCCGACGATGCTTTTTGCCGCCCGTCCCGATCGAAAAAAGTCCTTTAAGCATAACGCGCGCACGTTGACATACGGGCGGGCGCACAGTATAATGATTGTGTATTTTGTGTCAACCGTATCGTATCGCGGAAATCATCTGTGGGGGCAGAACGTCCGGGAGAGGGCGCAACTTGATGTCGTATGCTTAAACTCGTCAACATTATCAAAGATTACCGCATGGCGGATTCCGTCGTCCATGCGGTCAAGGGCGTCAGCCTGAATTTCCGCAAAAGCGAATTCGTTTCAATTCTCGGTCCCTCCGGCTGCGGCAAGACCACACTGCTCAACATCATCGGCGGTCTTGACCAGTACACGGACGGCGACCTCATAATCAACGACAAATCCACCAAAGAGTTCAAATCGCGTGACTGGGACGCCTACCGCAACCGTTCGATAGGGTTCATTTTTCAGTCCTACAACCTCATCCCGCACCTCAACGTGCTGCAAAACGTCGAACTTGCCCTCACCATCTCCGGCGTATCGCGCAAGAAAAAGAGGAAGCTCGCCGTCGACGCGCTCGAACGCGTGGGGCTCGGCGGTCAGCTCAGGAAGAAACCCAACCAGATGTCCGGCGGACAGATGCAGCGCGTGGCGATAGCGCGCGCCATCGTCAACAATCCGGAGATCATTCTCGCGGACGAACCTACCGGCGCGCTTGACACCAAGACTTCGGAGCAGGTCATGGATCTCCTGCAGGAGATCGCGGACGACAGGCTCGTCATCATGGTCACGCACAACCCGGAGCTTGCCCAGCGCTACTCCACCCGAATCATCGAACTTACCGACGGCGAAGTCATCGCCGACAGCAATCCTTACGACGGCATGCCCACCGTGCTTTCTCCCGTTTCCGCGCTGACGGACGACGACGTGACTCCCCTTGAGGAATACATCGCGAAAAGCGGCGGAGAAGTCGCGGACGGCTCCGCGCCGGCGGAGACGGAGCCCGCCGAAAACGCTTCCGCAGAAAGCGTCGAGGACGCCACCGCGACCACGGAGGACGCGGAGAAAACGACTGCGGACGGCGCGCATACGGAGAACGGCGACGCTTACGACGAGAAATTCGTGGCGGTCGTTTCGCCGGAGAAACCCGTCAAGGTGCGCAAGCACAGCGGCAAACCCAAGCGCGAGAAGAAGGAACGCACTTCCATGTCCTTTTTCACCGCGCTTTCGCTTTCGGCGCGCAACCTCATCGCAAAGCGCACCAGGACTTTCCTCACCGCATTCGCAGGAAGTATAGGCATCATCGGCATCGCGTTGGTGCTGAGTCTGTCCAACGGTTTCGACCTCTATATGAACGAACTCGAAGGCAGCATCCTTTCCAGCATGCCGCTCACCGTGAACAGCATGGCGATCGACATCGACGTGGACGAGCTGATGAACATGGAGATCCAGACCGGCGGCAGCGGCGATCCCTTCCCCGACAGCGACTTCGTCACTCCTTACGAGCCGGACGGACTCATCAGCGGCATAACTTTCGGCGCGAACGTGCTGACCAAGGAATATATCCGGGCAATAAGCAATTACGCCGAAGAGCATTCCGACCTTTTCAACGCGATACGGTACGACTACTCTTACAACATGCCAATACTCGTCAAGAGCGCGAGCGGCAGGGTGTCGCAGGTCACCACCACGCTGCTGAGCAATCCTCTCGGCTGGCAGGAACTGCTGTGGGACGAGTTCATGCTCGACCAGTTCGACGTGCTGGCAGGCGGATATCCCGGCACCGCAACCGCCAACGCCACCGTTGCCGAGCACGAGGGAGCCGCCTATGACTCCTACTCCGCCGACGAGGTCAAGGCAAGACAGGCCGTGCTCGTCATCAGCAGCTACAATACCATCAACTACGAGATACTCACCACCCTCGGCATGCAGCTCGAACGGGACGAAAGCGGCGACTATCTGCCCGTCGATTTCGACGACATCATCGGCAGGGAGATCGTCATCGCCTCCAACGACAACTACTACAATACCGCAAATGCGGGCTACACCGCGGACACCAACGGCGACGGCGTCAAGAACGAGGACGACCAGTTCCAGACCGTCACCGTCAATACGGATTACGCGTCATATTACGACAGCGGGGACAACGTCAAAGTCTACATCGTGGGCGTGCTCCGCATGCAGAGCGACATCCTCGCGCCCCTGCTGCAAAACGGCGTCGCCTACACGCAGGAGCTCACCGGGCTCTGCCTCAAGAATGCGGAAACTTCCGCCGTGGTGGAACTGCAGAAACAGTACAACGGCATCGACGTCCTCACGGGAGAAGCGTTCGACCTCGATTTCAGCGCGCTGACCAGCTCGCTCGGCGTTTCCGACAACGCCTTGCTCGGTCTGATCCTCCCCTATCTCACGGGTGAAGAAAAGATCCCCGGAGTAGACATCGACTTCTCCGCTATTCTCGGCGACGACGTTATGGCGGCGCTCTCCGAATGCGCGACCGTCAACGAACTGTTCGACGTGCTCACGGACTGGCTCCTCACCTCCGACTCGACCGGCGCAAGAATGCTCAAGACGGTGATAGCCAACCACTTCGATATAAGCCCGGACGAGCTGGACAAGTTCGCCGTCGTGGAATACATGCTGGAGATCCTTGTCGGCATGATGAACGACATGCTCGGCACTTCTCTCAGCGCCGACTCCATCATGACGCTGCTCAACAGCGGCTACGAGACCGCCTTGCAGGAGCTCGGCGGCGCGGACGACGAAGGCTTCCACATGCCCACGGGCATCTACATATACCCCACCACATTCGACACCAAGGACACGATCTGCGCCTTCCTCGACTCCTGGAACGATGCCAATCCCTCCGCCGCGGTCACCTACACCGACTACGCCGGCACCATCTCCACGCTGCTCTCGATGGTGGTGGACATCGTATCCTACATCCTCATCGCTTTTGCCGCGATTTCCCTCGTGGTGTCCAGCGTCATGATAGCGATCATCACCTACGTTTCCGTGCTCGAACGCACGACGGAGATAGGCGTGCTGCGCTCGATAGGCGCGCGCAAACTCGACATCAGCAACCTCTTCAATGCCGAGACGGCGATCATCGGCGCGACCGCGGGTGTGCTCGGCGTATTCATCGCATGGATACTCGACTTCCCCATCAACTACTGGATCTCCACTCTTGCGACACAGGCGCCGTCTGATTTTGCGGTGCTCAATCCTCTGCATGCGCTGCTCCTCGTAGCGCTCAGTATCTTCCTCACCGTGCTCTCCGGACTCATTCCCGCAATAGCGGCGGCAAAGAAAGATCCTGTGAAGGCGCTGAGAGCGAGCGGATAGCGTCGCAACAAGGCAATATGCCCGCAGCCGCCGAATTTTCGGCGGCTGTTGCTTTTATGCCTTGATGCTCCTTTGCGCGTCGCGAAAATGCTAGACGTTCTTTCGCTACCTAAGAAAAGTATAATTCATACTGAATTAACTTCACGTCCCGCTGGGAATATTAATCCCCCTCCTTCCCTTCGGGCTTTCCTCCCCCACTGCGTCGCAGCGCGTGCTTGCCTAACGCGGAGGCGCAGAGTGCCACCGCTCATCTGTCGCACGGCTGCTCCTTTTACCCCACCGAAAATACTTTCGGCGGGGACCCCAATGAAGCCCCATCACAAAATCAAAGATTTTGCGACGGGGTCCCCGTTGTACATTTCGGGGTCCCCGGGCAAAAATT
>DVJC01000001.1 GCA_018710835.1 Candidatus Limadaptatus stercoravium | reverse complement strand
CGAGTTCGAGGAGCTGCCTCAGGCACTCCCTGCCCATGTTTCCGCTTGCTCCCGTGAGCGCAATGATGACCGACATATCTGCCGCCTCCTGTACTTTTTACACTGCCATGATACGCCCCGAATCTTACCCCGTCTTGACGAAAACCTTACATTTTTCTTACACTTTTCCGCTCTTCTTGCGGCAGCCGTACCTCTTTACGCCCGCCCCGCGGGGGTTTGACGGTCAGAAATACTGCCGCCGCGGTACGGCGCGGCGCTCGAGCCGTAAATACGCGATACGCCCCGTCGGACTCGCAAACGCGGCCGTGACAAATCGAAACGCCGCCGTCGGCGGCGTCAAAGCAAGTCAGAACGGGTTCCCACGACTGCGGTTTTCCCGCGCGCCGAACCGACTGTGCTGCGCGGTACGCGCACCGACGGGCGCGCCCGTGACACGGAGAACAACCGAAGCTGCTTTTCACCGTTTCCGCGCAGCGCAATGTCATGCCGGAGCGGTAAAGTGGAAAGTTATGTCGCCGTAGACGACGTAGAGTGAGAGTGTGCGCGTGCCGTCCGCGGCTTCCGTCCTGCCGCAGGTGCCGTAAGCGGTGGAGTACCCCGCAAAATCGTAAGCGATCATGCTCGTCCCCGTGCCGAGGGACTCCCCGGACTTGCGCCACTCGCCGTACACCTCGCTGCCGTCCGCAAAACCCATCACCACCGCGCCGGAGCTGAACCACACCGTGACCATATCCGCGGTGACGTCCATACCCTCTTCGCCGTCGTCAGCCAGTCCGTCGAATTTGATGTACTCCCCGGTTTCGGCATACCTCTGCTCGGAGAGCGCGACGGAATAGGTGACGGACTGTCCGTTCTCCGTGACGACGAGGGAGTCGAACGTCCATGCCGTACTGTCGGTGGGAAGCGCGGTCGCCGAGGCGTCGTTGCACGCAGCCAACAAAACCGCCGACGCTATGCAAACGACGACGGACAACGCGATCATTGCGCAAATACGGCGTTTATATTTTGAAAATATCATTTTAACTCCGTTTTTTGTCGATATTTATTTTTCTCCGTCGGCCGCTTCGCTGCGGACGAGAGCCTCTTGCACGAACTTTTTCGCCTCCGCGAGGCACTCTCTGCCGGAGCGGGAGAGCCCGCACGCGAGCGCGCCGGCGTGCACTCCGTTGATGCCGGTGCAAAGGAAATATCCGTGCCGCACCCCGGCGGCTTCAAGCTCGTCCGTGAAGTCGTCGGACTCCTTTTTAAGCCTGTCGTACTTAGACGCGACGACGAATACCGGCGGATAGTCCGCCGCAAGCCGCGCGTCCGCCGCATACGTGACGCGCAGCGCCTCGTCGCCTTTCATTGCGGCGACTTCCCTGCGTGATTTTCCGAGCAGCACCGACGTGAACAATCCCATCTGCGGATAGCGCGTGTCCACTGCGCGCACGGGATCGAAAATACCGCTCAGCGTCACGCACGCGGACACCCTGAACGTATCCTTGTAGTCGAAGTCTATGCCGAGGAGCCCGTACAGGTCGCGGCGTACCGAGATCGCCGACACCATTGCGGCGAAATATCCTCCCGCGCTGTCGCCGGCGACGACCACCCTGTCACGGTCTATCCCGTACTCTTCAGCGCGGTCGAGCACGAACTCTATCCCTTTGAATATCTGCCTGATGTGTCCGGGATGCTCCGCCGCAAGGGCGTAGTCGTAATCGATGTTGGCGGCGACAAATCCTTCCTCCACCCAGTTGTAGCAATAGAATCTGCGGTTGGAGCGTATTCCGGACAGATATCCTCCCCCGTGGATGTAGACGAAGAGAGGCCTTTTGCCGCCCTCAGCCTTAGGCAGATACACGTCCAGTTTGGCGCGCCTGCCGTCGCCGTAGCACAGCCCGCGCTCCTTCACTATGCCGCGGTGCACGCCGAAACACGGTATATGCAGCAGCAGTTCGCTGAACGAGAGTACCGCCTCCGTGCAGCGCACCTCGAATTTCTCACGGCCGGTCAGTCCCATAACTCCCCCTCTCTCAATATCAAAATCTAAGAAAATACACGAAGTTGCCGTGCCTGCGGATCAGCGACACGAGTTCGTCCGCGGACAGCCACACCGTAGCCGTGTTGTCGCACGGGTGCACCCCTATCTCTCCGCCGCGGAACTCCGAGTCGATGACGAACTTCACTTTCTTTGCCGCGTCGTTCATGTATCCGAGCGGCGTCACTGAGCCTTTGGCGAGTCCGAGCAGCTGCGCAAGCTCCTCCTCGGAGGCGAAAGACAGCTTGCGCGAGCCCATCTTATCCTGTACGCCGCGCAAGGACACGTTCCTGTCCTGCTTCACCGTCAGGACGTAATAATTCAGCTTCTTGTCATCGCGGACGAAAAGATTCTTGGCTATCTTTTCTCCGCCCTCCAGTCCGAGCGCGACCACGTCGTCTATCGTGTCGGCGTGGGCGTGCTCCGCCAGCCTGTATTTCACACCCGCCGCGTCCAGCGCGGCAAGACACCTTTCCGTCTTATCGTTCAAGTTCTCCTCCGTCATTGTCCGTCATACGCGGACGGACTCTGCAAATCGCACGTTACGTGTATTTTGCGCCACACCTCTCAAAGCGTTCAACGCGCGCGCAACACGTTTCGTGCACCGATTTACCGCCTGCAACGCGCGCCGCCACAATGCGGCAGCGCTCCGCTGCACCATGCGGTCTGTCTTTTACGGGCAAATGCCGCGCGCCGTTCCCAGCGGCGCGGCTGCCTTACGCACTCCGCGGCGGCTGACGCCGCCGCGGAGAGAAAGACACGTTAAGTGTTTTGCGTGCGGACCACGCGGCTCCGACGGACCGTCAGAGTTTCTCCGCAACTTCCCAGGCTTTCCAGACCACGGTGCGCAGGTTGCCCACCTTTTCCGCATCGCCCACGATGTGCACATGCGCGCTCTTCTTGGCAAGCGGCGCGGGAACATATCCGACAGACACTATCACGCTGTCCGCCTTGATCTCGCGAGTCTTGCCGTCCTTGTCCGCGACGGTCACTTTTCCGTCCTCGATCTTTTTCACGCAATGCTCGAGAAGCACCGGCACTTTCTTGTACGAGAAATAATCCCTGAGGTAGGAAGAATTTGCAAGACAGAGCCCCGGAGTGGTGATGATGTCGTTCTGTGCCTCGACGATGACGGGACGTTTGCCTTTGAGGAAGAGATCGTATGCGATCTCGCAGCCCGTCAGACCGCCGCCCACGATGACGACGTCGTCGCCCACCGGCGCGCCGTTGAGATAATCTATCGCCTCGACGCTCTTTTCTATGCCGGGAATGCCGAGTTTTCTGGGTTTGGCACCCGTTGCGATGACGACCTCGTCCGCTCCTAGCGAATCAATCTCCTTGACTTCGGCGTTGAACTTCACCTCTATTCCGAGTTTCGCGATCTGTCTGCGGTACCATTCGATGAGAGCGCGGTCCTTTTCCTTGAACGAAGGCGCCGCCGCCGGGATGAACACGCCGCCGAGTTTGTCGGTCTTTTCGTATATGGTGACCTTGTGTCCTCTCAGCGTCGCTATCCTCGCGACTTCCATGCCTCCGACGCCGCCGCCTACAACGGCTATCTTCTTGGGCTTCTTCGCCGGCAGGATGTCGAATTTGTGTCCCTGCATCGTGCGCGGATTGAGCGCGCATCTTGCCATGTGCTGCGCGTCGGAGATGGGCGCGTCGTTGCCGGTGCCTTTGTGTTTGGACATGGTGAAGCACCCGTTGTGGCAGCATATGCAGGGCTGGATGTCCTCGAGCCTGTCCTCTTTGAGCTTGGTCACCCATTCGCCGTCGGTCAGGAACTGCCTTGCCACACCCATGGCGTCGATCCTGCCTTCCGCAACGGCTTCCGCCGCAACGTCGGCTTCCATACGTCCCGCGCACACGACGGGAATGTCTACGAACTTCTTGATGTGCGCCACGTCGTCGAGGTTGCAGTTCTGCGGCATATAGGCAGGCGGATGCGCCCAATACCACGCATCGTACGTGCCGTTGTCCGCATTGAACATATCGTAGCCTGCGTCCTGGAGATATTTAGCCGCCTTTTCACTCTCTTCCATATCCCTGCCGACTTCGACGTAGTCCTCGCCGGGCACCGCGCCCGAACAGAACCCCTTCGTCTTGCTCACGACGGAATACCTGAGCGATACGGGATAATCCTCACCGCATTCGGCTTTGATCGCCTTTACCACCGCCACGGGGAAACGGTACCTGTTCTCGAAACTGCCGCCGTATTCGTCCGTGCGGTGATTGGTGTATTTCAGCGTGAACTGGTCGAGAAGATAGCCTTCGTGCACCGCGTGCACTTCCACGCCGTCGACGCCGGCTTCCTTGCACATCTTCGCGGTCTGCGCGTAGGCGTAGATGATGTCCTCGATCTCCTTTTTGGTGAGCGCGCGGCAGGTGACGTCCTCCGTCCATCTGGACGGAAGCTCGCTCGGCGACGCGCTGATGTAGGAAGGATCGAGGATGGGTTTCATGAGCGCGCCCACGAATTTGTTGCGTATGGGCAGCGCGAGCAGATCGCTAAGCGCGAAGGAACGCCCGAAGCCCGCCGTGAGCTGCACGAAAAGTTTAGCCCCGGTCTTATGGATCTCTTCCATATAGGGTTTCAGCTTTCTGAATGCGCCTTTCGCCTTGTAAAGCCACTGTCCGCCGATGAGGTTCCTGAGCGGCGCGATGCCGGGGATGATGAGTCCGACGTCGTGTTTTGCGCGCTCCAGGAAGAAATTCGCCGCGTCCTCGTCGAGGTGGTGCGGTTCCATCCAGCCGAACAGCGAAGTCCCCCCCCATGGGACAGAGCACGATGCGGTTCTTGATCTCGACGCCGCGTATCTTCCACGGGGTGAACAGAGGTTCGTAAATCTTGTTCATAACCGACTTTCCTCCTTATCTTTGTCGTCGGTTATAGTATAATCTACACTATCGCAAAAGTAAATGCCCAAATTAGGCGCGAATGCCCGTTTTCCGCGTCACGAAACGGCGGACGCGCCATCTTCCTCCGCTTCCGCGCACGATCCGGCGCGTTCGGCGGCGAGCACCGCCTCGCGTTTTTTCAGTATGCGCGGGAACATGACGAAGAAAGTCAGCGCCGTGGTCACGCCGGCGGCGATGTCCGCGATGCCCTCGCTGTAAAACACTCCGTCGACTCCCATTGCGAGAGGAAGGAGAAAACAAAGCGGAATGAGCAGAATGATCTTCCTCAGGCACGCAAGGAAGATCGAGATCCGCGCCTGTCCCAACGCGACGAACACGTTCTGTAGCGTCATCTGCGCAAAGAACATCACCGTACCCATCATGAATACGGGCGTATATCTGACAATGACCGCCATGACGTCCGGCTCCGCGCTGAATATCATGCCGTATATCTGCGGCGCTCCGAGCGAAACCGCCCACACCGTCACACTGACGCACAGCGCGACGCACGTCACTATCTTTACTGTCTTTTTGATGCGCTCCGACAGCCCCGCTCCGTAACAGTAGCTGACGAGCGGCTGCACCCCCGTCCCCAGCCCGTTGAGCGGCATGCTGATTATCTGCACCGCGCTGAGCATGACCGTAAGCGCCGCGGTATAGCTGCTGTCGCCGCCGGACCACCGGGTGAGATTGACGTTGAACACGATCTGTATCGCGCTCTCGGTCGCCGCCATTATGAAAGGCGACAGCCCCAGCAGCAACATCCGGTAAACGAACCGTTCACGGGGGATAAAGTATCTGAAATTGAACTTAAAGACCGATTTCCGGCGAAGAAAGAAACTTGTCACCCACACCGCCGACACGCCCTGGGATATCACCGTGGCAAGCGCGGCGCCTTTTACGCCCATGTCGAAAACGAAAATGAAAAGAGGGTCCAGCGCAATGTTCAGCACCGCTCCTATCGCCACCGTTATCATTGCCGTCACGCTGTATCCCTGAGTGGATATGAACGGATTAAGCCCCAGCGACAGCATGACGAACACCGTGCCTGTGCCGTACACGAAAAGATAATCGCGCGCGTATTCGTATCCTGTCGGCGGCACTCCGAACAGCGTGACCAGCTCGCCGCTGAGCGGAAGCACCACCGCCGTCAGCACCGCGCCCATGACAAGCAGAAGCCCTGTGCCTCCGTTGAATACTTTCGCCGCGTCCTCCCGTCTGCCCTCTCCCATTTTGATGCCGGCGAGCGGCGCACCACCCATGCCGACCAGATAGCTGAACGCGCTGACGATGAGCGTGATGGGGAACGCCACTCCCAGCCCGGCAAGCGCGTCGGTGCCGTGTCCGGGAATGCTGCCGACGTACATTCTGTCCACAAGATTGTACAACAGATTGATGATCTGCGCCACGACTGCGGGCAGCGCGAGCCTGAGCACCAGCCTGCCCACGCTGTCACGGGCAAAATCCGGTTCTTTCGTAATCCTTGCTCTCATTGTCCGACCATTCTACCACCGCCCGCCGCGGTGGTAAAGCGATTGCGCGTCGGACGGCGCAAATATTCTCCGCGGTCTGCAATGCGGACTCGTTTTTACCGGCATTCCCGCCTCCCCGGCGACAATGCCGCACGCCGGACGGACGCAACGCGCCCGCGGATGCGCGTCACGCGGACACGTCCGTATCGGACAGAGTCATCAGGAGCGCCACGAAAGCGATCAGCGTTTCCGCCGCCGTCCCGTACGCCGCGGCGTCCATAACGATCTCTCCGCCGCGTATCGCAGCGCGGTATTTTGCGACAGCGTCAAGGGCTTTTGCGCTCGTTTTCTCTCCCGCGGCAGCCCCCTTCGGCCCGGCAATGCGCGGCAGCGTCGCCCTTCCGTCCCCGTAATACAGTCTCCCGCCGTCCTCGGTGAACCTGACGGATATAGGAGTATCGTCCTTGTACCGCAGTGCCGGAAATTCGACGCCTTTGCCGTCGCCGTTCAGCGGAATGCCGTCCGTGAGCGTACGCCTCACCCACGACAAAGCGCCTTCCTGCGGCATGGGCGCACGGGATTCGGCGGCGTGTCTGCTCTTCCTTTGCCATGCGACATCCTCGTACTCCCAGAGTTTTTCCGCCTGTTTTGCGGTCTCGCGCAGCCGCCGCAAATGCCTTTCTAATCTCAATTCCGCTTCGAGTTGTCTGATCTCTTCCTCCGGATCGTCGTAACGCGAAACCGTTCCGCCGCCTGCGCTCCCTTCCGCCCAGCCGTCGTATTCTTCCTCTTCTTCGTCGCGCATAGCCTCCGCCCGCGCCCGCTCCTCACGTTTGTGCAGCTTATCTATCAGCTCCCTCATCATCCTTGACGATTCGGTCTCCGCGGGAGCGTCCTTGTTCTTTTTTGCGCGGGACTGTCTGCTTTTCGCCTCCCGGTTCACTCTGAACGCGATCCCGTCGTCGAGCACCGCGGTCCCGTGCGCCGTCATTGCGGCGGCGACGGATCTTGCCTCGTCGTAGCTCAGCCCGTATCTCTTTTGCAGATCCGGGACCGTGAAACTCTTCTCGCCGGCGAGTTCGGTCATTATCCTGATCATGTCCTTATCGTTCATGCGCTCTCCGGGGCGGTCAGCTTCTGACCGGCTTGTACTCGTATATGTATTTCTTGTCAAAAGGATTCACATCGCACTTGTAATCCTTTTCGCTCGACGTCGGCAGATCCTTGAACTCGTCGCACTCGAAATACCGCGTCAGCTGCGACAGCATCACGTATCCGCAGTTCGCTTCCGTCACCACACACTCTCCGGGCGCAAGATTGCAAAGTCTGCTCCGCGGTACGAGCGGCAGAGATTCCATCTGATATGAGCATATCTCCGTACCGTCGCCGTTGAGCGCGCTCAAAGGCGATATACGCGTCATGCGCCCGCATTCCTGCGAAAATTTCTCCAGTGTGCCCGGATTGTTGCTCCCGAAGAAAATGTGTACGTTGAGATTGTCGCGTATGATCTCCGCTACATCCGCGCCGTACACGGCGTCCAGCTGCGCGTACGACTGCACTATGAGCATGAAGAATATGTTCCTGCCTGCGCACGCGGATATGGTGGCCTCGAAGTCGGGTATGCGCGGGAAATTCCCGAATTCGTCGAGGATGAAGTAGAAGGGCGTCTCCAGTCTGCCGTCCGGACGGTCGTTGGCTTTCTCGATGAGTATCCTGTACACTTCCTGCACGAACATGCTGATCAGTTTGTAGTGCGCCCGTATCTCGTCGCGGTAGTCGATGAAAACCACCGTCGGTCCGTCGAGTATTTCACTCACGTCGAAAGAGTTGCAGGACGTAAGCAGTCTGACCACCACCTCTGCGAACAGCGACACTTTGGACATAAACGTGCTCATAATGCCTTTGCGCGTTGCTCTCGCATTCTCGACAATACTGTTCTTGGACAGGATATACGCCATGGAATCGACAGGTCTGGAACTGAAATATCCCCTGTCGTCCATCTGGTACTCGTTGCCCTCTTTGAACTGCGCTACGACGCGGAGTATCGTGCTGAAGGAAAATGTGTCTTCCGTTATCGCGTTCGCGCCCGTTTTGTTGCTGTCCTCCAGCATCGCCCACAGGAAAGCCTTAAGCACGTCGCGCGCGCTCTCCTCCCAGAAGGGATCGCTCGTACGCTCGGCCGTGATCAGCAGCCTGGACACGTTGTCGAGATCGTTGCCCACGTCGTCTATCATGACGGATTTCGCGTTCCTGAGGTCCGCATCCAGCTCCCGCTGGCTGTCATAGACTTTCCCCCTGAACACGTTGCGCACGGTGCCGTCCGCGCACTCCGTGACGCCGACCTCCTTACTGACGCTGAACGCCGCCCGGTACTTCCTGAAAATTGGCGTGAGCGTATTCCAGTATTCGCTGTGCGAGTAGTCGCGGAAGTTCAGCAGCTTGACTTTGTATCCCTCGGCGCGGAGGGTGGCGGCGGTCCTGCGGTATATCTCACCCTTGGGGTCGGAGATGACCATTGATTTCTTTTTTTTGTGCCTGGCGAACGAAACTACCGTCGGAATGACGTACGAAGTGGTTTTGCCGAGCCTGGTGGCGGCAATCACCCCGACGTGGTTGTCCGATGAGGTGTACAGCTGCCGCAGCACCCCGTCGCCGCATCGTCCGCACGCCTTGAGCACTCCCGACTTATCGTAAGAAGACAAGTCGCCGAACGCGGTCAGATTGCCGCCCGCCCTTTCTATGCAGGAAAAATCCAACAGCTCCATGTTCTCGTAGCCGTCAAACAATTCTTTCATCATTTTCATACATCAATCCTCCGAAACCGAATTTGTTCCCGGCAGACGGCGCCGCCTTGAGCAGATCTCTCTCAAGCACAGGCACCGTCTGTCCGACGGTCCTCTTGGCCGCAATTATCCTGTCCGCCGCGGATTCCATTTCGTCCGCGGACATAGCCAGCAGTCCGGCTACCGCTTTCACCTCGGCTTTGACTGCCGCCAGCCCGTACTCGCGGCGCTTGTTTTCGAGTATGTAATCCAGCAGTCCGCGTTTTTCCTCGCTGCCGACCTGTCCGATGTCGACGACGTTGCACATCTTCGCCAGTCGGGCGGAATTGGTCCTGTCGCAGAAACACACGGGCATGATCGCCCTGAGATCCAACACCAGATCCGGCGAACAGAGGCAGAACGCCTTCCTCGCCGACGTTCTGAGGAAAGAGGCGGCGGCGTCCGCTTTCGCGTCCTCGATGCTGCCGGTGAAGAACATCATGTAGACGTTGCTCCTGTCCTCGTTGCAGCTTCTCACGAAGATGTTCCCGGCGCGCGGCTCGAAATCGCCGAACGAAGTCGCTCCCACGTCTATGATCTCCGCATGCTGTCCGGGAAGGCTGCGCGCGCATGCCGCGGCGAACATTTCCAGCACATATCGCGAGTCCGCGCATATGCACAGCGGTCTGTAAGAGTTCTTGAGCCTGAGATCCGCATTCGCAAAAGCCTTTACGATCTGCCCCACCTGCTCCGTCCTCTTCAGCGGAAGACTGGCGAACGCTTCGGCATTGCATTTCATGTCGCCGCGCACGCGCAGTTTGAGCGGAAGCTCCGCTGCGGCGGAAAGCGCCGACTCCCCTCCCGAAAACAGCAGCCTTTCCTTGCTGCGCGTATCGAGGATGCCGCTGTAGACCACCCTCGCCGCCGCGGGCACGTACCTGTCGCGCCTGAGGGATGCGCCGTCGAACACGCGTTCCAGCAGAAAATGTCCGTCGGCGCACACCTCTCCCGCTTCGCCGTAACGCTCGGCGAGAGCCGCCGCCGCTGCGTACTCGGCGTTGTATTTCAGCAGCGCAGACAGTACCCCGACGGTCCCCGCTCTCCCGCCATCGTCGAAATAAGCGAGCATATACAAAGCCGCGATGTCGTTCCAGCGCGCACACCTGTCCAGCAGTTTTATGCCGCGCGGCAAATCTTTCGGGACGGTTATTCCCGCGGCGTACATCAGACCGAGCAGTCTGCTCGCCCTGACAACGCCCGCGGCGGAGGCGCTGCGCAGTCTGTTGAGCGCGTCCCCGTGCAGTCTGACCGCCGTATTGCAGGCGATGCCGTATTCCTCCAACTCGCAAAATACCGTGCCTTTGGCGGCGATACAATACTCTATACCCGGCTGTTCGGGCGCACGGGAGCTCCCCATATACTGCACGATCCTGCAATATCTTCTGTAATCCGAAGGACTGGCAATGTCCGCCACTTCTTCGCACGCGGACAGCGCGAACAGCGTATTCGCTTCCTTTTGTCCGACGATGAAGATATCCGCCAGCGTCCGGAATGCCGACGCGCGGTCAAAATCGGTGCCGCCGAGCGCCCCTTCGAGCGCATAGAATTCGGCGAGCATGAGTTCTGCGGTGTAATCGTTCACGGTCTTTCCTCCTTTCATTTCCTTTTGGGCAGCACCATATCCACGATGCCATATTTCAACGCCTCCGCCGCGTCCATGACCGTGTCGCGGTCGGTGTCCTTTTCTATACGCGACACGGGCTGTCCGGTGTTGGCGGACAGAATGGCGTTGAGCCTGCTCCTCGTTTTTTCGATGTGTCTGGCGGCGATGATGATGTCCGACGCCTGACCGCTCGCGCCGCCGAGCGGCTGATGGATGAGTATCTCGCAGTTTTCGGTCACGCTTCGCATACCCTTGGTCCCCGCGCTGAGCAGTACGGCGCCCATGGACGCCACCATTCCGAGCCCGACCGTGGCGATTCGCGCGGAAACGCTGTTCATCGTGTCCATGATCGCAAATCCGTCCGCCACGCTGCCGCCGGGAGTGTTGAGCTGTAAAGTGATCACGCGCTCGCTTGCCGGCACGTTCTCGCTGCGGAACTTATAGTCCAGATATTGCAGCTGACTGACGATAAGCTCCGCGCTCTCGCAGGTGATCGGTCCGAAAACGTTGATCGTGTTCCTTTTCAGCGAGTAATCCCATGAAAAATCCTCTTTCATTTTTATTTCCTCCTTTTTCGATGCAGGAAGGATTATCGCAAATAAAAAAGCGGAATAGGTCATTCTGAAAATGACAAATAAAAAAGACGCGGAAAATTTTCCGCGCCGTTTCAGGTCCGCCGCAGGCGTCCCTCAGAAATTCCTGTCAGGTGTCGAAGGCCGCGTTTTGTCGGTAAGAAGCGGCTCCTCCCACGCGTCCAGAATGCCGTTGATCACTCCGATGTCGTAAATTTTGTTGATGATGCAGTAGGCGATGAGCAGATCCGCCTCTTTGGCGCATCTGGCATAGCCCGCGCTTTGCAGCAATTCGTCCGTTTCGCTGATATTGAGCCTCAGTCCTATCGCCATGCTCCAGACAAAAGACTTGCTGACGCCCGCGTCCCTCCTCGTGATGCGCGAAAAATCCTGCCTGCTCATGCCCGCCGCCGTATAGACGTCGGTGCTCGTCAGGTGCTTGCGATTCATGAACTCGTACACTTTCATGGCGAAAGTCTTGTCGTTCCTGTGCTCGGCGAGATACCTGCGTATATCCTCGAACATTTCCTCTTCTTCCGCACAGTAGGACTGCAACACGACTTCGCCGTAGTGACAGGTTACCCGTCCCGACAGATCGCGCGTGTCTTCGCCGCGCGCGTCTTTCGCTGCGGTGTCGGGTTTGCCCTTTACCCTGTCCCGCATGACGCCCGGCGGCACGATGAACGTCAGCTCGCGCTCATGCCGCCCCTTTATGACGTATTCGTTCAGAATGCCGGGATCGGCGTCTTTGTACGCCTGCCGCGCCGCTTTTGTGAGCGCCCTGACATTTGTAGGATCCTTAAGCCCATTTACAATCTCCAGAAAACTTTCCGCCGACCTGATCAGCAGCAACTTGTCGAATTTACCGTCGAACTTCTTCTTCTCTTTCATTTTTCCCTCCTTAAACGTTTTCTCAAAATGTGCAGGAGATTTATATATCACATATTTCGTGATATTGCAATAAGAAAATCAATTTCTTTGCCGCTTTTTGTCGATTTTCCTCCTTCCCTTCCTGTCGTCCGCCGCTTGCCCTTCCGGCGCGGCGCGCCGCGCAAAATAAAACGCCCGGCGTACTGCCGGGCGTTTCGCTGCCGGGTTAATGCTTATTTGCCGAATTTCTCGTCAAACTTCTGCAGGCACTTGACGCTGATCGCGTAGCAGTCTGCGAGGCAGTCCTTGTCGAGATTGGTGTATGTATCCTTGAGGGTGTGGTAGTAGTCCTCAAGCACGTGGTTGAGCGCGGTGATGCCCGTCACTTTGTATCCGCCCTGTGCAAACGCCGCGGAATCCGTCGCGCCGCCGAAGGGAGGCACCCACGTCTTGTTGCAGTGGATACCGAGCTCCTTTGCGCTCTCCATGAACGTGTCGCTGACTTCCTTGTCCGCCTTGACCGTACCGTTGAGGTCGCGGTAGTTGACGCCGAGGAACTTGCTCGCGTGAATGGTATCGTAGGAATAGATCCACGTGGGCACGTCGTCGAACTCGCCCTTGTGCTGCTCCACCCACGCTTTCGCGCCGCGGAGGCCCGCCTCTTCGGATCCGGAAAGAATGACGCCGACTTCGGTGTGTTCGAGCTCGATGCCCGCGTCCTTCATCGCCTTGAGGATCGCGATACCCATATAGCAGCCGGTGAGGTTGTCGTTGGCGCCGTCCACCGTCGTCTTGGGATCCCACATGAAATACATGCCGAAAAGGCCGGGGACAAACACCAGTTGGGCGATGCCGCACCAGAACAGCGCTTCACCGTAAACGGCGGTGTATGCGTCGAGGCTGAACACGCTCATATACGCAATGCCCTGGGAACCGAGCACCGCCGTAGCGACTATCGCGAGCACGAGAGCGATGAAAGCGCCGAGGAAGCTGGAGCCGATGTGCAGCTCGTACACCGCGCCGCCGAACTTGTTGTTGACGGGCCAGTTCCAAGCCGCGTCGGGATGTCCGTTGAAGAAAATGCGCGCCTTGACTTCTCCCGTGCACTTCTTGATCGCCGTGACGTTGTGTCCCGTCTTTTCGGGGAAGAGGAAGTCGAACGTCTTTCTGTACAGCACGAACTGGCATATCATGATCGCGAATCCGACCACGATGAGAGCCACTCCGAGCGCCGGCAGGAAGAAGAAGCACAGCATGCCGAGAAGCGCGCACGTAATGGTGTAATTCAGCCAGCCGAGGAAGGAATGGGGGTGTTCCTTGAAAGACTCCACATCCGCCCTTTCGCAGCCGCAGTCGTTCTTCAGGACTTCCGCCATGAATTCACACGACTTTTTCTCACCCTCCGTGCCGGGGCCGCGCTTGCCGCAGGTCTTGATGACTTCGGTAATGCCGTCGATCATGTACTGCGCGCTTTCTGCTTTGTTGTCTATGAGCTTTTTGAAATCAGCCATAGTACGTCTCCTTTTTTCTTAGAATGGTTAAATTGTAACACAATTTATGACAGGTTTCAATAGACTTTGATCATCTTTCATGATATTTTAACAAATGTCGTTTAAACAAACGCTCTTCAGAGGCCGCGGCGGACACCCGCAAGAACATCTTTCCTCACTCCGACAGCACAAAACGCGCACTAAAATACCCCGCTCGAAGCGGGGTATCGCCGTGTTGTCCGTTTGTCGGCCGCGGACTCAGATGAGCGAAGAGTGTATCACATAGTCCGCCGTGGCTTTGTTGGTGGCGATGGGGATGTCGTAGACGACCGCGATGCGCAGCAACGCTTTCACGTCGGGATCGTGCGGCTGCGCCTGCAGCGGATCCCAGAAGAAAATGACGAGGTCGATCTGTCCTTCCGCGATCTTCGCGCCTATCTGCTGGTCGCCGCCAAGCGGGCCGGAAAGATACCTTTCGACATCAAGCCCCGTAGCTTCGGCGACGAGTTTCGCCGTCGTGCCAGTACCGCAAAGTCCGAATCGCGCGAGCGTGTCGCGGTTCTTCATTGCCCAGCTCACCATTTCCGCCTTTTTATTGTCGTGCGCTATGAGCGCGATCCTGTTTACCTTATTCATTTTCCGCTTCTCCGTATGAACTGCAGCAATTATAACACATTCCGCCGCGCATATCAAGCGCGAACGCATTTTGTCCGGCGCAAATGCGGCGCACCGCGCTGACCGCCGCACTCATTCTTTCCGCCGCCGCGGCAGCGATAATAACAGGCGTGGTGTTTGCTTACATCCCCTATTCCCTCTGAGCCGGCGCACCTTCCGCTAACGCAGGAACACGGTGTTTATGCGCTGAAAATCGACAGTAAAGATTTTATTCCGCCGCCAGGCATGGTTTGCAGACGTCCGTCCAGCCTTTTGCGCGGGAGAACTTTTCCAGCTCGTCGAGCGTGAGTTCGATCGCGCTCGACGCGCTGCCGCAGGCGGGGAACACGGTGCCGAAGCGTTTCAGCGACTCGTCCAGCCACACCTCCACGCCGTCGTTCACGGCAAATGGACACACTCCGCCGACGGCGTGCCCCGTGAGTCTTTCCGCGTCCTCACGCGCAAGCATCTTCGCCTTGCCGCCGAAGAAGTCCTTGTACTTGCGGTTGTCCACCTTGACGTCGCCTGCCGCCACGACGAGCACCACTCTGTCCCCCAGCATGAAAGAGAGCGTCTTTGCTATCCTGCTCTCCGCGCAGCCGAGCGCCTTTGCGGCGAGTTCCACCGTCGCGCTGGAAACGTCGAATTCCCTTATCCTGTCCGCCGCGCCGTATGCGGCGAGATATTCCCTGACCTTTTGTATAGACATACTGCCTCCGCATTTTTGCTGACCGCATTATAACACAATCGCGCCGCGCGCGCCATAAACGGGATAAAAATCGCGGAACGGCAGGGAAACCCCAGCGTATTCTTTTAATCAATCCGTCCGCCGCAAAGAAAACTATTGACATAATTTTCAGTTTAACTCAAAATATATTCATAAGTGTTTTCGGGGGGAGGATTTATGACCGAAATCGATAAAACTACAGTCGAAGATACCGCGGAATCGGCGGACTGCGCCGCAGCGGCGGAGAACGAAGTCGCGGCGGACGCCGGCGCGGAGAGTGCCGACGGCGCCGTATCGGAGGACGCGCAGGCGGAACAAGGCAAATTCGCCGCCGCTTTCGGCAAGGGCAAGGCATTCATGACGCGCCACGGCAACATATGGCAGATCGTGAAATTCACGCTCATCAGCCTCATCGCTTTCCTTGCGGAGTTTGCCTCCATGTACGCCCTGCAATACGGGCTGGAAGGCGTGCTCGGCAACGAGGACTTCCACTGGTTCATCTTCCACTATGCGGCGGGACGCAACGGGGCTTTCGGCACTGCCGGGTTCATCGCCATGCTGGTATCCAAGTGCATAGCGGAGATCATCTCCTTCACCATCAACCGCAAAAAGACCTTCAACGCCAACAACAACGTGGTATTCAGCGCGATCATGTACGTCATCACCGTCATCGCGCTCATACTTTTCACCACATGGCTCGCAGGCATTCTCGGCGACGCGATAGGACCGGCGATAGGCGCGGACCTCGGCAACACCATCAGCAAGATGCTCGGCTCTCTCATAAGCTGGGTGGTCATCTTCCTCATGGACAAGTTCGTCATCATGCGCAAGGTGGACAAGGGCGAAGCGGCGGAAGAAAATGCGGAAGCCGCCCTTGCGGCGGACGCCGAGGAAAACGAAGCCGTGACGGAGATCTCCTCCGGCGACCGGGAATAAGTACGCTTATCAACGGACTGCACCCGCACGCCGCGGCATGACGCCGCGGCGTTTTGCGTGCGCCGAACACGGCAGCTCTGCCAGGCGGCACTGCCCTGCCGCTCCTCTATGCGACGCCTATCTCCCGGCAGCCAGACGCACACCTGCGCGGCTTACAGAGTATGACAAAAGAGAGCGCGCCGCGCTCTCTTTTGACGTATTGTCCGATTTTCATGCCGCACACATGCGTCCTGCCCAAACCTCCGCGCATCGCAGCGGAACGGCGCAAGCCGTCATGCAGGCGGCGCGAGGGCCCGTTACGCCTTGGGCACTACGATCTCCATGTCCGAATCGGGATAAGTGCAGCAGGGGTGGATGTAGCCGAACTTCCCGTCCGCGAGTCTGCGCTTGTCCGCGCCGGCGATGGAGAATTTGCCGGCAACGAGCCTGCTGTGGCAGAAACCGCAGCCGCCCGCGCGGCACTTGGACGGTACTTTCAGCCCCGCCCTTTCCATGGCGACGAGCAAGGTTTCACATGCGTCCGCCTTCACCTTGAAGGTATCGAAGCCGATATGCACGGTGAGGTCGTACACCGCGGGCGCGGCGTCGCGCACCCCCACGCAGTTCGCCTCTTTCTTGACGCGTTTCAGCGGCAGACCGAGGGGCGCGAGCTCCTTGTCCTGGAAGGCGTACATCGCGGAAGGTCCGCACATCATCACGGTGAAATCGCCGTCAACGTACTTCTTCACGAGAGCGAGATTCACAAATCCGTGCTCGCAGCCTTCCTCCTCCTTCTCGGTCACGTACACGACCTTGAACTTGCCGGGCATTTGCGCCGCAAGGGCGTCGAGCCTGCTCCTGAATGCGAGATCGGCAGCCGTCTTTGCCCCGTAGAACAGCGTGAGCGAATAGTCGTCGGTGCCGTCCGCAAGCGCCTGCGCCATGCTGTAGAAGGGAGTGATGCCGCTGCCGCCCGCGATCGCAACGATCTGCTTCGCGTCCTTGATCGGCTCGTAGCAGAAATCACCGGACGGATCGCCTATGACAAACTTGTCGCCCGGCTTCGCGTTGTCGAAGAGCCATTCGCTGAAAAATCCCGCTTTCTTGACGGTGAACGCGGCTTTTTTCGCAAGCGCTTCACGGGGCGAGGACGAGAAGGCGTAGGGACGGGACACCTCGCTCCCGCCCGCGTTGCAGCCGAGAGTGGCGTACTGACCGGCACGGAAGTAGAAAGGCTTCTCCGTTTCGAAGACGTACGTCTTCATGTCCGCGGTTTCGAGCCTGACTTCGGTGAGAGTCGCGGACTGGTAGCCGGGGTGGAGGATCTTCGCCGTTTCGTTCACCTTATAGGTCGCGGGCAGCGGAGTCGCCGGCGCTTCCGCCATTTTCTTTCTGCGCTTCGGCACCATTTTCTTGAAGCGCAGGAGGTCCATAAATCCGAAAATCTGTTTCTTGAATACGAATGCCATAAGTTCAGCCCTCCCTCTTGATGTCGCCGACGGTCTGCCTGCCGGAGATGTCGCCCGCGAAATACGCGCTGGAATAGCCGGACAACCTCATCGCGTAAGCGCTGCCGAAACGCAGTCCGCGCACGCGGTGGTCCTCCGCCATCATCTGGAGCCTGGGCATGAGCCCGTCCCAATACTGCGATTCGTAGCCGTAGATCACGCCCTGCGGATGTCCGCAGTAACGCGCGTACGTCATCGGCGTCGCGACCGAGATCTCCTCTATACTGTCGCGGATCTTCGCGCCGGTATCGTGCTCGAAGCGCGAGATCATCTTGTCCGCGACGTAATTCTTGGTCTTGTAATAGTTTTCGGGAGTCACCTTCGCCCAGTCGTCGGACATGTAGAGCGTGGTGAAGTACATCATGCAGGTGCCCTCCGGCGAGCAGTCGGGAAGCGCACGGTTAAGGCATACCGTCGCCTGCACGCTGTTGTCCTTTATCGTCCGCATCCTGTCGTACTGCGCGACGGAATCCATCGTGTCGTAAAGGAAATAGTTGTGGTTCTCGATGCCGAGTTCGTCGGCGGATTTGTTGAGTCCCAGGAACATGGTGAATCCCCTTCCCGCGAATTTGCGCGAATTGGACGCACGCACTTCCGATTCCGGCACCTTGTCCATCATCCTGCCGAACACGACGTGCGGCGAGCAGTTCGCCACGACGTGGCGCGTCTCGATCTCCGTCCCGTCGTCCAGCACGACGGCGCGCACTCCGCCGTCCTTCGGATCGGTGAGTATCTTCACCGCTTCGGTGTTGAACAGGACGTCGCCGCCGAGTTCGAGTATGCGTTCGGTCAGCGCGAGAGAGATCTCGTGCGAACGGGACTTCGGCATGCTCGCGCCGCGCAGGATGTAGCGGTTGACCATGGACGCGTAATGCACAAAGCTCAGGTCGTCGCAATGCGCGCCCAGGTAGCACCAGTACGCCGTGAGGATGTCGACGGCTTTCTTCGGCATTTTGAGCGCCTTGAGCACTTCGTTCACGGAGTAGGAACCGCACCTCACGAAGTTGCCGTAATCGCGCACCATCACCTTGGAATCAGCATTGCCGTTGACCGACGCGGTGTACGCCTGTCCGAGCCTGATCTCCTCCGCCAGTTCGAAAAATTCCGTGACGGATTTGCGGCTGCCGGGCACATAGCTCTCCATCTTGTCGATGAAGGCTTTCACGCCGAAAGGCATCGTCGCGTCGAGCTTTTCCGCCTGCGAAATCACGCGGTACGCCTCCGGGATCTGCACCCACTCGATCTTGTCCGTCACTCCGAGTTCGTCGAAGAGCACGCGGACGTCGCCCGCGTTGTCGGCGGTACCGAAGTCGTTGAGCTCGTGCAAAGACGCCTCGAACTCGAACCGCCCCCTTCTGAAGCTGGTCGCGAAGCCGCCGGGAATGTTGTGCTTTTCCACAAGCAGCACCCGCGCTCCGCCTTGCAGCAGCCTTATTGCCGCGGTAAGTCCGCCGTTACCCGCACCGATAACGACGGCGTCGTATTTTCTCATTGCAACCTCCTGTTTCCGTGCCCGGCACTCGGCCGCGCCTCATAATTCCATAAGATTCAGTCCCGTGCGCTCGTCGTAGAACCTCGGCACACGGCCGTAAACGGTGTGCAGGACCAGTTCGCACGTCGCGCTGATGACGGCGCGTTTGAGATGTCCGCCGACGGCGGTCCCGTCCCTCCTGCACGCTGCGGCGTGGATGTGGACGTAAGGCGCGCCGTTCATCTCGGTCACCGTGCCCGAAAGCGACGTGATCTCCAGCGGCTCGCGGAACGTGTTGTCGAAATACACCTTCGCCTTCACGTCGTAGACCGACACGTCGAACTCGTCGGCCGCGCCTATCCCGCTCACCTCGGCGAACGTCACGCCTTCGCGCTCCGCTATCTCCGCGAGCGAAGCCACGACTTCCTCGCCGACTTCCAGCCTGACCACTATGTCTTCACCGAACCGCTTATATTTCATACCGCGCCTCCGCACGCGCGCCGTAAGCGCACGCTTACTATATATATTTTACACTCTCGCGCGCGAAAATCAATAAAAAATTAAAAACGCCGCCTTTTCCCGTCTGCTGCGCGTCCGTCGGCGGAGTTCTTCTCTCCTCCGCGTCGCCGCCGGCACTGCGGCAATGACGACGTCCCCGCCTTTCCCCAGGCTCTTCACCGCTTCGTCAAGCTCAAGCGCACGCGTGCCGAGCCGCGCAGCGCATTCTCATTTCCCTTTCAGCCCTGCCTTTCCAGGACGGCGAGGGTCTCAACATTGGAGCCGGACCCCAAAAAAATCTCTTGAACTTCTTTTCCGTCTTTATAAATAGGAAACTTGAATTTAACAGATTTTAACGGGCAGTCGCTCTCACCTTCGGGATATATCTGAATCTCATCTATCAACTGCGCAATAAGCTGTTTACGCTCCTCATCGGTTATTATATCGTACAACTCACCAAATCGCTGTAACACGTTATAAATATTCTCCAAAGTAAGCGTTTCAGCTTCAATAGCTTTTTTACGCAATCGAGCATCAAAAATTTTATCTTCAAGCTCAATTATTATATCATATAATGAATCTAAACGCAAACTCATGTCATGGATTTTACGTTCTCGATAAGGCACATCAATAGGCATAGTGTCTATTGCTTGCTCTAAGTGCCCTTTGTTCAATTCTATCTCCTGCAGCTTCCTTTCATAGTTATTGATCTCGCGGTCGATATCTGAATTATCCATATTGATCCCTATGCGCTTTTTTATATCCGTTGCGAAACGCTGATCTTGTACGATTGATGAAATCATCTCAACAATTATCGGCTCGATATCCGTCTTTTTCAAATTGGCACTATAATCACAATGATGACCTCTTGCCATTTTGTTGCGAGCACACGCGTAGTAATAAACCTCCTTGTAAGCGCCATCTTTATTCGTCCAACAAACTTTGTTAGCATACATTCCACATCCACATTTCGGACACTTTATGATGCCTGTAAGCAAATGAGCGCGGTCTTTGCCTATCTTAGACGCAGCCTTTAAGCCAGTCGCTATTCTTTTTTCATGCGCCTTTTGCCAAAGTTCTTCACTTATGATAGCGTCATGCAAGCCGTTTTCCAAAATATATTCTTGTTTGTTAACGGTTTTGTACTCTCCTTTTTTTCCTTTAACCTGTTCTCGACATCTCCGCCCATATGCAATTTTACCGCAATAAACGGGATTATCTAAAATGAGTCGAATGCAATGTCCGCTAAATTCTTCGGCATCACTCTTTTTACGACGCTCTTTTTTGAACCCCTGCAAATTCAGATATTTTGCAATTCCGACATATCCCATATCGCTGTTAACGAACTTATTGAAAATCAAACGAACAATTTCTGCTTCATCTTCTTTAATGTGCAAGACTTCAT
The DNA here is from genome assembly GCA_018710835.1 of Candidatus Limadaptatus stercoravium. Lineage (GTDB taxonomy): Bacteria > Bacillota > Clostridia > Christensenellales > CAG-917 > Limadaptatus > Limadaptatus stercoravium. Next base: position 1,710 of record DVJC01000001.1, on the reverse strand, counting down.
CCTTCAACGAATACCCATAAGGAGCAGGGCCACCATTCCATTTCCCTTGGTATGCCTTTTCCCTACGCCCGTTCATTGTTTGTTCTATAATGTTTTCACGTTCAATTTCTGCCACAGCTGAAAGAACAGAAATTAAAAGTTTTCCACTTGCTTGAGCGGAATCAATGCCTTCATCTATGCAAATCAAATTTACGCCGTAAGATTGCAAAAATTCTAACGAATTGAGGATATCGGCAGCATTTCTTCCGAATCGGGATAGCTTATATACCAAAACATAATCAACTTCAAGCCCGTTTTGAATATCGGCAAGCATTCTTTTGAAAACCGGACGGCCTTCAATAGATTTTCCCGACTTCCCCTCCTCTCTATAAATATCTACAATTTGCATTTCTTCTCGCTCTGCAAATCTACGCAAACTATTTATTTGTCCCTCAAGGCTATACCCTTCTACCTGCATATCCGTACTTACTCGCGGATATAAAAGACATTTTTTTCCCGCTCTATACATAGTGCCTCCTTATTCTTTTTCCAAGATATTCCAACCATATTTGTGTATCAATGCAGCGAGAGTGTCGATAAATTTATTATACTCATCTGGTTGCTGCACCTTTCCTTGGATATCTCGTTCAAGTTTACTACAGTCTTTTTTGGTTGCGTCTTCCGTACAATCCTCCCTTTCAAGCATTACGACGGGACGCACTCGCATAAGCATTACATCCCATCATCATGATGTTTGTACTCCGCTTATGCGTAAACACATTGCGTAAAAAAAGCGCGCCCCTTAAAAGGACCGCGCTTACAGTTAACTATTCGTTGTTGAATTGCCTTTTAGTCTTGTCTCCTGCTAACGTGGACGCCTTAACGAAAATCATTTTCATCTTGTCCTCCTGCATCTTTCGTTGTATAGGGTTCATACTTTTGTTTCAAAGACATATACCCTTCGTAAATCAGCGTTACCTTCGTAAGCTTATGCCTTTTGAGAAAAGCATTTATTTCCTCAAAATCAGTGCGCGGTATAAACGTTGCAAAATGCCCGTTTGTTTCCTTGCGTTTTTCCTTGTTCCGTTCCTCATATCGCCTGCGGTTTTCCCGCATCGGCGTAGATTCCTTTTTCTGCATATCTACTCCTTAATCGCTTATCGCGCAAATAAGTGCGCCAATGCAATTCATTATGAAATGCCCGATAAAAATAGCAATAATCGCAGTCGTTTTGCCTGCGACGCACGCTACTCTTCCGGTTACTGATAACGCTTTTCTCATCACGGCACCTCCGTCAATCTACATAAACAAGTTCATTCAGAATTTCTTCCTCAATCCGCTTGTTCTTAGCCGCTTCTCGCTGTAAGTCTTTCATAAAGTCACCGGTTCTTTTGAACTCATCGCTTTTAGAAAGTCTTTCGTCTATGACATCATACATAGCCGCAGCTTGTTCATCTATCCCGTGTAAATACTCGGGCAAGCCCTTGCCCAATGCCCACAACTTTGCGCTGTTGTGTTCTTCGAGATAGATTTTCGCAAGCGTACCATACTTGCCATAGGTATGCTTTTGTGGCTGAACCAATTTCTGATACATTTTGATTTCGGAAACGGTCATGCCTTCATCTTTTTCGGCTTTCGCCAATACTTCCGCTCTGTTCATACCAAACCTCCATTCGTATTGCTACGATAACAGTATATCGTATTGATACGATTTTGTCAACCCTTTTTCTC
>DVJC01000021.1 GCA_018710835.1 Candidatus Limadaptatus stercoravium | reverse complement strand
TGTGATCGTGCTTTGCGTCGTCGTTGTGTCGGCGGTGGCGGCAGGGACGGTGATCCGCAAAATAAAGGGAAAACCGTCCTCCTGCTCGGACTGTGCCCGTTGCTCTGCGGCATGTCCTCCGCACTCCGCCGCGCGCGGCACGCATGATCAAAAGCCCGAAGCAGCCGGTTCGGCGGGCGCGGAGCACCAGTGTTCCGGCGGCTGCCGCGGATGCCGGGGCTGCACGCACTCACACCATGCGGACGGGCACGAATGAACCGTGCGGAGCAAAACGCAAGACGCGCGCTCCGTCACGGGATGCGGACAGGTGACGCCGCAGCGGTGTCCGCGAACTAAAAAACGATACAAAGTTTCCGGCTCAAACCGTTTGATCGGATGTGCCTGAACGGCAAACCGTATTTCTCTCCTTACAACGGCAGAGGGCGCAGCGCACGCTGCGCCTTTTGCTTTTGAGTTTCACGGGTGCGGCCGATGCTGTCCGACGGCGTGCGGACCGCGCCGAGGAGAACCTTTTTCGGGGAATTTTGCCTTGCTGCGGTTGACAAGCGCGTCCGCGCGGTAACATAATAGCCGTAGTAATTTTTCGGAGGCATATATAATATGGCAGGCTGCAATCACGATTGCGAAAGCTGTTCTTCCAAATGCGGCAAGGAAAGTTTCCTCGTGGCGCAGAACGAACTCAGCAACATAAAACGCGTCATCGGCGTAGTGAGCGGAAAGGGCGGCGTGGGCAAATCCCTTGTGACCTCTCTGCTTGCTGTCGGCGCGGCGCGCGGCGGCAAAAAGGCAGCGGTGCTCGACGCGGACATCACCGGACCTTCCATCCCGCGTTCCTTCGGCGTGAGCCGTGAGAGAGCGGAGAGCATGGACGGCAGACTTATCCTGCCCGTAAAGACTCGTACAGGTATCGAGATCATGTCCCTCAATCTGCTCATAGACGACGAGAGCAAACCCGTCATCTGGCGCGGTCCCATTCTTGCGGGAACGGTGAAGCAGTTCTGGAGCGACGTGGTGTGGGGGGACGTGGACTGTATGTTCGTGGACATGCCTCCGGGGACGGGCGACGTGCCGCTCACGGTGTTCCAGTCCCTGCCGCTTGACGGCATCATCGTCGTGACTTCTCCGCAGGAGCTCGTGAGCATGATAGTCGCCAAAGCCGTGAATATGGCGAAAATGATGGACATCCCCGTCATAGGGCTTGTGGAAAACATGTCGTATTATCAGTGTCCCGACTGCGGCAGACGCGCCGAGATATTCGGCAAAAGCCGTGCGGAGGAAACGGCGAAAGAGTTCGGCATCCCGAAAGTCGTGCGCCTGCCTATACGTCCCGACCTTGCGCGCACTGTGGACGAAGGTCTTGTCGAGGACGCGGACGAAGAGATCGTGAAATCTCTGGAAGAACTCATTAAGTGACCGAAACAGAGCTTTACCGTATCAAAAGCGCGGCATCACCGCGCTTTTGTGTTTTATCCGGAAGATCAGGGCGTATAAGTGCGGCGTCGCATTTACGGCAGGCGCAAGCGGAGCGGATGGTTTCTTCTGCCGCCGGTAAAATTTGTGAGTATCGTCAACTCGTTTGACTTTATCGCGCGTGTGGGATAATATTAACTGTAAACCTTTGCGCGCACGCCGTTGCGCGCGTATATGTGAGGTGCCGTATGGCAGACAAAGCGCAGGCTTATGCCGAGAGTTTCGCAAAACTGGTCCGCGTGCCCACCGTTACGGGCGTGGACCGCAAGAGTTTCGCCGCATTCCGCAAGGTGCTTGCGGAAGAGTTTCCGCACGTGTATTCCGCGTGCGAAGTCATCATGCCCGGAGGAGAGGGCAGCGACGCGCTGATGTTCAGGTGGAAAGGGAAGTCGTCTTCCCGTCCGCTCGTGCTCATGGCGCATCAGGACGTCGTGCCTGCGGAAGGCGACTGGAAGTATCCGCCTTTCTCCGCGACCGTTGCCGACGGCAAGGTGTGGGGGCGCGGCGCCATGGACTGCAAGAATACGCTGTTCTGCACGATCAAGAGCGTGGACGAACTTATCGCGGAGGGCTTCACTCCCGAACAGGACGTCTACCTCAGCTATTCCGACAATGAGGAAACGTCCGGCGGCGGCGCGGCGTACTGCCGCGACTGGCTCGTGAGCCACGGTGTAAAACCCGCCGTTGCGGTGGACGAAGGCGGTGCGATCGTCGAGAAAGCCTTCCCTGGCATGACGAAGCCTTTCGCCATGATAGGTATAATCGAGAAGGGATACTGCGATGTGAAATTCGTGGCGAGAAGCAAGGGAGGGCACTCCTCCTCGCCTCCGAAAAACACGCCGTTCGCCAGGCTTGCCGCATTCGTGCATTACTGCGAGACGCACACCGTGTTCAAGCCGCGCATGACGCCCGCAGCGCTTGCCATGCTCAAAGGGCTGTCGTCGGGGCTTACGGGCGCGCTCGCTTTCGTGACGAAGCATGCGGACTTTTTCAAGCCGCTCATCGTAAAAGTACTGCCCAAGCTCACGCCTTTCGGAGCCGCGCTGCTGGGGACGACGATGACGTTCACCATGGCGCAGGGCTCTGCCGCACCCAACGTCATTCCGCAGGAGGCGAGCATGACGGCGAATCTCCGTTTCGCGCCCGGCGACGACAGCAAGCTGTGCATAGAAAAGCTCCGCCGCCTTGCCGCCAGGTACGATATAGAAACGCATCCCATGGAATGTCGCGAAGCCTCGCCGATGGTGGACGTGGACAGCGCGGATTACAAGTATTTCGCGGATACGGTGGCGAAGGTGTTCCCGGACTGCGGCGCCGCGCCGTACCTCATCTTCGGCGGCACGGACTGCAGGACAATGCAGACCATCACCCCATGCGCGATCAGGTGCACTCCGTGCAGGCTCAGCTCCGAACAGCTTGCGTCCATGCACGCAGCCAACGAGAATATCGACATATCCTCGCTGACGGGCGGAGTGAACTTCTTCAAGACGTACATCAAGGGCTACAAGTAAGCCGCGGGAGCAGGCGCGGCATACTTCCGCTCCGTGCGGAAGTTCCGGTCTTACCGAGGAGAAAGGAGAGAGAAACAATGAGCATATGGCATGACATCGATCCATCGCGCATAACGCCGACGGATTTTGTGGCAGTCATCGAGATACCGAAGGGGAGCAAGAACAAGTACGAACTCGACAAGGACACGGGACTGCTCATCCTGGACCGCGTGCTTTACACATCCACGCATTATCCCGCCAACTACGGCTTCATCCCGCGCACGTTTTCCGAGGACAACGACCCTCTGGACGTGCTGGTGCTGTGCTCGGAAACGATAGTGCCGCTTGCGACGGTGAGGTGCTATCCCATCGGCGTGGTGATGATGCAGGACGGCGGAGAGATGGACTACAAGATCATCGCGATACCCTTCAAGGACCCCAACTGGAACATTTACAAAGAGGTGGACGAACTCCCTCCCCACATCATGGACGAGATCTCGCACTTCTTCCGCGTGTACAAGCAGCTGGAAGGCAAGGATACGACGGTGTTCCAGGTGAAGGACCGCGCTTTTGCGGAGCTTATCATCCGCGACAACATCAAGATGTACAAGAAAAAATTCGTAAAGTGAAAGTTCGTGTGCCGTTTTCGGCGCGTTAAGGGTGGATTGTGACAAAAGACATTATAGTGATAGGCGGAGGAATAGTCGGCTGCGCCGTGCTTGACAGACTGGCGCGCAGCGACGTTTCCGTATGCCTTCTGGAGGCCGGCGACGACGTTGCGGTCGGAGCCACGCGCGCCAACAGCGGCATCGTGCACGCGGGTTACGACTGCGAGCCGGGGACGCTGAAGGCGCGTTTCAACGTGCGCGGCAACGCCATGACGTGGGCGCTGGCGGACGAACTCGGCGTGCCCGCGCTCAAATGCGGTTCAATGGTAGCCGCGCCTGCCGGCGGAGAGGAAGGACTGAGGGAGCTTAAACGCCGCGCCGACATCAACGGCGTCAGGGCGGAGATACTTCCGCGAGGGCGCGCTCTGGAGATAGAGCCTGCGCTTGCGGAGGGAGTAGCCTCGGTGCTTTACGCGCCGGACGGCGGAGTGGTGTCGCCCTACCAGATGGCGATCGCGCTGGCGGACAGGGCTGTGGTGAACGGCGCGGAAGTGGTGACCGAAGCGCGCATGACCTCTTTGAAGAAAGAGGACGGAGTGTTCGTCGTCGGGACGGAGAAAGGCGTTTTCCGCGCGAAGGTCGTCGTCAACTGCGCGGGCGCGCAGGCGTCGGCGGTGAATGCGCTCATCGGAGCGGAAACTTTTGACACCGAGTTCAGGAAGGGCGAGTATTTCGTGCTCGACCATACGGAAAGGGAAAATATTTCCACTGTGATATTTCCTCTGCCCACTGCGGCGGGCAAGGGTATTCTTGTCGCGCCCACCGCGGACGGCAACGTCATTTACGGTCCGAC
>DVJC01000006.1 GCA_018710835.1 Candidatus Limadaptatus stercoravium | reverse complement strand
TGATATAATCAATCGAAAAATCCAAAGCGGAGGGCTTATGAAAGCCATAGTTTCTGTCATCGGCAAGGACCGCACAGGTATAATTGCCAAAGTCACCACAAGACTTTACGAGCTCGGCTGCAACGTCGAGGACATCTCCCAGACCGTAATGCAGGGGTCTTATTTCACCATGATCATGCTCATCACCCTGAAAGAGGGGCTGGCGGTCGGCGCAGTGAACGAAGCTCTCGCCGCCGTGGGCGCGGAGCTCGGCGTCGAGATACGCGTACAGCACGAGGACATCTTCAACTCCATGCACAGGATCTGACCGGAGAGGACTATGCTCAACCAACAGGAAATCATACAAACAATATCCATGATCAAGGATCAGCACCTCGACATCCGCACCGTCACGCTGCACCTGAGTCTTTTCGACTGCATCTCCGACGACGCGGACAGGACCGCCGAAAACGTGAAGCGCAAACTGCTCTCCCGTGCCGGCAGACTGAAAGAGGTGGTGGAAGAGATACAGTCCAAATACGGCATCCCCATCGTCAACAAACGTCTGTCGGTGAGTCCGGTAAGCCTTATCGGCGCGGCGAGCGGCGGATACCGCAAGATCGCGCTCGCCATGGACGAAGCGGCAAAGACGGTGGACGTGGACTTCATCGGGGGCTACACCGCCCTGGTGCAAAAGTCCATGACCAAAGAGGAAAGAGAGTTCATCCTCACCATCCCCGAAGTGCTCGCCGCCACCGACCGCGTGTGCGCGAGCGTGAACGTCGGCTCCACCCGCGCGGGCATCAACATGGACGCGGTGAAGCTCATGGGCGAGGTGGTGAAACGTACGGCGGAGCTCACCGCCGACCGCGACGGTATAGGATGCGCCAAGCTGGTAGTGTTCGCAAACGCGGTGGAGGACAACCCCTTCATGGCGGGCTCGTTCAACGGCGTGAGCGAGGGCGACTGCGTGGTGAACGTGGGAGTGTCCGGTCCCGGTGTGGTGAAAGCGGCGTTGGAAAACATTCGCGGAGAGAGCTGCGACGTGCTGTCCGAAACCATAAAGAACACCTCTTTCAAGATCACCAGAATGGGCGAACTGATAGGCCGTGAAGCGGCAAAAGCGCTCGGCGCGGAGTTCGGCATAGTCGATCTCTCCCTCGCCCCCACCCCTATACGCAACGACAGCGTGGGAGAGGTGCTCGAAGAGATGGGGCTCTCCTCCGTCGGCGCGCACGGCACTACCGCATGCCTTGCCATGCTCAACGACGCCGTGAAAAAGGGCGGCACAATGGCAAGCTCGCACGTCGGCGGACTTTCCGGCGCATTCATCCCCGTCAGCGAGGACATAGGCATGATCGAAGCGGTGAGAAGCGGCGCGCTCTCACTGGACAAACTGGAGGCAATGACCTCGGTGTGCAGCGTGGGTCTGGACATGATCGCCATCCCCGGCAGCACGAGCGCGGCGACGGTGTCCGCCATCATAGCGGACGAAGCGGCGATCGGCGTCATCAACAACAAGACCACGGCGGTGCGCGTCATCCCCGTCGCGGGCAAAGAGGAAGGCGAAGTGGAGTTCGGCGGTCTGCTCGGACGCGCTCCCATCATGCCCGTGGGCAAGGAAAACGCGGACGCGTTCATAGCGCGCGGCGGCAGGATCCCCGCCCCCATACACAGCTTCAAGAACTGATCCCGAACACGCTTTCTCTCTCCGTCGGAAATTCCGCCGCCTAAACGCGGCAGGCGCCGTCGGAGTACGGAAGCCGACAGACGGAAATTGCGCAAACGGCGGGAGACGGAGAGCCTGTGCTCTCCGCCTCTCTTTTATTTTCGGCTTCTTTGATTTTTCGCAACGCTGCGTTTACATCACGTTTTGGTGATATAAACTCTTTTTTATGTGATTTATGCTTATTGCGGCAGACCGCTCACAGAAGTATGCAGATCACTCCGCCCTTGCCCTCGTTGACGATGCGGCCGAGAGTCTTGCGCAGCTTTTGCTCCGCGTCGACGGGCACGCTCATCAGCTTGTTGTTGATGCCGTCCGCGACCAGCGATGAGAGCGAGCGCCCGAAGATGTTGGTGTCCCATATAGCCTGCTTGTCGTTCTCGAAATCGCCCAGCATCGCGTCCACGAGTTCGGAGCTCTGCTGCTCGCTGCCCACGATGGGACGCACTTCCGTTTCCACATCCACTTTCATGATGTGCAGCGAAGGCGCGCTCGCTTTGAGTTTCACGCCGTACTGCTGTCCCTGACGTATGATCTCCGGCTCTTCGAGCACCATCTCCTCCATGGTGGGGAGCACGATGCCGTAGCCCGTGGCTTCCACCTGGTCGATCGCGTCGATGAGCTTTTCCGTCCTTCGGCGCGCACGGGCGAGCTGTTTGAGGTGGGAAAGCAAGGCGAAGTCGTCAGCAAGTTCCAGACCGCATTCGCGGCTCGCCACTTTGAAGAACACGTCGTCCTTCGGCGCAACGGCGACATACACCCTGCCCTTGCCGGCGTCAAGCTCCACCTTGTCCGGCGTTTTCCAGAACTCCTTGTCCGCGAAATACTCGTCCACCAGGGTGTAATCTTTCATCTTCGACACATTCTCGCCCATCTCGCGCACGGCGGACACGATCTCCTTCACCACGTCGTCATCGGGAGCAAGCGCCTGCACCCAGCGGGGCAGATCGAAGTCGATGAGCCTCACCCCGAATTCGAGCAATATGTTTTCCATTATACCGGATATGTCGCTCTCGCTCATGTTCAGCGCATTGACGAGAGATACGGACACGCCGTACTTTTCTTCCAACGCGCATTTAAGCGCGTACGCCTGCTCGGACGCCGGATCCGCGGTGTTGAGCACTATGGCAAAAGGCTTCCCTGTACGCTTCAGTTCCTCGATGACGCGCTCCTCGGCAGGTTCGTACGCCTCGCGCGGGATGTCCGTGAACGAGCCGTCCGTGGTGACGGCGAGCGCAACCGTGCTGTGCTCACGGATGACTTTGTCCGTGCCGAGCGCCGCCGCCTCGGAAAAGGGCATCTCTTCGTCGGACCACGGAGTGCGCACCATGCGTTCTCTGCCGTCCTCCTCGCCGCCGAGAGCTCCGCTCACCATGTAGCCCACGCAGTCGATGAGCCTCATGTTGACGGCAAGATTGTCCTGAAAAACCACCCTCACCGCATCCGCCGGCACGAACTTGGGCTGAGTCGTCATGATGGTTTTTCCGTCGGCGGACTGCGGTATCTCGTCGACGGCGCGTGCGCGCACGTCTTTGTTTTCGATGCCGCCGACCACCAGCTTCTCCATAAACTGCTTGATGATGGTGGATTTGCCCGTCCTGACCGGTCCGACGACGCCGACGTAAACGTCCCCTCCCGTGCGTGTGGCAATGTCTCGATAAAGGTCGAATTTGTCCATAAACTCCTCCGTTTCGGTTTACTGAAACATATGCCCCCCTTCCGCCGAATATGACAATCCGCCATCCGAAGCGGATCCGCCGCGCATAGCCGCCGAAGTCCGCCGCTGTTGACCGCATGCGATATTTTGTGATATATTATTTGAGTAATATCTTCTACAGGTGGGGAAAATGAAAAAGTTCTTTAAGATCTGCGAAAAAATCTTCAAAAACTTTTGGGTGCAGCTGATCGCACTCATACTTTTCGCTCTTGCGGTGCTTGCACTAGGCGGCGCGTTCGCTTCCGGAGAAAACGCCAAAAACAAAATCCTGGAGTTTATTACCGGGACAGATATGCTGTCGATCTTCCTTGCCGCGGCTTTCTCCCTCATTGTGGCAAAAATCGCATTGAAAATAAAGCACACGATGGAAGAGTCGCTGAAACTGGAAGACGACCATCATAAAATAATATCAAAATATTATAAGCATACCGTTCCGGATCCGACCAAGGAAACAAACGGCAACGTGTTTTCGCCCGACGGCATATTCATGCAGCTGAAACGAGTGCCTCATGATCGCAAGAGGCCCCGGAATATGGTCGCCGACACTTACTCGGAAGAATATGCGCGGCGCGAAAATGACATCAACGAATACATGGACGGCAGACTCTTTCTCTCCGGGCTGAATGTGTATGCAAACGTAAACGGCGACACAAGTATGGTCTTTGCCGATTCGAAAGAAATGTCCGAACTCCCCTCCTTCATCCGCGAACATGCAACGGAGCTTCTCAAAGCTCACGGCGGTTCATCCATACGCAATACCGTCACTGTCAGACTGCAGGACGTCGAATCCGACGGAAAAAGTCTTACGCTCAAAACGCAGCGGTCGCAATACTTTTATATGCTGGTCACCAACCGCTGTATGGATTACAAACTCGACGGCAACATCACAATACGCGACATTTACGAATTCAAAGACAAAGTCTCTCCTCTGCCGGAATCCAGACTCGGCAACCAACTGGGTATAAACGGACTGGTATTCACAACGGACGGATATGTACTAATAGAAAAGCGCGGCAAAAGAAAAACCACGTGGAAGGATAAATTTGCGCAGCCGATATCGCTCGCTCTCAAAGAAAAGGCTTTTTCTTCATGCAAAACTCCCGGAGCAAGCGGGACCGCCGCCGCACTGCAGGAAATCATACTGGATACGCTCTCCAAAAACTACGGCATCGAAGCAAGCTGCCTGAAGCCTTTTTCCGTAGAGAACAATTTTTTGGGACTCGCGCGCGACCTTATAGAGGGCGGCAAGCCGAACATGTATTTCTATGTGATCGCCGACATGACCGCCGCGGAACTTAAAGACAAACTGCAGGAAAAAGCGGCTGACGCGGCAAAGAAAGCCGAAAAGGACGACTTGCCTGCGATCTTTGGCGCAAAACTTGACAGCGATCTTTATCTCGTGCCACTGGACGATATCGCTATAAACTTCGGATACGAACTGAAACTCGATCCGCGCAGGATCATTTATGTACGACGCAGGTTCGCTCCCCGCGTAACGCGCCTGAGACAGCACTTCGACGGCACGGCATACAGAGTGAGGCGCGCGTTGGGTATGCCTTTCGAAAAAGAATGCGGCGAAGCTCTGCTGGCATGCCTTTATTATGCCGACCTGTGCAGTGAACGGATTGAAAAGGAACTCAAAATGTCCGAAGCGACGGAGGCTACTGTATGAACGGCAAAATCGTTGCTTACGGCGAATTGCTCCTGCGGCTTTCCGCGGCTGACGGCACGATACGGGACAGCCGCTCATTCAACGCGTGCTACGGCGGCACGGAATCAAACGTGCTCGCATGCCTTTCGGCATTGGGGCACAGGACTTCTTTCCTCTCCGCTCTGCCCGAAGGACCTTTGGGAGAAGCCGCACTCGATCATCTGACCGGACTCGGTATAGACGTATCGGGAGTGCTGACCGGCGGCGACACCATCGGAATGTATTTTTCCGAATCAGGCTCCGCAAGCCGCGGCGCAAACGTGGTCTATGCGCGCCGCCACTCGCAATTCACGCTTCTTACGGAGGACTCGTTCGATTTCGAAAAAGTCTTCGACGACGCCGTCCTTTTCCATATCAGCGGAATATCTCTCGCTCTCTCTCCCTCTTCGCGCGATCTTGCGTTCAGACTTATGCACGAAGCAAAAAAGAGAAACATCACGGTTTCGTTCGATTTCAACTACCGTCCTGCATTGTGGACTGCAGACAACGCGCGCGCTCATCTCCGCCGCGCTGCCGAAATTGCGGATATTTTGCTCGCAAGCAGCCGGGATCTGGATGCGTTCTTGCAAACCGGTGAAGAAAACGCATTGGATGACTATCCGTGCAAATACCTTGTGCTGCGCGACAGAAATGTCGTCTCACCGTATTTACACTCAGTCGGAATAGCCATGCTGCATCGCGGCGAAAGGCGCAGCGAACTGCCCGTTTTCTCTTTCCCGGTAACGGAAAAAATCGGCGGAGGCGACGCATTCAACGGGGCGTTCCTGCATGCGCTGCTGTGCGGAATGAACGATATCGACATCCTGCGTTTCGCCGCGGCGGCATTTGCGTTGAAACATCAGGTGAAAGGCGATGTGCTTAAAGCGAGCGAAAATGATATAATAAGTTTTATGAACAAGACGGAGGACATTCAGTGACAAAAAAATACCGTATTTGTCTGAGCATATCGTCAATGGATGAGTCTTTCGCAAAAATGGCCGCCGCGCTCTCCGGCTTTGCCGAAGTGGCGGTCGTCGGACTTGACGGCTACTCTCTCCGCGACACTGATATATTCATCGGGAAAAAAATGTCGGCAGATAAACTCAAAGACGCCGATGACCTCAAGGCGGTGTTTGCCTACAAAACCGGTGTGGACGATTTTCCCGTACGGGAATTTGCAAAGCGCGGCATAATTCTTGCGAATTCACATGTCAATTCACGCAGTATAGCTCAGTACGCTTTCAGCCTGGCGGTCACTCTTGTCAGCCGAACGGCGGAATTCGACCGTAAGATGCGCCTCGGCAACTGGGCAACGGACAATCCTTACTGGCGCAGCCTGTTTTCGATGAAAGCAGGACTGGCAGGGTTCGGACATATAGGCAGAGAAATCTATTCTCTGCTTGCCGCAAACGGGATCAAATGCTATACGACGGATCGCGGAAAGGAATATCCCGACGACATCCTGCTTGTGAATTCCTTGCGTGAATTATGTGAAGCAAGCGACATACTCTTCGTTTCTCTGCCCAAAACTCCGTCCACCGACAACTTGTTCGGCAAAGAACTTTTCGGACTGCTCAAAGGTAAATACATCGTCAATGTGGGACGCAGCAACTGCATAGACGAAGCGGCTCTCTTCGAAGCCCTCGCCAACGGCGGCATGGGAGGAGCCGCCATAGATACATGGCGCGAAAAGCCGGCATCTGCGGACGAACTTCTTCTTCCGTTTGACGTCCCGTTCCAGACGCTTGACAACGTTCTGCTCTCATCCCACAAAGCAATGCAGGTAGCCGACGGACACGCAAGATATGTAGAAGATACGCTGAACAACGTCTTGCGATACCTCAACGGAGCTCTCCCCGACAACATCGTTGACTGCCGAAAAGGCTACTGACCGCCTGGCATTCCGCAAAAACCGCCTGCTCCGACACGACCTAACCGCTATTCGATAAATAAAACAACCGCGGCATATGCCGCGGTTTTGCTTTGTCGGTGACCGTCCGAATGCCGTTTCTGTGTGGTGGGGTTTTTACTCGATGCCGCGGGAGAGTTTGTATGCCGTGACTGTGTTTTGCAGGAGCATGGTGACTGTCATCGGTCCGACTCCGCCGGGGACGGGGGTGATGTAAGAGCACTTGGGGGCGACTTCGGCGAAGTCCACATCGCCGCAGAGTTTGCCGTTTTCGTCGCGGTCCATGCCGACGTCAATGACCACCGCTCCCTCTTTCACCATATCGGCTTTGAGGAACTTCGCCTTCCCTATCGCCACGCACACGATGTCCGCGCGCGAGGTTATACTGCCGAGGTCCCTCGTGCGGCTGTGGCAGACGGTGACGGTCGCATTGCGGTCGAGCAGCAGCTGCGCAAGCGGTTTGCCGACAAGATTCGAGCGTCCCACCACCACGGCGTTCTTCCCCTCGAGGGGAATGGAATAGTGGTCGAGCAGTTTCATCACACCGTAAGGCGTGCAGGGGATAAGCTCCGGCTCGCCCGTCCACAGCTTGCCTTTCTGGACGTAATGGCAGCCGTCCACGTCCTTTGACGGATCGATGAGGTGCAGGAGCGCCGCCTCGTCGAGGTGCTTCGGCACGGGAAGCTGCAGGAGTATGCCGCTGATCTCCGGGTCGGCGTTGAACTGCTCTATCTTCGCCGCCACTTCCTCGAAGGTCGAATCCGCGGACATTGCTTCGAGGGTGGACGCGATACCCACTTCGGCGCAGCCGTTGATCTTGTTGCGCACATACACCTTGCTCGCCGGATCGTCGCCCACGAGTATGACCGCAAGCCCTATCTTTCCGAGTTTGTCCTGCGGCAGAGCCTGCACCTGCCGCGCGATGTTCTCACGAGTAAGTTTTGCAACGAGTTTTCCGTCTATTATCTGCATACTCTCTCCTTATCTGTTGCCGGAATAGCCGGTGTTCTTCTGAATGACGTCGTGCGCGCCGCCCTCAGTGATGCTGGTGGCGGAAACGACGGTCATCTTGGCGGTCTGCTGCAGCTGCTTGATAGTGACCGCGCCGCAGTTGCACATTGTGGAACGCACCTTGTAAAGGCTCTTTTCCACGTTATCTTTAAGACTGCCGGCGTAGGGGACGTAACTGTCCACGCCCTCCTCGAAGGATAGCCCGGACTTGCCGCCGAGGTCGTAACGCTGCCAGTTGCGCGCACGGTTGCTGCCCTCGCCCCAGTATTCCTTGACGTAGTTGCCGTTGATGTTGAGCTTTGCCGTCGGGCTCTCGTCGAAACGCGCGAAATATCTGCCGAGCATGAGGAAATCCGCTCCCATTGCGAGCGCGAGAGTCATGTGGTAGTCGTGCACTATGCCGCCGTCCGAGCATATGGGGATGTATATGCCCGTCTTTTCGTAATACTCGTTCCTCGCCTCGGCGACTTCGATGAGCGCGCTCGCCTGTCCGCGGCCTATGCCCTTTTGTTCACGCGTAATACATATGGATCCGCCGCCTATGCCGACTTTGACGAAATCCGCTCCGCACTCCGCGAGGAAGAGGAACCCGTCGCGGTCGACTACATTGCCCGCGCCGACCTTCACGCTGTCGCCGTAGTTTTTGCGGATAAATTCCAGCGTCCTCTTCTGCCATACGGTGTAGCCCTCCGAAGAGTCTATGCACAGTACGTCCACGCCGGCGTCGATGAGCGCGGGAACGCGCTTTTCGTAATCGAGAGTGTTGATGCCGGCGCCTACCATATAGCGTTTGTGGGAGTCCAGCAATTCGAGCGGATTCTCCTTGTGCTGGGCGTAATCCTTCCTGAACACCATATACATCAGATTGCCTTCGTCGGACACGATGGGGATGGAATTGAGCTTGTGCTCCCATATGATGTCGTTCGCCTCCGCAAGTCCCGTGGACGCGGGCGCGGTGACGAGCTTATCGAGCGGAGTCATGAAGTCTTTCACCGGCGTTTCGAGAGGCATGCGGCTGACGCGGTAATCGCGGCTGGTGACGATGCCGAGCAGCTTTCCGAAGCTGCTGCCGTCGTGCGTGACCGCGATGGTGTTGTGCCCGTTGCGGCGCACTAGTTCGAGCACGTCGGCGAGCGTGTTGTCGGGAGTGAGATTGGAGTCCGACACCACGAACCCCGCTTTGTAATTCTTGACGCGGCGCACCATTTCCGCCTCGTCCTCCACGCTCTGCGAGCCGTAGATGAAAGACATACCGCCTTCGCGCGCAAGCGCGATGGCAAGAGTGTCGTTGCTCACCGACTGCATTATGGCGGACACGAGCGGGATGTTGAGCGAGATCGCCGGCTCCTCGCCGCGCGCGTGCTTGACGAGCGGCGTACGCAGACTCACGTTCGCGGGGATGCAGTTCTCATCCGTGTAGCCGGGAATGAGAAGATATTCGCTGAATGTTCTTGACGGTTCCTCGAAATACTTTGCCATAATTTTATCTCCGTAAATTTATCCTTTCTGTTGCGCGGCTCACGCGAAATACGCCGCCGCCGACTCGAAGAGTCTGATGTCGTAGTTGCCGGGCACATTGACGTAAAGTCCGTCGTCCACGCGCTCGCTGTGTCCCATTTTGCCCAGCACCCTGCCGTCCGGCGAAGTGATGCCCTCTATCGCCATATCGCTCCCGTTGGGGTTGAAGGCGACGTCGAATGTCGGCTCGCCGGAAAGATCGACGTACTGCGTCGCGATCTGCCCGTTCTTCTCAAGCTTGTCCAGCCACTCCGGAGTCGCCATGAACCTGCCCTCGCCGTGGGACACGGGCACGTTCACGATGTCGCCCGGCGTCATGCCGGACAGCCACGGAGAAAGATTTGAACACACGCGCGTGCGCACGATCATGGACTGGTGCCGCGCGATGGTGTTGTAAGTGAGCGTGGGATAGTCCGCCGCCGCGTCCACTATGTCGCCGTGCGTGACCAGACCGAGCTTGATGAGCGCCTGGAAGCCGTTGCATATGCCAGCCATGAGTCCGTCGCGGCGTTTGAGCAGATCCCTCACCGCGTCCGCGACTCTTGCTCCGCGGAAGAAAGACGTGATGAACTTGCCGCTGCCGTCCGGCTCGTCGCCGCCCGAAAAGCCGCCGGGAATGAATATCATCTGCGCTCCGCGTATGAGATCGGCGAATTTCTCCGCCGATTCCGCAACGGCGGAAGGCGTAAGATTGTTGATGACGAAGATCTCCGGCACTATCCCCGCGCGGCGCGCCGCCTTTGCGGTGTCGTATTCGCAGTTCGTACCGGGGAACACAGGGATGAGCATTCTGGGAGCGGCGAACTTCTCCGCGCTCCTCTGCGCCTTGCCCGCGGTGTATGTCGCTTTGTGCGCGTATCCGGATTGCGCGATGTTGCAGGAATACACGCTTTCCAGCTTGTTCTCGTAGAGAGAAAGCAGCTCCTCCGCACCCGCTTTACAGCCGCCGAGCACGAACGCTCTCTCCGCGGTTACGGTGCCGAGTTTCCTCCCGACGTCGACGCCGTCCGCGCATTCGAGCACGAACGCGCCGTACTTATATCCGAAAACGTCGTCGAGCGTAACGCCGTCCGCAAACGCGAATCCGAACCCGTTGCCTATCGCGCACTTGAACACCGCCTCCGCCACTCCGCCGAAGCCGGGCGTATATGCCGAAACGACCTTGCCTTCGCGCATGAGCGCGTGCACTTTCGCCGCGTTTGCGAGAAAACTCGCCGCTACGGGAAGCCCGTCGGCGCCGTATTCGCATTCAAGCAGTCTGACCTCGCTGCCGGCGCGCTTGAACTCCGCCGACACCGCGTCCGACGCTCTCTCCGTCGTGACCGCGAAGGACACGAGCGTGGGAGGCACATCGATGTGCTCGAATGTGCCGCTCATGCTGTCCTTGCCGCCTATCGCGCCCATGCCGAGATCAAGCTGCGCGCGGAACGCGCCGAGCAGCGCCGCAAGCGGCTTGCCCCAGCGCTCCGGCACACCCATCGGCTTCTCGAAATATTCCTGGAAAGTGAGCCAGACTTCATCCGTCGAAGCACCGGCGCACACGAGTTTCGCCACGCTCTCTACCACCGCGAGATACGCGCCGTGGAAGGGACTCTTTTCGCTGATATAGGGGTTAAAACCCCATGACATGAGCGAACAAGTGTCTGTTTCGCCTTTTTCCACCGAAACCTTGTTCACCATGCACTGTATGGGAGTGAGCTGATTTCTGCCGCCGAACGGCATCATCACCGTACCTGCGCCTATGGTGCTGTCAAAGCGTTCGGACAGTCCGCGCTTGGAGCACACGTTGAGGTCGCCGACGAGTTGCTTCATACCCTCCGCGAAGTTTGTCGGGATCTCTTTTTTCAGACTGCCCGCCTTCTTCTGCCGCGCCTCGGCGTGCTTTTCCGCGCCGTTGGAGTTGAGGAATTCGCGCGAGATGTCCACGATGATCTTCCCGTTCCACCGCATCCTGAGCCGCGGCTCTTCGGTCACTTTTGCGACGACGGTCGCTTCGAGGCTCTCCGCGCTTGCGAGCGCACGGAATTTCTCCGCATTCTCAGGCGCGACCACCACCGCCATTCTCTCCTGCGATTCGCTGATGGCGAGCTCCGTGCCGTCAAGTCCTTCGTACTTCTTGGGCACGGCGTTGAGGTCGATGAACAGCCCGTCCGCCAGCTCGCCTATCGCCACGGACACGCCGCCCGCGCCGAAATCGTTGCACCGTTTGATGAGGAGCGACGCCTCGGGATTGCGGAACAGCCTCTGCAGCTTGCGCTCCTCGGGAGCGTTGCCCTTCTGCACTTCCGCACCGCATGTCGAAAGCGACTCGGCGCTGTGCGCTTTGGATGATCCCGTCGCGCCGCCGCAGCCGTCGCGCCCCGTCCTGCCGCCCAGCAATATGACCACATCGCCGGGAGCGGGCACTTCGCGCACCACGTTGCGCGCGGGAGCCGCGCCCGTCACCGCGCCTATCTCAAGACGCTTGGCGACGTAACCGGGGTGGTAGATCTCGTCCACGATGCCGGTGGCAAGCCCGATCTGGTTGCCGTAGGAGCTGTACCCCGCAGCCGCGGTAGTCACGATCTTCTTCTGCGGCAGTTTGCCTGGCAGAGTGTCCTCCACGGGAGTGAGAGGATCGCCCGCGCCCGTCACGCGCATGGCCGAATATACGTACGCCCTGCCGGAGAGCGGATCGCGTATCGCGCCGCCTATGCAGGTAGCCGCGCCGCCGAAAGGCTCTATCTCCGTGGGGTGGTTGTGCGTTTCGTTCTTGAACAGCAGGAGCCAGTCCTCGTCCTTCCCGTCCACGTTCACTTTTATCTTCACCGTGCACGCGTTGATCTCGTCCGACTCGTCGAGCGCGGGAAGTTTCCCCTGTCTGCGCAGAAGTTTCGCCGCGATCGTCGCAATGTCCATGAGGTTGACCGGCTTATGCTCTCGTCCGAGCGTCCTGCGCGCGGCGAGATATTCCTCCCATGCCGCCTGCACCTCGGCGTCCTCGAACTCCGCTTTGTCAATGGTGGTGAGGAATGTCGTGTGGCGGCAGTGATCCGACCAGTAAGTGTCTATCATGCGCACTTCCGTGAGCGTCGGATCTCTCTTTTCGGAAGCGAAATAGTCGCGGCAGAATTTCACGTCGTCCGCGTCCATGGCAAGCCCGTACTTCTTCACGAATCCGGCGAGTTCCTCCCCGTCCATATTTATGAACCCTGTGAGGATCTCCACTTCGTGCGGTTCGGGATACTCCGTGCGGAGAGTGTCCGGCAGTGCGAAATCCGCCTCCCTGCATTCCACGGGATTGATGACGAATTTCTTTATCTTAGCGATGTCTTCCGCGCTCACGTCGCCGTACAGCACGTAGAACTTCGCCGTGCGCACGACGGGCTTCTCGCCCTGCGACACGAGCTGTATGCACTGTGCCGCCGAGTCCGCGCGCTGATCGAACTGACCGGGCAGCGGCTCCACGCCGAACACCGCCGCGGCGCCTTCGCACTCCAGCGTGCCGCTCACGTCGTCAAGCTGCGGCTCGGAGAAAATATTGCGCTCCGCATACTCCATGAGCCCGCCTTCCGCGCCCTCCACGTCGTAGCGGTTGATCACTCTGACGCGCGTAAGTCCGCGCACGCCGAGCATGTTCACAGCCTCGCCGAACAGCGCGCGCGCCTCCGAGGCAAGACTCTCCTTCTTTTCGACAAACAGTCTGTTTACCATATTACCTCCGCCGCGCCAAATGCGCGTAAACGCGTTTTATCTATCGTTTCGTATATCTTACCGCTTGTTTGCTGCAAGTGCGCGCGCTCCTATGTCGCGGCGGAAAAACTCGTTCCCGAAGTGCGCCTTAGCAGCTTCGCGGTAAGCCTTTTGCACCGCCTCCGCGAGAGTGTCCGCCACCGCGGTCACGCCGAGCACTCTGCCGCCCGATGTCAGGAGTCTGCCGTCCTCAAGTTTCGCCCCGGCGATGTAAATCTCCGCGTCGGGCTTGCCGTCAACGGTTATCTCGTATCCCGTGTCGTACTTTTCGGGATAGCCGCGCGACGCTTTCACCACGCAGCAGGAGCACTTGTCGGAGAAACGCACGTCCGCGTCCCTGAGCCTGCCCTCCGTGCATGCGAGCATGATGTCCAGCAGATCCGATTCGAGAAGCGGCAGCACCGCCTGTGTTTCGGGATCGCCGAAACGGCAGTTGTACTCTATCACCTTCGGTCCGTCCGGCGTGAGCATCAGCCCGAAATAAAGACAGCCCCTGAAAGTGCGCCCCTCCGTTTTCATGGCGCGGACGGTGGGCAGGAATATCCTCTCCATGCACTCCGCGGCGATGTCGGGGGTGTAATAAGGATTGGGAGCGACGACTCCCATGCCGCCTGTGTTGAGCCCCTCGTCGCCGTCGTGCGCGCGCTTGTGATCCATGCTTGAAATCATGGGCACAACACTCTCTCCGTCCGTAAACGACAGCACGGATACTTCGGGTCCTGTGAGGAACTCCTCTATGACTACGCGGCGTCCGCTCGCGCCGAACTTGCCGTCCAGCATCATTTCGCGCACCGCCGTCTTTGCCTCTTCGCGGCTCTCGGCAATGATGACGCCCTTGCCGAGCGCGAGTCCGTCCGCCTTGACGACGATGTTCCCCTCCGGCAGCGAGTCGATGTAACTCTCCGCCTTCTCCGCGCTGTCGAAAGTTTCGTAACGGGCGGTGGGAATACCGTATTTTTTCATCAGCTCTTTGGCAAACGCTTTGCTGCCTTCGATTATCGCCGCGTTTTTACGCGGACCGAAGCACGGCACGCCGACCTCTTCCAGCGCGTCCACCGCGCCAAGTACGAGCGGATCGTCGGGGGCGACGACGGCGTAATCTATGCCGTTTTCCTTTGCGAACGCAGTTATGCCGGCGATGTCCTTAGCACCTACGGGCACACACACCGCGTCCGCGGCGATGCCGCCGTTGCCGGGAAGCGCGTAGATGACTTCCGCCGCCGGATTCTTCTTCAGTGCTTTGATTACCGCATGCTCTCTGCCGCCGGAGCCTACAACCAGAATCTTCATGTTACCCTCTCAGTGGTGGAACAATCTCATGCCCGTGAACGCCATCGCTATGCCGAGTTTGTTGCACGTGTCGATGACGATGTCGTCGCGCACCGAGCCGCCCGGCTCGGCGACATAGGACACGCCGCTCTTGCGCGCGCGAACGATATTGTCGTCGAAGGGGAAGAACGCGTCCGAGCCGAGGGACACTCCCGTGAGGGTGTCGAGGTACGCCCTCTTCTCCTCTCGTGTGAACTCCTCGGGGCGCACCGCGAAATACTTCCGCCACACGTCCCCGCCTATGACGTCACCGCACTCGTCGGAGAGGTAGATGTCTATGATATTGTTCTTTTCCGGTCTGCCTATTCCTTCCGCAAATTGCAGACCGAGCACTTTATCGTGCTGTCTGAGATGCCACAGATCCGCTTTCTGTCCGGCAAGGCGCGTGCAGTGTATCCTTGACTGCTGTCCGGCGCCCACGCCTATCGCCTGTCCGTCGGCGGCGAACGCCACCGAATTGGACTGCGTGTATTTCAAGGTGATGAGAGCGACGATGAGGTCCGTTTCGGCAGAATGCGGTATCTTCTTCTCTGTCACTACGTTGCCGAGCAGCGCGCGGTTGATCTCGAAATCGTTCCTGCCCTGCTCGAATGTCACTCCGAACACCTGCTTATGCTCCACGGGTGCGGGGGTGTAGAGCGGATCCACCTTGACGATGTTGTATGCGCCTTTGCGCTTGCTTTTCAGTATTTCGAGCGCTTCGGGAGTGTACGCGGGGGCGATAATGCCGTCGGACACTTCGCGCGCGACTATCTTCGCGCACGTCGCGTCGCACTCGTCGGAGAGCGCGATCCAGTCGCCGAACGACGACATCCTGTCCGTGCCGCGCGCCCTTGCGTACGCTGAGGCTACGGGACTGTCGTCCAGACCTTCGATGTCGTCGACGAAGCACGCCTTCTTAAGCCTCTCGTCCAGCACTCTTCCGAGCGCAGCCGAAGTCGGGCTGACGTGTTTGAACGAAGTCGCACAGCACTCCCCCGTCGCCGCTTTAAGTTCCTTGACCAGCTGCCAGCTGTTGAATGCGTCGAGGAAATTGATGTATCCCGGTCTGCCGTTCAGGATCTCCACGGGCAGATCGCCGCCGTTTTCCATATATATACGCGCGGGTTTCTGATTGGGGTTGCAGCCGTATTTCAGCTCGAATTCTTTCATATCCTCTCCTTATTTGACGTGTTTGTTGAAGAGCGCGGTTTTCACTCTGTAAGTCTTGAGGTCGATAAAGCCTGCGTAAAGCGCGATCTTGTTGTCCGCGTTCAGGCTGTCCCATATACCGTCGGCGAACGCCGCAAGGTCGGAGCCCACAGCCACCCTCTCCGGCTCTCCCGTGAAAGTAGGAATGGGATTGCCGTCGTGCTCGTATGTATGGATAAAATGTCCGAGTCCGTCTACAGGCTCGTAGGAGAAAGAGAAGCGGTTGCACGCGCTCCCCTTTTCGTCCGCACTCTTGAGGATGGAGAGCTTGTAGCGGAACCTGCCCTCAAGGTCGATGAGTCCGCTTATGCGCGGTGTGAAATTGGGCGCGTCCGGCTCGAACTCGCGCTTTTCCAGCGCGCTTTCGAAGCTGTCGCCGGCAAGCAGCGCCGCCTCTACGGTGTCGGTCTGGTCGCCGTTGGTGACTATCCACTTGTTCCACACGCGCTTGACGGGCGAATAGATGATGAGGGAAGGATCTTCCACCTTGCTCTCGTCGAAAGGATAGATGACAAGCTCGTTCTCCTTTTCCACAAAGACGCGGTTGCGGCTGTTCTCGCTCCTGCCCATGATGAAGTACGCGAAAGCGGCATGCCTGCCGTCCGCGGTCTTGCCTATGACAATACCCCTGCCGGGATAGGAATTCGCGCCGAGTACGGCGTTCAGGTCTTTGATGTCGTAAATGCTCATTTGTATCTCCTCACTTCGCGGAGCGCTCCGCCGCGATCCTTTCCGCCGTAAGCTCGACGGCGCGCGGCAGCAGCTGCCATTCCGCCTCCTGCATGACTCTTTTCTGCAGCGTTTCGGGCGTATCGCCCTCCTTCACCGCAACTTCCTTCTGAAAAATGATCTCTCCGCCGTCCGGGATCTCGTTGACGTAATGCACCGTCGCGCCCGTCGTCTTTTCGCCGGCGGCGAGCACCGCCTCGTGCACTTTCAGCCCGTAAAACCCCTTGCCGCAGAATTTAGGTATCAGCGACGGGTGCACGTTGATTATCCTCTCCGGGTAACGGGAAGTGAACCTCTCCGACAATATGCTCATGAACCCGGCGAGCACGATTATCTCCGCGCCGGCGTTCTTTATCGCACGCTCTATCCCGTCCTCGAACTCCTCCTGCGAAGCGCACTTGCCGCGCTCCACCGCCACCGCCTCGACTCCCGCCGCCCTTGCGCGTTCGAGAGCGTATGCGTCCGCGCGGCTGGAAACGACGACTTTCACTTCCGCATGCGAAAGTTCTCCTCTTCTTTCCGCGTCGAGTATCGCCTGAAGATTGGTGCCGCCGCCCGACACCAGCACAGCCACCGCTATCTTGTCCATATCAGCAGATGACCACTCCGTCGTCGGAGCGCACGATCTCCCCTATGACGTAGGCGTCCTCCCCGGCGGCTTTCAGCACGCCGAGCGCTTCGTCCGCATCCTCCGCGGCGACTACGACGCTCATGCCGACGCCCATGTTGAAGGTGTTGAACATATCCCTTTCCGGGACGTTCCCCTCTTTTGCGATGAGGTCGAACACCGGGAGCACGCGCAGCGCGCTCTTTTCTATCTTCGCGCCGAGCCCCTTGGGAATACTGCGCGGTATGTTCTCGTAAAATCCGCCGCCGGTGATGTGCGACACCGCCTTGACGGTGACCTTTTCAAACAGCGCGAGCATGGGCTTTACGTATATCCTGGTGGGAGTGAGCAGCACCTCTCCGAGGCTCCTTCCGCCGAACTCTTCACGCGGTGATGTAATATCCTTCTCCGCAAAGATCTTGCGCACGAGGGAGAAGCCGTTGGAATGCACGCCGGACGACGGCAGCGCGATGACCGCGTCCCCCTCCTTAACCTTGGAGTTGTCCAGCACTTTTGCGCGGTCCACCGCACCGACAGCAAAACCCGCGAGGTCGTACTCGTCCTCCGGATAAAACCCCGGCATTTCCGCGGTCTCGCCGCCGATGAGAGCCGCGCCCGCCTGCACGCAGCCTTCCGCCACGCCCGACACTATGGACGCTATGCGTTCGGGCACGTTTTTGCCGCACGCGATATAGTCCAGGAAAAAGAGGGGTTTCGCGCCGCAGCATACGACGTCGTTCACGCACATCGCCACGCAGTCAATGCCTATGGTATCGTGTTTGTCGAGCATGAAAGCGTATTTGAGCTTCGTGCCCACACCGTCCGTTCCGCTGACGAGCACGGGGCGCGTCATTCCCGTAAGATCGAGCTCGAACAGTCCGCCGAAGCCGCCGATGTCGCTCGCCGCACCGGGGGTGACCGTGCGGGCGATATGTTTCTTCATCAACTCCACCGCCCTGTAACCGGCGGTGATGTCCACTCCTGCCTGCTTATAGCTTTCGCTGAAAGATTTCTCCATAATTCACCTGACGTCTTCGTTCAGTTTCCTGTCCTTTTCGAGGACGGCGAGTCTGTCCGCTTCGCGCTTTGCCCTGAGTTTCTCCGCAAGCGTGGGTTCGCTCACGGCAAGGATTTCGAGAGCAAGCAGCGCGGCGTTCTGCGCGCCGTCTATTCCGACGGTTGCGACGGGTATTCCGGGAGGCATCTGCACGGTGGAAAGCAGCGCGTCAAGCCCGTCCAACGCGGAACTCTTGACAGGGATCCCGATGACAGGAAGCGTGGTCGAAGCGGCAAGCGCGCCGGCAAGATGCGCCGCCTTCCCTGCCGCCGCTATAATTACTCCGAATCCGTTCTTCTCCGCGTTTTCGGCAAACGCTTTCGCTTCCGCGGGCGTACGGTGCGCCGAATAAACGTGCGCTTCGCACTCAACGCCGAAAGATCTCACGGTGTCTATTGCCTTCTGCACTACGGGCAGATCGCTGTCGCTGCCCATGATGACCGCAATTTTTTTCATAGTACCTCCGATGTTTGAAAAAAGGCAGTTTGCTCGCGCAAAACTGCCGTCATGACCAACTCTCGCATGTGCGTACGAATTTTCCTCCGCGAACGACTGCCGCCCGTGCCGGCGCGCAAAGTCCGCGTACATATACGAAAACCGTTCCGCACTTAGTTTGCATGGTCTAATAATACACTATCCGAAAAGCGATGTCAAAAAGTTGACCGCCCTTTTTGAAAAGATTTTGCGCGCGGCGCGCTCGCGGGCGTGCGGCGCGCTCAGGGCTCACTCCGCGCCGCCGCCGCGGAGCCGCACTCCGCACGATTCGCAGAATTTCGCCCCGTCGCGCACGACGGGTGCGCCACAGGACGGACAATGCGTCGGGACTTTTTCCTCCGCCCGCACGGCAACGGACACCGCCGCGACGGAATTTGCGCGCGCGACGAACTCTCCGTACATTTCCTCCGCTTTTTTATCGGAAAGAGCCAGGGACTTTTTTGCCACCACTTTATCCGCGACTATCTCGTAGTCAGGCAGCGCGCCGCCCGCGATGATCGCTCCGACGGTTATCCTTGCGGCGTCCTCCGCCGCGGGGGACAAATCGACGGCAAGAGAGGCTATCACGGTGCTGTCCGCGCTCTCTATCCTGTCCGCAACGGCGCAAAGCTGCCTGTAAAAGTTTTTCTTCGCCATAGCGAACGGCATGACGAACGCCGCCGCCGCAAAACATGCAAAAGGAATGAAATTCCAAAAGAATTCTATCTCCGCGCTTCCTTCGCCGCGCACGCACATGAGCGCGATGAAAGCGGCGAAAGCGGCGACGATCATAGCCGCGGCAATGCTCATAACTGCGGCGAATACTCTGTTTTTTCTCCGCACGTTGCCGCATTTCGCAACTGCGGTGCGGATCGCCGGAACTGCCGTAACGTTTGCCATATCGCTCCTCCTGCCGTAATGTTAACACATATTTACCGCATTCGCAATAAAAAGGTTCTTGCGCGGGTACTCCCAAGGTGCTATAATTTACGCATGGCATACCGCGAACTTCACGGAAACGTACAAATCCAGGTCGCCGCAAGGATCAAGGAGCTGATGAGGGAGAACTCTCTCAACCAGGTCCAGCTCGCCGCGCGCGCCGGGATAAGTCAGAACACCATCTCCGCATGGCTGCTGGGCAAAAAGGAACCGAGCATACGCAGCCTGTGGCTGCTTGCGGACTATTTCAACGTCGACATAGACTATCTGGTCGGCAGGACGGATTACTGAAAAGCGAGATACAGGAGATCTACGAACAGCTCGATCCGGCTGGACGCAGGCAGCTTCTCGGCTATGCGCACGCACTGAGGGACGGCGCGAAAGGCAGACGCGGCAAGAACTGAACACATTGATATTGATTTTTCGCGCGGCACGTCGTATCATATAAGAGGCATATATGGGGAAAACGAGGTGGAATATGAAAAAACTGCTTGCGTTTTTCTTGATTTTGATTTTAGCGCTTTCCGTGTGCGCATTTGCCGCATGCGACAATTCCGGCGCCTCCGACGACGGCTCTTCTCCCGGCGGAGAGGACGAGCCTTCCCTGCCCGAAGAGCCCGAAGTCCCGGACTATCCCGAAAAACCCGAAGGTTATTTGTTTTACGAGCCCGTCGAAGGGTACGACTACACCGAAGGCGACGAGATCGTCAAGATAGAGTATTACTCTACCGTCGCGGGCGCGTACAAGCATGCGAACGTAATACTTCCTCCGGATTATGACGAATCGAAAAGCTACCCCGTGCTCTATCTGCTCCACGGACTTCAGTGCGACGAGGACGCGTGGACGGAAGGTGTGTCGGGCATACCCATGGGCGCGCAGTACACGGTGCAGAACGCGCACATATTCGACGGCGTGCCGGAGATGGTCGTCGTGTGCGTGAACAGTCTTGTCAACGCCACGGAGACCGAGCCGGAGTGGACGATGATCCCGCCCTCCGCACCGCCGGAACTCGCCGCCACTTACGACCTCACGGGACGTGATATCGTCGAATGCCTTATGCCGTACGTCAACGGGCACTACTCCGTGCTTACGGGCAAGGACAATACGGCTATCGCCGGATTCTCGATGGGCGGACGCGAAGCGCTGCTGACCGCGTTCGCCTATCAGGATATATTCGGCTGGGTGGGAGCCTTCTCCTCCGCGTCCTTCGGCGAGGACGTCGTTTCCTCGTCCGACTATGTGCCCGACTTCGCCCTCGACGAAGGCTCGGACGGATTCCGTTACGTTCAGATAACCGTGAGCATGTTCGACACCCTGGCGGGAGTGAGCGCGAACATCCACGAGAAACTCAACGCCATAGGGGTGGAACACGTCTACCAGGTCAAATTCGCTGTTATAGGACACTCCCCGTCCGTATGGCGTCCCGCGCTCAACGACTTCGTACACAACATTTTTACAAGCTGAACGCCGCGCGCCGCGCCCAATCGGCTCAACCGCGCGCCGCGGCGCAAAATGTCAGAACAAGCGGATAAAAAAGCGAAACCCGCCGTTAAAGGCGGGTTTTTGCTGCCATAGCGCGTTTTTGCTCCTTCTGTCATTTCTCTACGGACGCTGTTTCGGAGAGGATCTCGTCCAGCGCGGCGCGCCATTTGTCCGGCTCTTCCTGATCGGGAGAATGCGCGGAATCCTCGAACCATATCCACTTCTTGTACGGAGCTTCCAGCGCGTCGAACCACTTCTTCGCAAGCGCGGACGGCGTGTTGAAGTCGTGTCTGCCCTGCGTGATAGCCACGGGCACGTCCAGCCGCGTGATCTTGCCGAGCCTCTGTCCTACCACGTCGCTCCATATCACGTCGGTGAGGTACAGCGCTCCGCGCGCGTATTTCGCTATGTCGCCGAGAGTGTATTCCGGACTTTTCAGAAGCGGCATCAGCAGCCCTTTGACCAGTCCGTCGTCACCGCGGTATATCGCTCCGCCGTAGCGTGACAGGCAGTCGCGCTGCGTCATCATCGCTTTGTGCGAAGCGTACACGCCGTCGACGGGCGCGTTGCCCGTCAGGGCTTTCAAAGCCTTTTTGTCCCCTCTCTTTTCAGCCTCTTCCAGGCAGAAGCGGTAGGATTCCGCTTCGTTGCTGTCGCCGTCCACGAACTGTCCCTCTCCTATGTACACCGACACCAGATCGGGGCGGCGGGATACCGCGAGGGTGCCGATGATGGACCCCCAGCTGTGCCCGACGACGGCGACTTTCCTCACCCCGAACTTGCCCGTGAGATATTCGAGCATGAACTCGACGTCGTCGACGAATGTCGCAACGGAAAGTTTCTGCGTGCGGATCGCGGGGGTGTAACTCTTGCCCGAACCGCGCTGATCCCAGCACACGAGGGTGTATTTCTCCGCAAGGGCGGAATGGTTCCTCATGATCTGATGGCGGTCGCACACTCCCGGACCACCGTGCAGAAAGAGCACTACGGGCAGCCCTTTTTCCGCGGCGCGTACGCGGATGTTCTGCATATCGCCGTTCACTTCGATGTTTTCGCTGTAATCGAGTGCGTACTTTTCCATATCAAAGCTCCTTCATGAGTCCGTCGAGCACGGCTTCTATCTTCTTGTTGCGTTTCGGCTTGGGGCGTGCGATGAGCCTGCCGCCGGCCGCCACGGCGACGGGGGTGCGCAACGTTTCGGGGTTGCTGACGGGATCGTCGGAAAGCAGCAGTATGTCCGCGCGTTTTCCGACTTCGAGCGAACCTGTTTTGTCCGCCTGTCCGACCGCCGCCGCTCCGCCCATAGTAGCCGCATACAGCGCGGCTTTCGTTCCGAATCCGCCGAGTTTTGCAAAATATATCACCTCGCGCCACATGCCGGTCTGCGTCGAGAACGGACACGACGCGTCGGTACCCATCGCCACTGTTATGCCGTGCGCGTACGCGTCCTTCACGCTCTGCGTCATGCCATCCAGCACTATGCCGGAATTGAACACCCTGACCTCGTCGAGCTTGGTCATTTCGGGAGGAAGTTTGAAATAGGGATATGCAGGCGTATAAGTCGCAACGACCGCGCCGCCGCGCGCCTTCAGCGCCGCGGCCGCCTCATCGCTCATGTGCGCGCCGTGTTCTATGGTGTCCACTCCGCATTTTGCGGCGATCTCCACACCTCTCGGACTCTGCACGTGCGCAGCGACCTTTTTGCCCAGCGCGTGCGCTCTGTCGCATACGGCTTTCACCTGCTCTTCCGTCATCTTGACTTCGCCGGGCTCGCCCTTCTTCTTCGCGTCGGTAACGCCGCCCGTGATGCAGATCTTCACGAGATCCACTCCGTTTCTGACGTTCTGCTCCGCAAGCGCGGCAAACTCCGCGGGAGTGGATGCCGTCACCGCGAAAGTGCCGTCGCCGTGTCCGCCGGGCGCCGTCAGCGCTGGGCCGGAAACCAGCAGATTGAGTCCCGCCGCCTTTCCTTTGCCCTTCTTTATCGCGTCGCGCACCGCAAGGTCGGAGAATCTGAAGTCCCCCAGTCCGCGAAGCGTCGTCACGCCGGAATTGAGCTCCTGAGCGCACGCCGAAGCGACGAGCTTTTTCAGCACAGCCGGACCGAAGGCGCTTCGCACGAGCTTCAGCACGAGTTTCTGCGCTCCGCCGCCGGAAAGGATCTTGCTCGGCGCGCCGGTGCCGAAAAGATGCGCATGCGCATTTACCAACCCCGGCATGGCGTACAATCCGACAGCGTCGTACACCGCATAGCCCGATGTGTCGCCGCCTGTCGGAGCGATCTTTACAATAAGTCCGTTTTCGGTAAAAATATCCCTGCCCTTCACCACCGCGCAGTCCGCGGTCACGTCCACGATATCGCAGCCGACAAACACGATTTTTCCGTTTTTCTTCATGCCGCACTCCTCGGAAAGCCGGATCCCGCCTTTCACACACGTCTTATCGCGCGCCCGCGCAACTGCGCCCTTGCGCACGCCTATACAATAATTATACAGCCTTTCGGTTCGTCCGCAAGCACAAAATGCCGCCGCACGCCCCGACATTAAAAATTTTTTCCGCGCGCAGACGCTGCTGACTGACAAATGGTCAATGCTATACTATCGCAGGGATCAAGGCGCTGCAGAGGGGCCTTGATCCCTTTCGACTTTCAATTCCTGACAGGGGGTAATTATGAGCAAAAAGAAAACAATCGCATTGTTTTCGGTGGTTGTTGTCGCCATGCTTGCATTCACTCCGATGCTGTTTGCCTGCAACGACGACGCGACCTTCGAAAGCGTAGCGGCAGTCTACGGCGCGGAAGCTCAGGCCTGACGAACTTACATACGCGCCGCCTTCGCGGCGCACAGCATCAGACGGCGGTCCGTACCTGCACTCATTAACGCGGGTCCAATGTGCGGATCGCCGTTGAGTTTTGTCTTACGACGTGTTATTATATTAGCAATCCGTATATATACGGCAAATCGTTAAGGGAGTTTTTTATGAAGAAAGGAAGATTTACCGTCATCATCGCCGCGGCGCTCGTGCTTACGGTCGTATGCGGCGTTCTCTTCGCCGCCTGCAACAACGATCCTCCGTCAGTCGGCTCGATGGGCGTCGAGGATTTCGGGAACGTGTTCACCGACGATCTCGACACCACCGCCGCCGAAAACCTCGCGGCAAGCGCGCAGCAGATCACGGCATCGAGCGCGGCGGACAGCGCGGGGAACGTCGCGGACGGCGACACCTCGACGGCATGGACGGCGGAAAGCACCACCGGACAGTATATCGAGATCACACTTCCCTCGCCTACGGAGATCAACACCGTAGTCCTGCGCGAAAACGGCAACTACATCTCCGGTTTCAGCTTCGTCACCCCCGACGAGAACGGGGAATATCCGACAGACGGCTACGGCTATTTCGAGAATTTCTTCTATCGTCAGCAGGACAGGATCGAGCGTTACCGCTACTGCACTTTCGACGCGGTGGAAGTGACCACTTTCCGCATTTATTTCGAACGCTGCGATGAAGGGAAAGATATATCGATCGCGGAGGTCGAAATATACAACATCGCCCCCAAAGAATACGAGAACGATTTCCGTGTATTCAACTATTACAGAGTGGATGACTTTTACAATATGACGGACGAAGAAGCGGCAGCACTGGCGGAGGAACTCGACCGCGGCGTGATCACGGACATGATCCTCATATCCTTTGTTTTCTGG
Source organism: Candidatus Limadaptatus stercoravium (assembly GCA_018710835.1). GTDB lineage: Bacteria > Bacillota > Clostridia > Christensenellales > CAG-917 > Limadaptatus > Limadaptatus stercoravium. Next base: position 11,547 of record DVJC01000006.1, on the reverse strand, counting down.
GAAGAGGACGGCTCGCTTGTCTACGCGTCCGAGAACGGTTTCGCCCCCGAGAACCGCACGTCAGACCCGACTTTCTACAATCAGCTGCTCGACAGGATCGTGTCCATCGTGGGCGACCGCAACGTGAACATATGCATGGATCTCTTCCCGTCCGACCTGTCCGCACACGGACTTCCCGGCAACATGGATACGCTGATGGAAAACATTACTTCCCTTATTGCCGACGACGACCGCGTTGACGGCATCGACTTCGACTGGGAGTACCCGAACGGCGTGACCGAATGGAAACATTACGGCGACCTCATCACCCGCGTCAGCGAGGCAATCGACTCCTCCGGCGAGGACAAGTACATTTCCCTGGCTCTCTCTGCAGACAACGTGCGCCTCACGCAGGAACAGATCGACGCGGTGGATTTCGTGCAGATGATGGCGTACGACCGCTTCGACATCAAGGACGGCAACCACGCCTCATTCCGCAGCGGAGCATACTCCTCCATGCGTTACTTCGTCAACATCGGTTTCAAGCCTTCCCAACTTGTGCTCGGACTCCCCGTCTACGGAAGGCCCAACAGCTGGGACACCGTGTGGACGAATTATGGCTACAAGGAAATTCCCGGCGAGAACGGTGAGCACAGCGGCAGCGAATACGAATATGACATAGAGGCATGGGCGACCTATGACAAAAAGCCCTATACCTACTGGGACAACTCGCAGTGGCTGTATTACACGGGCACAAACCTTGACGGCTCCGTCACCTACACTATTCAATTTATACAAGTCTGGGTCAACGGCGGCGCAATGGTCGCAGACAAAACTGCTTACGTCATCGAACAGGGCTTTGCCGGCATGATGCTTTGGCGCGAAGACACAGACTGCGACTGGGAAGCGAAGGATTACGACGACAACTATCTCAATCTGCTCCGCGTCATTAGAGACACTGCGGCCGAACGCATCGTCGGTTACGGCGAATAAGGAGGTTTTCGAACATGAAACGCACTGCTAAAACCATCATTGTGTCACTTATACTGCTCGTCTGCCTTCTGGTTTCCGCCCTTGCGCTCGCAGCGTGCAACAAAGACGATTTCGTCGCGAGCTATGCAAATGCGAAGTCCGCATGGGACGGCGCGGAATACAAAATGAGCACGGATACGGGCGTCATCGACGCCACTCTCGGCAGCGGTAAAGGAGCAGTCCCCGTAAAGATCACCCTCGAGGGCAAACGTGTGTATCTGGGTGACGAGTTCCGCATGGACTACACCGTCAAGGTGGACGGGCTTGACGCCATAGCAAGCGGAATTTTCGCCGGCGCGCTCGAAAACGGACTCGACGTCGATCTTTCCGTACACAAAAGCGCGGACGGTGTATTCACGTTGGATGCCGTTGCTCTCGGCGGGCTCTATCCTCTTGCCGAAGACGTTACTTTTACGCAACAGTCCCTGCATGACACCATTCCCGTGCTGGACTTCGGCATGAACACCTTCTATGACGCGGAACTCATCGGCGGATCGGCGTCAGATTACACCATCCCCGGCGAGAGCGCGCTGGACTGGATACTGCAGCAGGTCGCTCCCATACTCGCATATGACGCGGGCTACGACATCATGCCCATGATCTACGACTGGATCGACTTCGGCGACGTGACCGGCTCCGTGACCTTTTCGGACGGCAACTTCGCCGCGATGACCACCTCGCAGGACATCACGGCGTTCATGCCTTATGAAGACGCGGAATTCCTCGCCTATAACGTTGAATTCTTCCCGATGGAGCTCTTTAAGCTCTTTGAAAACAAAACACTTGAAATCACCGGACTCATCACTCTCGACTTATCGGAGATCATCACCGACGGAATAAGAATAAGAGGTAATGTAGCTACCTCTGCGCAGTATTCCATACTCTCCGCGGACACCACCTTCGCTGACATCTTCCCCGCCGAGGCATGACTTCGCCGTCCGGCGGAGAGAAGAAAGTATGCTCCGGCATACAGCGCTAAAAGCAGCAAAACAATAACCGACTACACAAAAAACCGCGGCATATGCCGCGGTTTTGCTTTGTCGGTGGCCGTCCGACGCGTGTGCCGGCTGTTAAATGTGCGTTTTATACTCTCTACCGCATAGCCGGCCGCCCGCTCAGGACTTTGCCGAAACTTATGCAATGCACTGCGCCACAGTCAGCCGTCCGCTCAGGACTTTGCGATAACTTATTTAACGTTCGGTACCGTAGTCAGCCGTCCGCTCAGAACCCGGACGCACAGGACTTTGCGGTAACTTATGTAATGCACTGCACCACAGTCAGCCGTCCGCTCAGGACTTTGCGATAACTTATGTAACGTTCGGTACCACAGTCAGCCGTCCGCTCAGGACTTGGTTTTGGCAAGGACGATCTCCATACGCGCCTGGCGTATGGCGGAGATCATGACGTCGATGGCGAACTCCATCTCTTCGAGGGAAGGAACTGACGGTGCAACGCGGATGTTGCTGTCCATGTCGTCGAGTTTGTAGGGGAAGGTTGCGCCTGCAGCGGTGAATTTGACGCCCGCGGTCGCAGCGAGTTCGACTATACGTTTCGCGCAGGACTTGACGTCTACGGAAATAAAGTAACCTCCGCGCGGCTTGGACCACTTGACGAACTCGTCGCCGTCGAACGCTTCCGTAAACTTCTTATCGAACAGCTCGAATTTGGGACGCAGCATCGCGGCATGCTTCTTCATCACTTCCCTGACGCCGTCGGCGTTTTTCAGGAAATTGACGTGCATGACCTGATTTACTTTGTTGGCGTTGATGCACTTGAAGAACATCTTGCCCATGATATCCTTGATGTTTTCCTCGGACGCCGCAATAGCGGAAATGCCGCTGCCCGCAAACGTGATCTTGGACGTGGACGCGAAGGAATAGATCCTGTTCATCGTGCCCGCCTTGCGCGCGACGTCAAAGATGTTTTTCAGTTTGTCGTCCTCGTCGTAGAGGCTGTGCACCATGTATGCGTTGTCCCAGAAGATGCGGAAGTCGCTTGCCGCCGTCTTCATGGTGGCGAGTCTTTCAACCACGCTGTCCGAGAACGTGATGCCCGTGGGGTTGGAATACTTGGGCACGCACCAGATGCCCTTGATGGAATCGTCCTCTCTGACGAGGGACTCGATGACGTCCATATCGGGGCCGTCCTCTTTCATGCGGACGGTGATCATCTCGATGCCGAACTGCTGGCAGATGGAGAAGTGGCGGTCGTAGCCGGGCGCAGGACAGATGAACTTGACCTTTTTCAGGCTGTTCCAGGGCGCGGCGCCGAGCACGCCGAACTGCTTTGCGAAATGCACAAGCGTGTACATGAGATCGAGGCTGCTGCCGTCGCCGACGAATACTTCCTCCGGTTTCACACCGAAAAGCTCGGCAAAGAGCGCCTTGCACGCTTTCGTACCGCCGAGATCGCCGTAATTGCGGGCGTCGGACGTTTCTGCCGAATAGTTGTAAGTGCCCGCGGCTTTCAGCATGGGCATTGCGATCTCAAGCTGTTCCTTTGAGGGACGGCCGCGCGTCATATCCACGTTTCTGCCCTCTTTTACGAGCTTCTTGAAGCGTTTCTGCTCGTCGCGGAGCAGATTTTCGAGTTCCTTTGCGGAAAAAGACTTATAATCCATAATCCTCCTCGCGCCGATCCGAACGGCGCGCCGCGGTCCTGCCGCGGACGTTTTCAATTATCCTACCACACATTGCGCCGAAGCGCAAGCGGCTTTATTCCTCTTTTCCTCCGCGCACCAGCAGGCGTATGGGCGTGCCCGAGAAGTCGAAGCTCCGGCGGAGCGCATTTTCGAGATACCGCTTGTAGCTGAAGTGCATGAGGTCGGGATCGTTGACCTTGAGCACGAAAGTGGGCGGCGCGACGGAAGCCTCCGTGATGTACAGCAGTTTGAGCCGTCTGCCGAGTTTGGAGGGAGGCTCGCTGATGCGCGTAGCGTCCGCAAGCACTTCGTTGAGAAGTCCCGTAGCGATCCTCCTGCGGCTGTTGGCGAGCACCTTTCTGCACGCGGGAAGTATCGCGTCCGCGCGTTTTCCCGTCATTGCCGACACATACACGGACTTGAAGTAGTCCATGAATTTAAGGTCTTCATGCAACTTTTTCTCGTACTTCTCTATCGTATGCGTATCCTTTGCCACAAGGTCCCACTTGTTCATTACCACGACGGAGGGTTTGCCCTGCGCGTCCACATAACCCGCGATCTTGACGTCCTGCTCCGTCACTCCCTCGGCAGAGTCCAGCACGATGACCGCGACGTCCGCGCGGCGCACCGCGAGCAGACTGCGCAGAACGCTGTAACGCTCCAATCCGTCGCCGACGCTCTTTTTTCTGCGTATGCCGGCGGTGTCGATAAGGACGTATTTGTCCCCTCCCACGGTGATGGGCGTATCTATCGCGTCGCGCGTCGTGCCGGCGACGTCGCTGACTATCACGCGCTCGTAGCCGAGCAGCCTGTTGACGATGGAACTCTTGCCCGCATTCGGCTTGCCGACTATGGCGATCTTTATCACGTCCTCGTCCTCTTCGGGCGCGACGGCGGGGACGGCGTCCGTCACCGCGTCGAGAAGCTCGCCGATGCCCTTCCCCTGCGCGGCGGAAACGGCGTAAGGCTCCCCGAAACCGAGCGAATAGAAGCCGTACGCTTCATGCAGTTCGTTGTTGTCTATCTTGTTGACGGCAAGTATCACCGGGACTTTCGCCTTGCGCAGATACGCCGCGATCGCCTCGTCGTCGAGCGTGAGCCCTGTCTTGCCGTCCACGACGTAAATGATGGCGTCGGACGCTTCGACGGCTATCTCCACCTGCGCGCGGATGTGCATCCACATCTCGTCCTCGCTCTTGAGTTCGAGTCCGCCGGTGTCAATGAGCGTGAAAGCGCGGCCGCACCACTCGCAGTCGGCGTATATCCTGTCACGCGTCACGCCGGGGGTATCCTCGACGATGGCGATCTGCCCTCCGGCTATGCGGTTGAAAAGCGTGGATTTGCCCACATTGGGGCGTCCCACTATGGCAATAAGAGGCTTCATCTTCTCTCCTCCCCGCGGAAACGGTCCGCGATGCGGCTCACCAGATCCGAGCCGTTGTGCGACACGACGATGAGCGGCACGCCGAGAGCGCGCGACACCTCGTCCGTCGTTACGTTGTCCAAAAATACGTCGCCGAACTCCTTCAGCATATTGTCGGGAATGACGGCGGCGTCCATGCCCGAGCAGTCCGCCTGTGCTGTTATATCTCCTGCCGTCACAAGCCCGGCGACTGTGATCGTTTCTCCGAAGAAACGGTTTATTATGCCGAAAACGGTGCTTGAAATGCCGATTTTGGCGTCAACTTCTTTCATCTTCTCCCTGAGGTACGGCGCGAAGTCCACCCCCGTGATGAGGGCGATCTTCTTGTTCAGCCGCATGTCGGGAAGGGAGGAGAGTTCGTAGTCCACGTTGTCGTAAAACTCCGCGAAAAGCCCGACTCCGTTCTCTATCTGCTCGAAATCGCCGTAATACGGGTATTCGCGCGGCGGCATGCCCGCCTTGACGTAATACTCGTCCGAGCACCAGCAGAAACCGCCGAATTCCGCATTCAGCTCTTCCACCTGTTTCACCGTCGCGGCGGATTCTTCCCGCGTCGCGGGACGGAGGGGCGCAAGCCCTTCGCGGTGTCCGGTCAGCCCCACGGGTACTACGGCGACGGTCGCCACGCCCTCCACGCCGTGCAGTCCGCGTATGCTCTTCGTCAGCTCCTCCCCGTCGTTGAGTCCGGGGACAATGACGAGCTGCGTGTGCATCTTTATACCTGCGGCGCCCAGTTTCCGCATCCTAGCGATGAGAGTGTCGGTGCCGGGATTGGTCACCAGCCGCCTCCGCACTTCGTCGGTGAAAGCGTGCACGGATATGTATATCGGACTGAGTCCGAGGCGTATTATCCTGTCTATGTCGTCGTCGGAAAGATTGGTGAGAGTGACGTAGCTTCCGCTGATGAAACTGTATCGGTAGTCGTCGTCCTTGACGTAGAGGCTTTCGCGCATTCCTTTCGGCAGCTGATCGACGAAACAGAACACGCATTTGTTGCGGCAGCGCATGGGGCGCATTTCCTCTTCGAGTTCGATGCCGAGCGGCTCGTCGGCACTCTTTCTCACATGCAGCACACGGCGTTTGCCGCCCCGTACGATTTCGGCGTCGAACTTCTCTTCCCCGTCGAAATACAGGCAGTCCAAAATGTCCCGGACGGGTATTCCGCCGAGGGAAACGAGGTCGTCGCCGGCGCGCATTCCCGCGCGGCGCGCGGCTTTTCCGAGAGATCTTACGATTGCCATATCACCTTTCCGAGTAGGCGGCGAGATAATTCGCCGTGTTTTCGAGCGAGAACATTTCCGTCCTCTCCACTCCGTTTTCGACGTACTCCGAAGCGGTGTCCGTCTGCATGAATTTGTATATCAGCGCAACCACGTCGATGTCCGACCGCGCCGGCATGACGAGCTTCCTTTCGGCAAGATAGGCGACGTTTTTTTCTTCCTCCGCGTTCTTTCCGAACGCGACGACGGGTTTACCCGCCTTGAAGCAGGTGTAGACCACGGACGGCTCGAACCGCGTGATCACGATGTCGCTCATGAGCAGATATTCGCGGAACATGTCCTTGCGCGTGATCAGCACGACGTTGCTGCGCGTTTCCGCCCTGTCCGCCCTGGTGCGCAGCGCGGCAAGGAGCTTCACGTCCTCGGCATAGCACGCGATGTTGATGATGTCGCCCTGATCCGCCAGCAATCCGAGTATCTCCACCGCGTCCCTGCCGCCGGCATTGACGAACACGGTGGGCGTGCGCGGAAGTCCGAGTTCCTGCTTGCCGTCCTCCGTTTCCGCCGGGGTGACGCGCGGCGCGTCGAAGGGAAGCCCCGTGACTGCAACGTGCCTGGACGGTATGCCCCTCGACACCAGCTCCTCCTTGACGTCGGCGTTCTCCACAAGATAGACGTCCGCGGCATACGCCGGATAGTCCGTGCCGGGAAGCACGAAGGACGTGACCGCATGCACGGACGGCACGTCGAATCCCGCCCTGCGCTTCGCCTCCGTAAAAGCCGCCTGCGCATACGGCGTGACCGTGAGGACGTACTCCGGCGCATAGCGTTTCACTGCGTTTGCGACGCGCCTGTTCCTGCCGTGCAGTCTGCCGCGGCACGTCCCCGCCCTCAGCAGTCTGCCTGCGGAAGCCGCGCCGCTCATGAGCAGCCTGCGCTTGTCCGCGCGGAATGCCGCTTTGCTGTGCTTTCCGAAGATGTCCTTCGCGCCGTACTTGTCCTCACCGAGCACCACAGTGTTGAACCTGCCGTCCGCGCTTATGGCGGCGGCGTAATTTTCCGCCGCGCCGCCGCGTTCGTCGGAAGATGTGAGAATGAGTACGACGGGTTTGCGCTGCATGTCAGTCCTCTACGATGATCGGGATTATGATGGGGAACTGCCTGTCGCGGTAGAACAGTTTACGCACCGCTTTCTTGACGGCGCGCGCAAGCTCGCCCAGCCCGTTTTCGTCGAAATCCGCGCCGTTCACGGTGTCGCGGACGGTGCCGGCGATCTCCTGCTCTATCTCGTCGGTGAGGTTGAACCCTCTCGCGATGACGTCGGGCTCTCCGGCTATCACGCCCTTCTCGGTGTTGACTGACGCGAGCACGAGCAGCATGCCGTATTCGGCAAGCGACCTGCGGTCGGACACCACGGAAGAGCCGTCCTCGAGCACCACGCCGTCGACGTACACGTTGCCCGCCGGCACATTGGAATGCTGTTTGAGCGAATGCGCGTTGACGCCGTACGCTTCGCCGATGTTGGGTATGACGATGTTGCTCTCCTTGATGCCGAGCGATTTTGCGATCTCCGCATGCTTGAACTGGTGGCGGTATTCGCCGTGCACGGGCATGAAATATTTAGGACGCACGAGAGAGAGCATGATCTTCAGCTCCTCCTCGTACGCGTGTCCGGAGACGTGCACCTCGTTCATTGCCTCGTATATGACGTTCGCGCCCTTGCGGAACAGATTGTTGATGACGTCGTAGACGGACTTCTCGTTGCCGGGTATGGGCGTCGAGGACAGCACGACCACGTCGTCGGGACCTATCGAAACTTTGTTGAAATCGCCGCGGCTCATGCGGTTGAGCGCGCTGGTCGGCTCTCCCTGCGAACCCGTGGCGATGACGACGAGTTTTTCGGGAGGAAGTTTGCCCACGCCGTCCGCGATGATGCCCTTCGGCACATGCAGTTCCCCGACGCGGGAGGCGACTTCGACTATGCCCTTCATGCTTCTGCCTGCGAGCACGACTTTCCTGCCGTATTTCTCCGCTAGCCAGAGTATCTGCTGCACCCTGTAGTTGGAGGAGGCGAAGCACGCCACGACGATACGCTTGTCAGCGTTGGCGACGAAGATGTTTTCAAGCCCCTGCCCCACCATCTTTTCGGAGGTGGAGGAGCCTTTGCGTTCCACATTGGTGGACTCGCCCAGCATGAGCAGCACTCCTTTCGCGCCTATCTCCGCAATGCGCTGGAGATCCGTCTTTTTGCCGTCTATGGGCGTGTTGTCGATCTTGAAATCGCCGGTGACGAACACTATGCCTATCGGAGTGGTCAGCGACAGCGCGCACGCGCCCGCCATGGAGTGCGCGACCTTGATGAACTCCGCCTCGAAACAGCCGAGTTTCACGGTGTCGCCCTCTTTCACCTTGCACAGATCCGCTTTCACTCCCCTTTCGGAGAGCTTGCGCTCCAGCAGTCCGAGCGTGAGCGCGGTGCCGTAGATGGGCACGTCCAGCTCGTCCGCATAGTAAGGCAGCGCGCCGATGTGATCCTCGTGCCCGTGGGTGAGGAGTATGCCGCGCAGTTTCCTGCGGTTGTCGCGGATGTAAGTGATGTCGGGGATGATCGCGTCGATGCCGGGGCTGTCGCCCTGCGGGAACTCCACGCCGCAATCCACGATGACGATGTCGTCGCCGTACTCGATGGCGGTCATGTTCTTACCTATCTCTCCCACGCCGCCCAGAAAAACAACTTTCACAGATTTTGCCATATTTCTCCTGTCATGCGCGCCGGCTCATGCCGCGCGCCTATCCGATTTTTTCTCAAATTAAGTTTTATTATACAAAATATAAACGCTTTATGCAAGCGCACGGACCACTAACGGAAAATTCCGTCACGGAATGATTTACACGGTTAAATTCTTTACACGGCGGCGCGGAATGTTGTATAATATTCGCGTATTTCCGGTTTGACCGTTTAAGGAGGCACTATGCGAGTTTACAACTTTTCGGCAGGTCCCAGCATGCTTCCCATGGAAGTGCTCGAAGAGGCCGGCAGACAGATCACCGATTACGAAGGTTCGGGAATGAGCGTCATGGAGCTCAGCCACCGCGGCAAGGTGTACGAACCCATACACAACGAGTGCATCGCCCTCGTCCGCGAGCTGATGAACATCTCCGACGAATACGAAGTGCTGCTGCTCCAGGGCGGCGCGTCGACGCAGTTCGAGTCCGTCCCTCTCAATCTGCTGAAGAAGGGACGCGCGGATTACGTCGTGACGGGCAACTTCTCCAAAAAGGCGTACAAGGAAGCGATGAAATACGGCGACATCCGCCTCGTCGCGTCCTCCGAAGACGCGGGCTACACCTACATACCCAAAGTCACGCGTGCGGACTTCCGCGATGACATCGACTACGTCCACATCACCGAGAACAACACCATCTTCGGCACCAAGTGGAACTATGTGCCCGACTGCGGCGCGCCGCTCGTGTCCGATATGTCCTCCTGCATCATGAGCGAAGTCGCGGACGTGAACAAGTACGCGCTCATCTACGCCGGTGCGCAGAAGAACCTCGCCCCCGCGGGCGTCACTCTCGTCATCGTCCGCAAGGATATGCTCGGCGGCGAGATGGCGATCTGCCCCACGATGTTCAAATATTCCGTGCACGCGGCCAACAACAGCCTCTACAACACCCCTCCCTGCTGGGCGATCTACGTCATGATGCTCAACATGCGCTATCTCAAGAAGATGGGCGGCGTGGCGGCCATGGAGAAGATCAACCGCGAAAAGGCGGCGATGCTGTACGACTTCATCGACAACTCCTCCTTCTACGCCAACAAGGTCAATCCCGAAGACAGGTCGATCATGAACGTCCCCTTCGTCACCCCCTCCGCCGAGCTCGACGCGAAGTTCGTCAAGGAAGCGGAAGGCGCGGGACTCGTGTCCCTCAAGGGGCACCGTCTTGCCGGCGGCATGCGCGCGTCCATCTACAACGCGATGCCCGTCGAAGGCGTGAAAGCGCTCATCGGCTTCATGAAGAAGTTCGAAACGGAAAACAAGTGAGGGCGTTATGGACATTCTGAAACTCAACGCCATCTCTCCTCTTGCAGACAAGATCCTGAGCGGATACGACCTGGTCGACGAGAGCGCGTCCCCCGCGGGCATACTCGTCAGAAGCGCGAATATGGCGGAATACGATCTGCCCTCCTCCGTGCTTGCCGTAGCAAGAGCCGGCGCGGGCGTCAACAATATCCCCCATGCCGATTACGCAAAGCGCGGAGTCGTCGTTTTCAACACGCCGGGCGCGAACGCGAATGCGGTCAAGGAAATGGTGATATGCGAGTTCATGCTCGCCGCGCGCAACCTCGCGGAAGGCATAAAGTGGGCGTCCTCTCTCACCGGCGACGACGTGGCGAAACAGGTGGAAAAGGGCAAGAAACAGTTCGTCGGACACGAGATCGCGGGCAAGACGCTCGCGGTGCTGGGGCTCGGCGCGATAGGCAGAAAGGTCGCCGCCGCGGCGAACGCGCTCGGCATGACCGTTAAGGGCTACGACCCCTACCTCTCCGACGCGGCGAAAGCGGAGATCCCCTTCGTCGAAGTGTGCCCCACCGCCGAAGAAGCATATGAGGACGCGAACTTCGTGTCCCTGCACATGCCCGCCACCGAGGAAACCAAAGGTATGATCAATTCCGCCGCGATAGCGAAAATGGCGGACGGCGCGGTGGTGGTCAACGCCGCGCGCGGCGAACTCGCCGTGGTGTCCGACATCAAGGCGGCGCTCGCCGGCGGCAAACTGCACAAGTACGTCTGCGACTTCCCCACCGCGGAGATCAACTCCTGCGACGGCATCATAGCGGTGCCCCACCTCGGCGCGTCCACGGAAGAAGCGGAGGACAACTGCGCGGTCATGGCGGCGAACGAACTAAAGGACTATATCGAGAACGGCAACATCGTCAATTCCGTCAACCTGCCCTGCCTCAAAGCGGAGCTCAAGACAAAACACCGCATCGCCGTGCTTTCCAAGGAAGGCACAGCGCTCGGTACGGACGGACTGTCCTCCACGGCAAAGGGCTACACCTATACCCTCATCGACACCGACTCCGTCATCGACGCCGCCGCACTCGAAGCGAAAGATGGCGTGATAAAAGTCCGCGTCATAAAATAAGCTAATGACGCAACATAATGTTAAACACTGAAAAAGCGGGGCACAAAGCCCCGCTTTTGCAAATCTTTCCGTTTTCCGCCGTATTCTTATTTTTGGCTGCC
>DVJC01000020.1 GCA_018710835.1 Candidatus Limadaptatus stercoravium | reverse complement strand
TTCCGGCGGATTACGGAAGAATTACCGACAGACGCAAATGACAGCCGTATATCACCGCTCCCTTCCGGGAGCGTTTTTATTATGCGTGTGAGGAATGAAACGTATGTCTGATCCGTATTTTACAGGCGGCGTGCAGTGGCTGCCCATGTATCTGCCCGTACTGCTCGGCGGCTGTCTGCTGGGAGCGGGCTGGGGAGTCGGAGCCGCACTTCTGGCGCCCGTCGTCAGCTTTCTCATTACGTCGGCTGCGGGCAACGCAATGCCTGCCGCGGAAAGACTGCCGTACATGATGGCGGAACTCGTGGTGTTCGCCGCGGTCAGCGGCGCGTTTTCGGGGCTCATAGTCAAAAACGCATGGGCTGCGTTCCCCGCCGTGCTTCTGGCACAGGTGTCCGGACGGCTGACCTTCCTCACTGTCGCCGCAGTGTTCCAGAGCGTTTCGCCTCTCTCCGCCGCGGCGGTATGGACGCAGATACAGACCGGACTCATCGGACTCGTGCTGCAGGCGGTGCTCGTCCCCGTCATAGTGATCGCGCTCCGCGCGCTCATGCTCAGGGAGAGCAGGGAGAGAGAGTAGCCCCGCGTCTGTCTCTCGGCAGCGTAACAAAGAAAAACCGCATCGTATTCCGATGCGGTTTTGTCATGTCGGTATCACACTTCCGCAGATGTTGTACAGAAGAGTGCCGGACGTATTTGCAACCACAGGTACGGCGCAATGCTTATGTCCGCCGCGCGTCATTCGCGGAAGCGGACAGAATCGCGTCAGCGGCAGGTGTATGGTATCGGATCAGACCGTTCGGGGATGCTTTTCGTACCACGTGCTGCTGCCTTCGGGAGCCATACTTCCGATGTTGTAGGTGTATTCGGTGCTGAACGTCGTGCCGTCGGATACGTTCTCCACAAAGGTCACCAAGCCGTTCTCTGTTTTGACGGAAAGCGTGCCCTGTATCCTTTCGGTGTCATAAGTCAGAGAGTATTCCGATACGCTGCCCGAAGTTGTCACGGATCCGGTGAGAGATACGCAATTGTCAAGGATGTTGAGCAGGTCGGTGCGCGCTTTACGCACATTGCTGCTGGTGATCACGTCGCTGATGACATAAGTGTTATCGTCACCGTTGTAGTAAACGGAGCGGGAGGGCGAGGTTGCATCGCCGTCGTATTGGGCTATGGCATACACGCGTCCGGTGGTTGCGATGCCTGCCATGACGTACTCTCTTTCGATAAGCTCTTCCGCGTTGAAAATTTCCTTATCTATATACACCGTCGAGTCCCGTCCGTTGGCGTAGACGGAAACGGTGGAGTTCTCTGTGGCGTCCCCGGAAATTTGCTTTATCACGCCGCGATAGGAGCTTGCGTTACTGCTGTTTTCGAGAGCGGTGCGCAGATCCGTTATCGCCGCGTCTTTAACGCCCGTGATCTGTGTCGTCACCGACGAGTTGTCGTTGCAGCCGACGAGGGCGAAAGAGAATGCGACTACGAGAGCCGCGGTGATCGCTATGCAGATTGCTTTTTTCATGATATCCCTCACAGTGCTCATTCCGGTGCTCCTTCCCTGTCGAATATTTCGGCGGCTTCGAGAGCGATGTCCAGTCCGAGCGCGAAAGTTTTTCTGTCCATGTTGTCCGCGGTGTCCTTGACGTTGTGGTAATAATCGGCGGGAGTGGGATCCATACCGGCGAGGCATGTCGCGCGGAGCCCTTCCTTGGTGACTGCGGCGGCGTCGGACGCTCCGAAGAACACCGAGAAATGTTTGAGAGGTCTGCCGCATGCGGCGGAGGCCTTGTCGAGTAGTTTCACCGCGCCGGCGTCATGCGCGACGGTGCCGGTGAGATCGCGGTTGTAGATGTTGAGGTGATCCCAGTCGCGGAGGGTTTCGAGCCCGACAAACACGGTCTCCGTCCCGTCGGAGAGGATCTCGTCCTTATGCTTCCGTGCCCATGCGAACGCTCCGCGCAGTCCGGACTCTTCGGAGCCGGTGAGCAGGACGGCGACTTCGGTGTGTTCGAAACGGATGCCGCTTTCTTTCAGACACTTCAGGACCGCGACGGAGGCGAGCACGCCGGTCAGGTTGTCGTTCGCGCCGGGGACGACCACTTTGAAGTTGCAGAAGAACCACAGCAGAACGTAGAAGGGGATGAACACCGACGTCAGCACAAGGCTCCATACCGCGGTTTCGCCGCGCACGAGATTGACGATGCACAGTGCGAACGAGGCAAGCACTCCGACCACGCAGAGCACTATCACCGCGATCATGAACGCCGGCTTGATCTTCATGAGCGTCCATTCGTAAGCGGAATCGCAATGTCCGGAGAATATGATGCGCCTTTTCGTTTCGCCGCTGCTTTTCAGAGAAGCATAAACGTTGCCGGACTCCGTCTTCGGCAGCAGGGGATCGATGAAAGGCTTGTACATCAAAAACTCCGCCACGGTGATCACAAGCGCGATCAGTCCCAGGATTATTGTGACCGCGTTTGCGGCGGCATTTGCCGCGCCGCCCGCGAAATAGGCGGCGAACTGCACCGCCGCGGCGATCACGAGCAGCACGGAAACTATCTTTGTGAAGCCGACGAGCCCGTGTCTGGAAACGGTGAAAGGTTCTATTTCAGCCTCGTCCGCCCAGCCGTTTTCGAGCAGCTGATCCTTCAGCCACTCCTGCGCCTTGCGCTCCGCGGGCATCCCCGATTCGCGCGGACCGATCTCGTCGCATATGTACTTGATCGAATCGAAGCTGTAGTCGACCGCTTTGTCGCGGATCTCCTTTGAAATGTTCATATCGCTCCGTCATTATATGCGCGCCGGCGCAGAATGCCACCGTGCGCACTTAAAAGTAGAATATAGTCACTATAACATATGTTTCCGTTTTTATCAACACAATTTGCCGATTTGAGGCGGACGGGAGGGAAATCCGCGGCGGTGCGGACGTGGGAGCGTCGCCGCGCACGGCATTCGCGGCGGTGCGCGCCGGGGAGAGTAACGCCGCAAAGTCCGTCGCATATGCCGACCGCTGTATGTTAACAGACTGATGTATTATATGTTGACACAAATTGTGTTTTGTGGCATAATGATACATATCAAATAGCGAAGGAGCCGGAATGGAGTACAGGGAAGATCTCAGGATAGTACGCACGAGGAAACTGCTCAGCGCAACGCTTCTGGACATGATGGAAGAGAACTCGATCGAGAAGATAAGCGTCATCGATCTGTGCAAGCGCGCGATGGTCAACCGCGCGACGTTTTACGCGCATTTCGAGGACAAATACCATCTGCTGTCCTTTGCGCTGGAGGAATTGAAGGATTCCGTCTACGAGAATTTCACGCGCGAAGTTCCCGCCGCCAGCCCCAGGGAGATGTTCCGCACCCTTGTTTTCATGGCGGTGGAGTACCTTTCCGACAAGCACAACCATGTTGCGAGGATAGTGGAGCACAACCGCAACGAAAAGGTGGTGCATACGCTTACGGACTCTCTTGCGCAGTCCATCCGATATCAGCTGGGGAAGTTCAGGACGGCGTATCCCTCTGTCGTGCCGCCGCAGATGACGGCTATCTGTTACGCCGGGGCGCTCGTCAATCTGCTGCTGTGGCTGCTCGACAATCCTGCCGTACTCGACGACAAAGACGTGGAGAAGTATCTCGACGCGCTCATAGACGAAAATCTGAAATGACGGAAACGGCATTTCAAGGTTACTTTTTTGCACAATAAAATTGCGGATCGGCGGGTTCGGCGTTGCGTCGGACCCGCTTTCCGCGGCGGAGGAAAAATGAAGTATATCCTGAAAGGCGGCTTTGTCGCGGACGGAGAAACGCGCGAAGTGAAGAGGGCGGACGTGCTGATCTCCGACGGGCTCGTTGCGGCGGTAGGGAGCGGTATTGCCGCGGACGGCGCGGAAAGCGTCGATTGCACAGGGCTTATCGTCGCCGCCGGATTCATAGACGCGCACGTTCACATAGAGTCCGGCATGGTACTGCCGGAGGCGTTCGGAGAGGCGATACTGCCTTTCGGCACCACGGCGATCGTCGCAGATCCCCACGAAGTCGTCAACGTCGCCGGAGCGGCAGGGCTGAGGGAGTTCATGCAGGAGTGCGGAAAGTCGCCTGCCGACGTGTTCATATGTCTGCCGTCGGGAGTACCGGCAACCCCTCTCGACACCAATGGCGCGGGCAAGTTCCTTGCCGCGGACATGAAAGAGTTTGTCGGCGATCCCATGGTGGTGGGCTTGGGGGAGGTGATGTGTTTCAGGGACGCGGCGGAAGGCAAGCCCGAAATGGCGGACAAGATCGCGCTCTTCAAGGGCAGGACGATAGACGGGCACACTTCCGGTATGCCGGAATCCATGCTCCCCGCATACGCCGCGGCAGGGGTGAACAACGATCACGAATGTGCGTCGAAAGAGGCGATGTACGCGCGTTACGCGTGCGGCATGAATATATACGTCCGCGAGGGCAGCGCGGCGCGCAACGCGTCCGAACTGCTGGACGGCATAAAGGAAAGGGATCTGGATCTTTCGCGTTTCGCGTTCTGCACCGACGACAAGCACCTTGCCACAATCGCCGCGGAAGGGCACATCTCGTATATTGCGGCGATGGCACGTGCAAAAGGCTTCGGTTGGGGAGAGATAGCGTGCATGTCGTCGTACAATCCGGCGCGGTATTACGGTCTGACCGACCGCGGCAACGTGCGCGAAGGACTTCGCGCCGATCTCGTCGCCGTGAGCGACGACGGCAGGGAAGTGCGTTACGTTTTCAAGGACGGCAGACTTGTTGCTAAAGACGCGAAACTGCTGTTTGACGGCGATAAAAAAACAGATGAACCGCATGTTTTTGAAAATACTGTGCATCTGCGTGATTTCTCGCCGGAGGATTTCCGCGTGCCGGAACGGCTCGAACACATTGCGTTGAAACTGGTGGACGGGCAGCTCCTCACCGAAAAGGCGTGCATTGCAGGGAGGGAGGAAAACGGCGTGAACCTCCTCGCTACGGCGGAGCGGCACGGCAGGAACGGCAATCTCTCCGTGTGTTATATCGCGGGCTACGGCATATGCGGCGGAGCGGTGGCGACGAGCATTTCCCACGATTCGCACAACGCGGTATGCGCGGGCGACAACGGGGCGGATATGGCTCTTGCGCTGGCAAGGCTCCGGGATATCGGAGGCGGCTACGTCATCGCGGCGGACGGGAAGATCGCGGGAGAACTTCCCATGCCCGCTTTCGGGCTTATGGCGACGGGAAGTGCGGCGGAAGTCGCGGAGGGGATAGCGCGCATGGAGCGTATTGCGCATTCCATGGGCGTGAACCCCGGCATCGACGCTTTCACCACGCTTTCGTTCGTGGCATTGCCCGTCATACCCCGTTTGCGTCTGCTGGACACAGGGCTGTACGATACCGGGGAGGAGAAATTCCTCTGACGGAGCTGCGCGGCAGGACGGCCTTGCGGCAGTGACCTGCGCTTTCGGCATTATTGAAACGGTGTGACTGTGTGTCGCGCCGTTTTTTATTGCGTTTTTACCGCCCGGCTGTACCGGGGCGCTTTCCGTCATGCGCGGACAGACCGCCGCGCAATGTCCGTGTTGCTTGAAAACCGCAGGCAAGGGCGGCATTTTTTGCGGATTGTCCGCGTGTGCCGGAAATTAATATACATCAAACGGCATAAGAGTGCGCGCCGAAACAGTCGCGGAAGAGCGGTTGCGAAAATTAATATACATCAAACGGCATATAGGCGGTGGCACCGGCCCGGAAGCAGGGCGTGCAAAATCAATACGAATCAAAACGCAAAATGTGCGTGCGGTTTAGGAAAAGCGGGGATCCGTTCCGAAAATTATATAGCGGCGCCTTGACGCAGGACGGACGCGGCGGGGCGCTTCGGGACGGTCCGTATAAAATATCAGAAATTTTCCGCTTATTTCGGCGGGGGCAATTTTTGGTACAGGCACATTGTTATAATTAAAACGGAGGGTGCACAAGTGAACCGGAAAAAGTACTTGATCCTTTATGTGCTGAAAATACTTGAGGCGAACACGGATTTTAACCACACCATGACACAGAAACAGATCGCGGAATGGCTCTCCGACGTCATGCCGTGCGACAGGAAGACCGTCGGGCGCAACATCAAGGCGCTTATTGAAATGGGCTATCCCATCATCAAGACCGGGAGCGGATATTATCTCGGCGGCAAGAAGTTCGGGACGGACGAGATCGCGTTCATCCTCGACGCGGTGCGCGGCAACGCGACCGAGGATCTTACCCGCGAGCAGCGCGAGGACATAGCCGTGCGCCTGCTGCCCGTACTGACCAAGATCTACCGCGGATATGACTGAAAGGTCTTGCGCGCGGATAAACATCGCCGCGAATGCGGCAAAAGGAGGTTTTATGAGAGAAAATCTGACGGAGATGGTATTTGTACTGGACCGCAGCGGCTCAATGAGCGGTCTTGCCGCCGACACGATAGGCGGATTCAACGAGCTGATAGAAAAGCAGAAGAAGATCGAGGGCGACGCGTACGTCACCACCGTGCTGTTCGACCACGAGTACGAGGTGCTGCACGATCACGTTGCGCTCGAAGAGGTCGCTCCGCTGACCGACAAGGAATATTTCGCGCGCGGCAGCACCGCGCTCCTCGACGCCGTCGGCAGGACGATAGACGCCGTGGGCGCGCGTCTTGCCGCCGCGCCCGAGGAGGAAAGACCGGAGCATGTCGTATTCGTTATCACGACGGACGGGATGGAGAACTCCAGCCGCGAATACACCGCCAAGCGCGTGCGCGGTATGATCGAGCATCAGCAGCAGAAGTATTCCTGGCAGTTCGTTTTCCTCGGAGCAAACATGGACGCCGTATCCGAAGCGCGGAATCTCGGCATCTCCGCAAAGTATGCGGCGGATTTCACCCCCAGTCACAGCGGCGTGAGAAAAATGTACAGTATGGCGCTTGACAGCGTGATGTCCGGCAAGCGCACGGGGGTTTCTCTCAGTGCCGACTGGAAGTCCTTCCTTGACACCGACGAGGAGTGAGCAATGACGGCGTTTCGCCCGAAAACCATAAATCAGCGGAATCGAATCAATAAAACAAAAAAGTAAGATTTACAAAATAACGGTAAAAAAAACATGAACGACTATTTTCCCAAAAGAAATTCAGGAGAGAAAATTCAGGATTATGTAAAACGGCTGCTGGGTTGGATGTATTCCAACGGCAAACTGACACCGGAATTGTTGCAGAGCATGCAGCAGTCGGAGTACAGCAAGAAGACGTTCGGCATAGCATATCCGCTTCTGACGATATCGTCTGCGGAGATCTATGACAGTCGGGGGCACGCTCGCTATTGGCTCCATTTCAAACTCGGAGGGAGATATTACGTCTGCAGTCAATGGTGGCGGGAGAAAGAGGATGAGTATCAGCAGAAGCTCTATGCATGGGCGCAAAGGGTAGTTGACTTAAATGAGAGCCCGCAAGAGAGCCCGCAACCCGCGCCGCAGATCAGGCACGTGAGAGGTGAGCTCGTGACGCACGATATCTACGGCGACGGTGTGGTTGTGAATGTAACTCCCAGGTATGTACACGTGCGCTTTTCATCGCAGAGCGAAATCAAGATTTTTCCCTTTCCGGCCGCATTCCTGACAGGAAAGCTGAAAGCGAGCGAACAGAAGCCGGAGGATCCGCTGCAGCAGTCTAAGGAGCCGGCGCAGGAGAGATTCTATTTTGTTGCCTGTCCGGTGTGCGGAAACAAGATCGGCAAAATGGCTGCCGGTGCAAAATTCGACATTGTGTGCGCTAAGTGCGGGAAGAATGTCGGCGTTGATGTGAAGGATACCGGGGTTTCGGTGTCAGTAAGAGGGTAAATCATCTCTGAATATCGCGCGCAAGAGGGGCGATAAAAGGAGGGAAACGGGCATGGCTTGCGTAAGTAAGTCCGTGTGACTATGTGCAAATTGCGGCGCCCGCGTTGTCGGCGGCGGAAAAACAACTTAACGGATGATACGGAGGAGTAAATGTTAAACGAATACGAGAGTATATTCGGACAGATAATGAGCGAGGAGAAATTTGCCAAATTTCAGCAAAGTAATCCTTGGTTTACGATAGCGTTCGGTCAGGATTTGCCCGTGCCGCCCAAGGAAATACCTCCGTGCGAGGAGATGACATCGGCATTCAGAAGGATATTCGCACTGATCTTCGGGTCTTTCGGCTTTGAAAAGGATCTCAATGCGGCGGAAGCAATGTGCCATGCCGTGCTGGAACATCTTGACGGTATCAAGCCGACGCATTGGGACACAGACGAAGCCGACGAGTGGTTGAATAAATACGGAGGAGCGGAGATCCTGCTCGGCACGGTTTGCGTATATGCCGGAAGGACGGTGGAGGGCGTATATCATTTCATGAACGGTCTCGGGACGTACGCCATCGGCTTGAATTCCGTATACAGTGATTTCATCCGCATGATCATCAATAAGCTGGAGGATGTGCATTGCGGTGAAGCGAACTACAGCGGGCGCGGATTTTCGGCGGACTTTCCCATGGGGTTCAAGCCTGCCGCCGCTGCTTCTTTGTTTGCACAGGCGGCGCTTGACGTTATTCCCGGCATGAGCGGCAAGAACGGCGAGGTGATCGTCGCAAAACGTTTCGACATTCCGCATCCGTTCGGTTCGCTGAAGCGTTTTTCTGTAGACAGCGCGCTGCAACCGCATATCGTCGACGTATACGAATCATACGTCATAGACAAAGATTTTAATTTGAAAAAAGCAAAGTTTTATTTTAACGGCTATATGCCGCATGGCGACGGCCGCGCGATTATTCTTCCCGAAGGCTTTACCGTCGCTCCGCATTCGGTATTTCATAAGTGGTACGATTTTGAAGAGGCAGGCTGACGTTGATGCTTCGCGTGTTGCGCAGTGTGTTGAACGGAACGCCGCATTTCGGGTGCGGCGTTTTCCGTGCCGCGCAAAAGGCGCGCGGCGCGTTCGGGGCGGAGGCGGAGGGAGAAGGGACGTTGCCGGGGAGTGAAAAACCACCGCGAGGGCGGTGGTTTCGAACGGCCGTGAAAAGTTGCGGCGGGCGTCGCGCGGAAGGTCAGTGCTTAAGGCGGTCGACGTTCTTGAACGCGCCTGCGACGATGACGTGGTCGTTCTCGCCGAAGACATAGTCGCTGGCGGCGAGGGCGACAGAATTGTTCTTCTTGACCGCGAGGACGTTGAGTCCGTATTCCTTGCGGACGTTGGCGCGCACCAGGTCCTTTCCCACCCACTCGCGCGGGACTTTGATCTCGAACACGCCGTAATCGGCTCCCAGCTGTATGAAGTCGAAGATGTTGTCCGCATTGAAGCGCACCGCCGTCTTGAAGGCGAGGTCTTTTTCGGGATAGATGACTTCGTCGGCACCGTTGCGCAGCAGGAATTTGCTCTGTATCTCGCTGCCTGACTTTGACACGACGTATTTCGCCCCCATGTCCTTGAGCAGGGAAGTCACTTCGAGCGAGGACTGGAAGCTCTCTCCCATGGTCACGAAGCAGATGTCGAAGTTGTTGACGCCGATCTCCGCGAGCACTTCTTCGCGGCTGCAGTCGCCTATGATCGCGTCCGTGAAGTGGTGGGCAAGATGGTTGACGGTGTCCTCGTTCTTGTCGGCGATCATGACCTGATTGCCGAGCTCCGTAAGTTTCATGGCGAGGTAGGTGCCGAATCTTCCCATGCCTATAACCAGAATGGATTTCATTTTATTCTCCTTTGCCGCGCGCGGCTAACCTATCAGTATTTTTTCGGAAGGACGTTTTGTGGTGGGCTGGGCTTTGCTCGCCATCATTGCGGAGGCGAGAGTCAGCACGCCGAGCCTTCCGGAGAACATCAGCAGAGTGATGATGAATTTCGAGCCTGTCGTGAGCAGCGGCGTTATACCCGTGGTGAGTCCCACGGTCGCTATCGCCGACACGCACTCGAAAGACACGTCGCGGAGAGTGATCTCCGGGGGTTCGATAGCGCAGATGATGAGCGTTGCGGTCATCACGAAGATGAGATAAATGGTGAACAGGGACATGGCCTGTTTGGCAAGGGAAAGGTCCAGCGACCGCTTGCCGATGACGATGTCCTTGTGTCCGCGGACGGACGAGTACAGTCCGAAGAGGATGACCACCATGGTGGTGACTTTCACGCCGCCGGCGGTCGAACCGCTGTTGCCGCCTATGAACATGAGTATCTGCATGAGCAGTATGCTGCTGTCGGACAGCTCGTTGAGGGGGACGGTGTTGAAGCCAGCCGTCCTCGGCGTGACCGCCTGGAAGAGGCAGATGAGGAAGCGTTCGCCCGCATTCTTGCCTTCGAGTACGCTGCCGTTGTATTCGAACGCGAACAGCAGGAGCGCCGGCACGAACACGAGCAGCACCGCCGCCCAGAGGACGATGCGCGTGTGCAGGCGGTACTGTCTGTAGCGGAAGCGTTTGTCCCAGATGTCGCTCCACACGACGTAGCCCATGCCGCCGATGAGGATGAGCGCGCATATCGTGAGGTTGACGACGACGTCGTCGCTGTACGCGGTGAGGGAGGCGAAAGGCGTGCCGTTCACGCCCATGAGGTCGAACCCCGCGTTGCAGAATGCGGAGATCGAGTGGAAGAGGGCGAACCATATGCCGCGCGCGCCGTAGTCGGGCACGAAACTCGTCATGAGCAGGCACGCGCCGACGAGCTCCACCGAAAAGGTGAAAATCAGGATGCGCTTGATGAGTCGGAGTATGCCGCCTTTGCCGAACGAGCCTGCGGACTGGGCGATGAGGTTGCGCTCGAAAAGCCCTATCCGTCTGCCGAGCGCAAACGAGAACAGGGTGACGAAGGTCATGAATCCGAGTCCGCCTATCTGTATGAGCAGGATGATGACTATCTGCCCGAAAGTCGTCCAGTGCAGGAAAGTGTCCACCGTGATGAGTCCCGTGACGCAGGTCGCGGACGTGGCGACGAGGAGCGAGTCGATGAATGCCGTCCAGCCGCCGTTCTTTGCGGAGATCGGCAGACAAAGGAAAAACGTCCCCAGCAGAATAATGGCAAGATAGCCCAGCACGAGTATCTGCATGGTGGACGGTTTCCACTTGAATTTGCGGCGCCGTGGTTTGATGTCGGCGACGGGGATTTCGTTGATTTGCGAGTCTGTCATATTACAGGACGAATCGGCTTCGTATGCCTATTCTACCATATTTATGCTCAATGTCTATCAAACGAGAGCAATATGCCGGAATAAAATGCCGCCGTCACTCCTGCGGTTTGTCGTTTTTTGCAGACTGTTCCGCCTGCGCGCGGAGCAGATCGCGGATCTCGCGGAGCAGGTCGTCCGTGGTTTCGGGCTTGGCTGCCGCCGCTTCCTCTTCCGCTTTCGCCTGCGCTTCCGCGGCACGCTCGGCGAGGATAGCCTTGATCTCTCTGCGGCTCTTGCCCTGTCTGCGCAGTTCTTCCGCTTCTTCGGAGGAGAGCAGACCGAGTTCGCCCTTGACGGAACCGAAGCCCTTTTGCACGGACGTGACGGCTTTCAGAATGAAGAAGAGCACCAGCGCGGTGAGCAGGAAGGTGATGATCGCCATGATGAACGCGCCCCAGTCGATGTAGACGGACTTGGAGAGGTCTATCAGCGAGGGATCGAAATTGCCGACGAGTTCCACGCCGTCCGCATCCTTGGGCACGAGCATGGTGATGAGTCCGGAAACGTCGCCGAGAGGAACGGCGTTGATGAGAGGCTTGAGGATGCTGTTGACAAGAGCGTTGACGATCGCGGTGAACGCGGCGCCGATGATCATGCCTACGGCAAGCCCCATGACGTTGCCGCGGGTGATGAATTCCTTGAATTCGGTCAGGATCTTCGGTGTCTTGAACTTTTTCATGATATATCTCCCTGAAATTTTCTCGTGTACGATGCGGCACGCGTTATCCCCGTCGGGCATGATCTGCCGGTGCGCGCCGTGCGCCGCGGAAAAACTTTAAGCATTATACAATGGACGCGCGCGCGAGCGCAACCGTTTTGAAGGATTTGGGCGGGCGGACGTTTCGGAACCTTTTGCGGACGCGGGAGCGAAATAATGCGGATTCGTGCTTGACAAGGCGGGGCGGCGGTGATAGTATGAATGCGCTAGGGGTGCCGAAAGGCTGAGATCATACCCTTCAACTTGTGAGATAATCCTCGCGTAAGGAAGCAATCATCCTTATTTCTTTTGTTGAACACCCCGGCATTGCGTTCGGGGTTTTTGTTATGCCGTTGCTCTCCGGGACGGCGCGCTCCGAAGGCCCGCACGAGAAAAAATGCCGGCATGTCCGGCGGATAACTGCCATCAAGGGAGGTAACAAATGATTACGAACATTCTTGCATCGGTCGATGTGGGAGAACTCACGGACGGTCAGCTCGACGAGATCGTCGGCGGCGCCGGCGACACCGTGTCCGAAGCGGTGGGAGAGAAGATCTCCCGTCTTTTCGACGGACTTGTCAACGATATGGGTTTCGCCATACTGTACACCGTCGTTGCGATAGCCGTGCTCGGACTCGCCGTCGCCCTGCTGCTTTACCGCTTCAGGCGCGACAGACTCAAGGACTATGCCAAAGTCTGCTTCGGCGTGGTCGCCGGACTTGCCATTATGGCAACGGTGCTCATGGCTACCGTCACGTTCTATCAGATCAACAATTACGACGGCGGATCGCCGAACGAGCTGTTCCAACCCATTCTCGCGCTCGTGTGCGTCGCGATCGGCGGCGGCTGCCTTATGGGCATCGCGTCATTCTTCAACAAGTTTGCCGTCAAAGTGGCGGCCGTCATCACCGGAGCGGGACTGCTCGGCGCATTCGTCGCGGCGATGGTGCTCATGACCAAGTATTTCAACACGTCACAGAGCGAATGGTATCCCAGCCTCAGCCTTACCGGACTCGTTGTTTCCATGGTGATCGCAATACTCATTCTCGGCGTTGCGTTCTTCTTCGGCAAAAAGGCGAGCTTCTCCGACACGCGCTCGATAGTCTACGGCGCGATCGCGATAGCGATGTCTTTTGCGCTCTCGTATGCGCGTTTCATTCATCTGCCCCAGGGCGGAAGCGTGACGTTCGCGAGTCTGCTGCCCCTCATGATCTACTGCTGCATGTTCGGCACCAGACGCGGCATTGCGGTGTGTCTGATCTACGGCTGCCTGCAGGCTCTTCAGGACACCTACATCATCCACCCCATACAGTTCCTGCTGGACTATCCGCTCGCGTTCGGAATGATAGGTATCAGCGGCATATTCTGCGAGAGGACTCCGCTCAGGAAGAATAAGTTCTTCGGTTTCATCGTCGGTGCGGTCATAGCCGTCGTGCTCCGTTACGCCTGCCACGTCTGCTCCGGTGTGTTCGCATTCGCGGATTATGCGGATCTCGAAACTTACGACACCGCGCTTGCGTACAGCTTCGGCTACAACTCCTTCACGCTTGTAGACCTTGCCATCGACCTTGCCGCAGGCATACTGCTGTTTGCCTCCAGGTCTTTCCGCAGACAGATGGATCTCGCCATGCAGCCCGCGGCGGGAGCCATAGACGACTATGCGGACAACGCGGACGAGGACGATGTCTACACCCACGACAGCGGTTCCCACGCGGAAGACGGGGAGGATGCCGACGGCAAAGGATTTGTCTGATTCCGTGCACCTGCATTTTTCCTTAGCGAAAGACGCCGTCTGACGGCGTCTTTCGCTGTATATCGGCGCGGGAGTGTTGCACCCCCGCGCCGATATATTATTGCACAAAATATGGTTTATTGTTCGATAATGTCAAGTTAAAATACGTTTTCAGCCGGTTTTGCGGTGCGACGCATGCGCGCTCATCTGAATGCGAGGTCGCGGATGAAGAACACCGTGCCGTCCGTCACGCGGAATGTCACCTTAGGGGCGGTGGCGACGTTGGATACGCCGCGTGTGTCCGTCGGGGTGAGGGTGAGGTCTTCGAGCGGATATTCCACGCCGCGGGCTTCCGTCACCGTCGCCGCGCCGCCGTGGGGGAGAATGGAGAAGGTTTCGCCGGCTTCGATGTCGAATGAAAAGCCGGGGTTAAGGCTCGCGCTCACGCCGTATATCTCCGCGTCGTCGTCGAGGGAGCGCACGCGCATGCCGAGTTTCATGGCGAGAGCCATTACGGCGAGATTGCCGAGGAAGTGGTCGTATCTGCCGCCCGTCACGCCGTACAGGGTGACGAGGTCGGCGCCGAGCTCCTTGGCAAAATACACCGCGGACTCTCCGTCCGTGAAATTCTTGTGCGAGTCGTGGTAGAGCAGCGGTATGCCTTCGGGCGCGCTGCCGAGCGAGTCGAGGTCGCCCACCAGATAGTCGGGGCGTACGGGACACAGGCGGTAGCCTCCGTCCGCGCAGATGATCTTGTCGGCGCCGATTTCCCGTGTGACGGGCACGCCTGAGTTGAGTATTATCGCAATTTCCATAACAGTCCCGGTGTCACCGTGCGCAGGTGCTAAGCGCACGGCTGCTCCTTATATATACCCCACAAAACATACGTTTTGCGGGGACCCCGATTTTCCCCACCGAAAATACTTTAGGTGTGGAAAAAGGGGTGTCCAACCGAAATGGCAACACGTCGCCATTTTGCGCTTGGTCGGAAAGTTCTCCGCACTTTCAGCGACATGCGCGGTGAAAGTGCGCCCGCAAGGACGGGGAGAGCGAGGGGTGTAACGCCCTCGCAAGGCTCCGCACAATTTATTGCAGAAATTGTGCGGGGAAAAGTCGCCGCTTCACCGTGGCAAAGCCGCGGTGAACGTCTGGCGGCGCATTTAGTCGCATTCCCACTTGTCCGTTGCCGGATCGGTGTCGTCGTAGATGACCGTGAGGTTTTCCGCGCCGCCGACGGCGTTCACGCAGGCGCGTTCGGCGGCGTATGCCGCGGCTGTCTGCAGAAGCATGAGATTCATGACGGGGCGGTGTCCCGACGCGAGGCAGAACATCGTGTCGCCGTCATAGTCCGTGTGCACCGGACGTATTGCGCGTGCGAGTCCGTTGTGGGAGGCGGAAGCGAGCTTGCACGCCGCAACCTTGTCGAGTTTTGCGTCGGTCAGAATGCAGCCTATCGTGGTGTTGGTCCCCATGAAAAGTTTCATGAGTCCGCCGGACACTATGTGCCGCTCCGTGTCAAGGAAAGAGCCGTCGTTCGCCTTTGCGCCGGCGACGATCTTCCCCGTCACGGAGTCGAACACGTCGCCCAGCGCATTGACTGCGATTATCGCCGTCACGGTCGCGCCGGCGACCTTGACCGTGTATGCGCCGACGCCGGATTTCGAGGCGTATTTCAGCCCTCTTATCTTGCCGACGGTCGCGCCGCGTCCTGCGCCGTATTGTCCCGTAAACGGGGTTTTTCCTGCGTTTTCGCACGCTTCAAACCCGGTTTTTGCGTCGGGGTAGTGGATCTCCTTTTGGTTGAGGTCGTAGATCACCGCGCCCGTGACGATGGGGACGGTCTTGCCCATGGTCTTGTAGCCGCAGCCGTGCGCGGCGAGCCAGTCGGACACTCCCGTCATGGAAGCCAGCCCGTATGCGGAGCCTCCCGACAGCACGACGGCGTTGACCTTGTCCATCATTTTTTCGGGACGGAGAAGGTCCGTTTCGCGTGTGCCCGGCGCGCCGCCGCGGCAGTCCGCGCCGCCCATGGCGCCCTTCTCGGACAGTATCACGGTCACGCCCGTGAACTCGTCCTGCGCGCAGCCGATCTTGAAACCTTTCGGTATGACGATGTTCATATTGTATCTCCGTTGAGAGCGATTTTATGTTCGTATTCCGACCTCTCGTTACGCGCCCGCGGGAGGGCGTGAAACCGACGTGCCGCTCGTGTGCTCAAGCCGCGGTGACAAGCACCGAAGGTGTCCCCTGTGCAAGGACGAAACGCAACAGCCAACGCTAACAACGTACCCTTGTGCAGGGATAAAGAGCAATGGCGGACGCCGAAGGTGCGAATGTGTCAGCGCATGCGTTTCATGTGGGGCAGGGCGTAGTCGAAGAACTCGCGGTACGCTTCGCATTTGTCCAGGTCCGCGCGTTCCCGTCTGCAGCCGCCGCCGCAGAGGCGCTTGTATTTGCAGTCCGCGCACTTTTCGGGGAGGACTGCGGACTCTTCGGCGAATCTCACCGCCGCGGGACTGCGTTCCAGTTCCTCGAATGTGCTGTCGTTGACGTTGCCCATGCAGTATTCGTCCAGACAGTAGAAATCGCACGGGTACACGGCGCCGTCCCCCTCCACGACGAACTGCCTCGAACAGCCGCCGTTCATGCCGCACTGTTCCGCATATCCCCTGTTGACCAGCTGCACGAAGTTGTCGAACAGCCTTATGGAGGTATATCTTCCGTCTATCATGTCTTTCATGTACAGCGAGAACGCTTTTTTGAGAAAGACGGCATACGCTTCGGGGGTGAGGCGCATCTCTTCCGCGGCTTTATCCGCCGCGCTGTCCGCGGAGGGAGTACCGCCGCGCCGCAGGGGCAGAAGCACCGGAATGAACTGCAGGTGGCGGAAGCCGCTGCGGCGGAAGAACGCGTAGACGCGGTCTATCCGTTCCGCAACGGGGCGCGTGAGCACGCACAGCACGTTGAACTCCGTGCGGTTCTTTTGCAGGAGTTTAGCCGCGGCGTACACGCGGTCGAAAGTTTCGCCGCCGTCCGCGTCCACGCGCATGGCGTCCGACACCCTGTCGCCGTCCAGCGACAGTCCCACCAGCCATCTCAGCCGCGTGAACATACGGCACCATTCCTCGTCGATGAGAGTGCCGTTGGTCTGCACGCCCACGCTTACGGGGGAGCGGTTTACGTTGAGATCGCGGATGAGCTCCGCCGCACGGAGGAAGAAATCCTTGCCCGCAAGCAGCGGTTCGCCGCCCTGGAAAGAGAGCGCGACGTGTTTTCCGTCCGCGTAAGCGAACGCCTTTTCGAGTACGTTCCGCAGAGTGCCGAGGCTCATCATGCCGTGGGACGGCGACTCGCGCTGCTCCGCAAGCGAATGGTAGAAACAGTAGGTGCACCGCATGTTGCAAAGCGACGAGGCGGGCTTGAGCATTACGGAGATCGGAGGCATCAGAGTATCCCCCTGCGGTCGGACTTCATCTCCGCGCGGAAATCATCCAGCACGGCGCGTATTGCTTCGCCGATCTCCGGGTAGGTGTTGTACAGGCTGTACGACTCCGCCGGATCGACGTCGAGATTGACGAGCAGATTGCGGTACTCCGCGCCGAAGTAGGCGGAGTTCTCCGTAGGCACTTCGTCAAAGAACTTGAAAGTGAAAGTGCCTCCCTCGTACGAGTCGGGATATGCTGAGGAGAGCGCGATGCCTTCGCCGTCCGTGCCCGCGCCGACGTACGCCTTGCCGCCGGAGAAGGTCACGGGCACCGCCGCCGCCCACGCCGTGCCGCCTTTGAGGAAAATGAGCACGTCGTGCAGTACGGAGTCTTCCGCCGTCTCTCCCGTGAGCACGGGAAGCAGATCGACTCCGTCAATGACTCTGTCCGACGGGAGGGCGGTCACGCCGCATGCCGAAAGCAGGGTGGTGAAGATGTCGAAATTCATTGCCCGTGCGGAAACGACGGAAGCGGTCACCGTGTCCGTCACCTCTTCGGTGTAGTCGCCGTGTATTTGTATCTCCGCAGTTTCGCCGTCCGCATGAAGCGCGCCCACGCCGCCCGCAGGCCAGCTGACTATGCAGGGCACTTTCATGCCGCCGTCGAAGGGGGTGCCCTTTCTGCCGCGCAGATAGCCCGCGGCGCCCAGATTGCCGGGACCGTTGTCGGAGGTGAACACTATGAGCGTGTTGTCGTAGAGCGAGCCGCCGTTCTTTTCGTCGGACGTGGTTTTAAGGTAATCGAGGATCCTGCCGAGTCCGCGGTCGAACTCCTCTATGCAGACGCGGTAAGTGTCGTCGGACGTATCGCCTTTGCCTTTCCCTCCGTTGTCGGAAAATACGGGCGCGTGCGGCCACGGAGAGGCGTAGTACATGAGGAATGACGAGTCGCTATCCGCGGATTCGGACATCTTTTCAATGACTTTTTCGGTGAAGAGAGAGGTGCTCATGGACTGGTCGAGGTTCTCGTCATGCGTGCGCACTACGCCGCCGGTGCTTCCGCCGGCATAGTCCTCCACCCATGTGTAAGGCGTCATGTCGTTGACGTAGTAGCTGCCGTAGAAGTAGTCGAAGCCCTGCGCGGTGGGGAGATATTCGCCGTAGTCGCCGAGGTTCCATTTGCCGACGGCGTAGGTGTCGTATCCTATCGCGTTCAGCACTTCGGCAATGGTGATCTCGTCGCCGAGTATGCCGTCGACGTTGTTTAAGAAATCGTAGGCGTTGATGAAGTGCGTGGGTGACCACGGAGTGCCGTCTGAGGGGCTGTTGACGGTGGGGAAGACCACGTTGTCCAGCCAGCCGCGGGAGTTGTATCTGCCTGTGAGCATGGAAAACCGCGAGGGCGAGCACACGGGGGATGCGGCGTAGAAGTTCTCCATTATCACGCCGTTTTCGGCGATGGAGTCGATGTTGGGGGTGTAGATCTGCGGCTTTCCGTCCGTCAGACGGCTGCTGTATGCGGATACGTCGGCATATCCCATGTCGTCCATGAGTATGACGAGCACGTTGGGGCTGTTCCGTTTCGCCGAAGAGGAGGAGAGCGAGCCGAGATACGCGTCGTGTCCTTCCCACATCCTGTCCACCGTCGGGCGGACGCGCAGACTCATCAGCACCGCGTACATCGCGCACGCGCCTATCATAAGGACGGCGACGGCTGCCGCCGCGGCTTTCAGCGCGTTGCCGCGAAAGACTTTGCCGAGGAGCAGGAACGCTGCGGCGAGTGCGGCGGGGGCGGTGAGAAGCACCAGATGCCACCACACGCGGTAGCCGAAAGAGTCCGCGCCCCATATGAGAGAGTAGAGGAAGATGCCCAGGAATACCGCGCCGTAGGACGCCCACAGCCACACGTTGACCTTGCGTCCCGCAATGGAGAGCGCGGCGAAGAACACTGCCGTGAGGGCGGCAAGCCCGACCGCGGGGAGGGCGAGTTTGTTCATGCCGGTGCCGAGCAGCACGACGGCGAAAGCGCAGCACACCCCGAACCAGACTGCGGAAAGCACGCTCCTGCCCGCGGAAACCGCGCCGAGATCCTTCGGCGCGCGCCGTTCCGGCGCGGAAGTTACCTTGGCCGCGGAGATAAGCGCGTCGGACGTAACGCGGGTGTTGTCGTGATCGTTGCAGTGCGTCTTGTTCATCTGCCGTGCTCCCTTTTATAATTCCATCATACCACAGCGCCGCCTTTCGGGAAAGGCTTTTCGCCGCCGCGCGTGCGCCCCGTGCCGGCAGACGCGTTTCCGCGCCGCCCGGCGGTCAGAGTATCCCTCTGCGGTTGGACTTCATCTCCGAGCGGAATTCTTCCAGCGCGGAGTTGAGCTTTGCCGCCACTTCCGGGTAGACCATGGACACGTTGTAGCCCTCGATGGGATCGAGGTCGAGATTGAAGAGGTAGTTGACGTAGTATTGATCGATGAAAGCGGAGTTTTCCGTCTGCACGCGGTCGAAATACTTGAAATCGTAATATTCCGTGCCGCTGTCAGTGTGCACGGGGACTTTGATCATCTGCACCGCCTGCACTTTGCCCTTTTTCTGATAGAACAGCATGTCGTGCACCGAATGGTCGGGCGAAACTTCGCCTCTCCAGAGGGAGGAAAGATCCGCGCCGTCGATCACCCTGTCGCCGGGAAGGTACGGCGTGCCGTCGCCATCGGTTATGCCGCACAGCGAGAGCAGGGTGGTGAATATGTCGAAATTCATGGACGAGGACGTGACGCGCAGCGTGGGAGAAGTGCGCGTCGTACCGCCTGTTTCCGTGACCGTGACGGTCGAGTTTGCGTTCGCGCCCACGCCGCCGGCGGGCCAGCTGACTATGCAGGGGACTTTCATGCCGCCTTCGAAGGTGGTGTTCTTTCTGCCGCGCAGCGCGCCCGCCGCGCCCTCGCGGCCGGGACCGTTGTCGGAGGTGAATACGACGACGGTATTGTCGTAGAGGGTGCCGCCGTTCCTTTGGTCGGGAGTGGTCTTAAGATAATCCAGTATTCTGCCGAGTTCGCGGTCGAACTCCTCTATGCAGTCGATGTAGCTGTCGTCGGACGTGTCGCCTTTCCCGTTGCCGTTGTTGTCGGAGAATATGGGGTAGTGCGGCCACGGAGAGGTGTAGAAGGCGAGGAAGCTGTTGCCGTTGCCGACCGACGCGTCGATGAAGCCGAGCACCTCTTCCGTGAACATCTTCGTGCTCATGGACTGGTCGAGGTTCTCCTCGTGCGTGCGAACCTCTTCGTGCGACGCTCCGCCGGGGTAGCCGTCGCCGGTGTCGCGCACCCAGTTGTACGGCGTCATGTCGTTGACGTAGTAGCTGCCGTAGAAGTAGTCGAAGCCCTGTTCGGCGGGGAGATATTCGCCGTAGTCGCCGAGGTTCCATTTGCCTATGCACGCCGTGTCGTAGCCTGCCGCCTGCAGCACTTCCGCAAAAGTGATCTCGTCGCCGAGAATGCCGTCCACGTTGAAGAGGAACTGGTAGGGATTGAGGAAGTGCGTCGGCGACCACGTGCCGCCGTCAGTCACGGTGGGGAACACCACGTTGTCGAGGTATCCGCGCGAGGAGTATCTGCCCGTCAGCATGGAAAACCGCGAGGGCGAGCACACCGGGGACGCGGCGTAGAAGTTCTCCATTATCACGCCGTTTTCGGCGATGGAGTCGATGTTGGGAGTGTTGATCGAAGGCGTTTTGCCCGTGAGGTAGCTGTATGCGGAAATGTCCGCGTACGCCATGTCGTCCATGAGCACGACGAGCACGTTGGGCGACGTGCCGCGCTTGTGCGCGGATACCGACGAGAGGTAGGAATCGTGTCCCTCCCACATCCTCTCCACCACCGGACGGGCACGCAGATTCATGAACAGCGCATAGACCGCCGTGGTGCATATCATGAGCGCGAGAGTGACTGCGGCGGCGGCTTTCAGCGCGTTGCCTTTGAACACTTTGCGCAGGAACACGAACGCGACGGCAAACAGGACGGGACCGAGGACGAGGACGAGATTCCACCACAGCCGTTTGCCGAACGGATCCGCGCCCCAGATCAGGAAGTAGAGGAAGGTGCCGCCGTACACGACAATGTATGACAGCCACAGATAAAGCCCCGTCGGCTTGTTTTTCGCAGTGCGGACGATAAAGGCGACGACGGATACGACGCTCAGCACCAGCCCGACGAGAGGGAAGAAGTTGAACCCCGACGCAAGCATGGCGAGCATGAACACGCAGCACAGCGAGAGCCATACCGTGCCGAATACGTCCTTTCCGCGCGGTATCGCGCCGGTCGGAGTATCCGCCGCTCCGCCTTTTGCGAGAGCAAATCCCTCCGCGCCGTTTTCCGCGGCGGCGGACGTGTTTTCCGCTTCGTTGCGGTCTGATGCCATCGTTTCCTCCCGTGCGCGTCCGACGCATTCCCCGGGTGTGCGTGCGTGTCCGCGCATATTATTGTGATACAGTAACAATCTTACATTAAATGCGGCGGTTTTGCAACCGCCGTTTCCGCCGGGAGAGATATTTGCCGTCCTCTTCGCACAGCAGGTTGATTCGGCGGAGTTATGTGGTATAATCGGTTTGTGCCGGGCCGAACGTTCTCCCGGCAAATACCGCGCCGGCAGTTGCGGCGTGCCGGCGGAGCGAAAGAGGCGTATATGGAAGAATTCTGGCAGGGTATCGTGAATTATTTCAAAAATGCGGGAATAGATCTCCTTTTCGGCATAATCATTCTCGTGGTGGGACTCATCGTCGTCAGGCTTATCAAGGCGGTGCTCAAACGCATTCTGCGCCGCGCAAAGCGCGACGAGGCAATGTCGAGTTTCATCGTGTCGCTGGTCAACATCGTCCTGGAGATAGTCGTGCTGATCACCGCGCTCGCCACCATGGGGATAAACACGGCGTCGATCATTGCGGTGATAGGCACTTGCGGCGTGGCGATAGGGCTTGCGCTCAAAGACAGCCTGGGCAATATCGCCAGCGGGATAATGATCATCTTCAACAAGCCGTTCAAAAAGGACGACTACGTCGAGATCGCCGGGGAAGAGGGGCGTATCACGCAGATCAACCTCTTCAACACCACGCTCATGACGGACGACGATACGGTGATAATTGTGCCCAACTCCGAGGCGGTGAACAACCCCATCATCAACTACGAGGGGTGCAAATTCCGCAGAGTGGTGGTGGACATTGCCGTGGACAAGGGCAGCGACGTCGGAGCGGTGCGCGGGATCGTTTCGCGCGTTGCCGACAGCGAGCCGCTTTTGTCGCAAGAGCAGGATTACAGCGTCGTTATGAACGGTCAGGATACGAATTGCGTCAAAATGCAACTCAAATGTTTCACCGCGACCGCGGATTACTGGACGGTGAAATACCGCATGACGGAGAACGTGTACAACGCGCTGAAGGACGAAGGGTATCTTACTCCGAACCTGCAGGTGGACGTGCACGAGGGCAAGCGTCCCGATCCGGTGCTGCTTACAAAAAAGAGTAAAAAGGAAGTCGTCAAAAAAGAGGACAGATAACGCTCCTTCCGCTTGCATGCGGCAACGCCCGTACGGCTCGCCGCGGACAGGAAGAGGGCATCCCTTTCCCCTCCGAAAGCATTTCAGAGCGTGGATTGCTTTTGTGGTCCCTGCGGAAAATCCGTAAGGATTTGCGCGGGGTAAATTTTCGGGGTCCCCGCCGAAAGCATTTTCGGTGGGGTAAATTTTCGGGGTCCCCGTCCGAAAGCATTTTCGGTGGGGTGAATTTTCGGGGTCCCCGCCGAAAGCATTTTCGGTGGGGTGAATTTTTGGGGCCCCCGCCGAAAGCATTTTCGGTGGGGTATAAAAAACAGGACGTCATTCGTCCTGTTTTTCCGCTATTGCGTCAAGCGCGCGCGGACGTCCTCTTTTCAAGCCGGACGCGCGTAAGACCGGAGTCGGTCCGCGCCGCGGCGAAGAGTATCCGTCACACTTCCGTGAACTCATTGTTGGAGCAGGAAGGGCATTGAGGCAACTTACCGCATTCGCCCACGCTGACTTCCGTGCGGCAGTTCGTACAACGGTAAGTTCCTCTGCCGGGCGTATCGCCCGTTTGGTATATGTGCGTCATCAGGTCATCTCCTTCTGCGGTTATTATGCGGCGCAGTCCTCCGCGCTATCCGCTTGCCCTCTTGTAAAAAAACGGAAACGCAGACCGCGTTCTCCGCGCGCTGACCGCACGGTCGCTGTGTAGCGGTCGGAATGCGGAGGATCGCGCAGAACAGTCCGTGCGGAGCAAATTCCTTCGGACGGACGTTAAAACCGTGCGCGCCATACCCCCTGCGTTTTGTTGCGTTCG
>DVJC01000019.1 GCA_018710835.1 Candidatus Limadaptatus stercoravium | reverse complement strand
GCCGTGCGACAGATGAGCGGCGGCACTTCGCGCCGCCGCGTCAGGCAAGCGCGAGCTGCGACGCAGTGGGGGAGGAAAGCCCGAAGGGAAGGAGGGGGCACAACATTCTCCGCGAGACGTGAAGTTGATTTAAGTTTGAGTTTCATTCTCACTTTGTGTGGTTTTTTTGCAGAGCATGAAAAAAAGCCTTCGGATGGCCGAAGGCTTTGGTACCCTCATGGGGAATCGAACCCCAGATTCCGCCGTGAGAGGGCGACGTCTTAACCGCTTGACCATGAGGGCGTACCGTGTTTGCTTTGTGATAATATCATAAAATAAACGTGCACGCAAGCGGTTGACGGCTATTTTTCAAACAAATTCCGAAACGCGGACAGGGATTTTGCTCCCATACATCACAATCCGATGTTGAACTGTGCGCCGATCTGTGATATCATATTAAAAACACATGAATCAAAAGAGGGACAATTATGATTTTTTCCGGACTTTCCGAGCGCAGCAGGGTGATAGTCGCGGTCGTGCTCTTCGTGGCGGTATTTGCCGCGTTGCTTGTCGCCGCGTCTTTCACAGACCTTGAAGTCAGCGACATCCTCACGGAAAACGCGCTTGCGGACGGCGAGTATCTCTCGCACGACGTATTCGGCGTCGGGTTCGAGATATTCGGATCTTCGCCGATCTACATCATGGCGGGCGTGTGCGTCGTGTTGCTCATGCTGTATATATGGCGCACGCTGAAACTGCGTCCCGTGCGCGAAGTGATCTGCGCGGTGCTCCTTGCCGGATCGGTGCTGGCGTACTGGTTCTTTTTCAACGATATGTTCGGATATATAGCGGAACACGCGCACGCGGAGCACACATATCTCGACGACTCGATGACGCTTATCGCCGTGCTGTGCGCGCTGATGACTTCCGCGCTTTCCGTGGCGGCGTTTTACAGGCTCAAGGACGAAACGCTGCGTAAACTCATGAAGTTCGTGATAGCCTTCGTTATCATGGCGGTGATAGCCAACGTGCTGGTAATGATCATAAAAGATCCTGTCGGCAGAATGCGTTACCGCGCCATGAACAGCGATGTCGGGCAGAGCATAGGCGGCTTTGCCAATTTCCAGAACTGGTACGAGTCCCGCGGCGGCCAGCCGGAGAATCTTTCCGCGATGTTCGAGAGCGCATACGGCGTGACCGACGCGTTCAAGTCCTTCCCGTCCGGGCACACATGCGCCGCGGGCATGACCTATGCGCTCATAATGCTTCCCGACGTGCTCGGCACTAAGAACAAGGCCGTGCGCGCGTTGTGCTGGATATTCCCCGTCGTGTTCACCGGCATAGTCGCCGTGAGCCGCATAGTCGTGGGGGCGCACTTCTTCTCGGACGTGCTGTTCGGAGGGACGATAGCTTTCCTCTCCATGGCGTTTGCAAGAGAGGCGATAATATTCCGCTTCCGTCATTTCAGATGTTTCGGCAAGAACTATGTGCCCGAACTCTCCGAAGCGGAAGAATCCGCTGCGGAATGAACGGGCGCATGTAAAAGGCGTGCGCCGCGCAAATGAACGAAAAGAGCGTTTACAGAGATGATCAAGAAGTATAAAGTGCTGTTCGGTGTGATGCTGGGACTGTTCATCCTGATATTCGGGGTGAGTTGCTGCGTGATAGGCATAGCCGACTGCAATGTTGAGAAGAACTATTTTGCCGGCGGTGCGAATCCGTATATCGCCGCCGATACGGCAATGGTTTCCGCGCATCGCGCAGGGAGCATTCTCGCCCCCGAAAATACAATGAACGCTTTCGAGCTCGGCATAGAGGAAGCGACGACCGGCGGTTATACGGTGGACATCTGGGAGTTCGATCTGCACATAACGAAGGACGGCGAACTCATCCTGCTGCACGACCACACTCTCGACCGCACTACGGACTCCGAGCAGGTGTTCGGAGTGAGCGACGCGCGTCCGGAGGACTACACCCTTGCCGAACTTCGCCGCCTTAATATGGGCTACGATTTCGAGCGCGACGGCGAATATCCTTTCCGGGATCTGTCCGCGGACGAAGTCACGGCATTAGGGTTGCGCGTGTGTACGCTGGAAGAGGTCCTGGACTATATGACGGACGACGAGGCACAGGCGGCGGCGCCGGAGGAGTACGGCAAGTTCCGTTACATCATAGAGATAAAGAACAGCGGCAAGCTCGGCGAGCGCGCGGCGGATAAACTGTACGCGACGCTGAGCGAAAGAGGGCTGCTCGGCGACGTGGTGTTCGGCACGTTCAACCAGAACGTCACGGATTATGTCGACGAGAACTATCCCGATATGCTCCGTTCCTCGTCCATATGCGAAGTGTTGGACTTCTGGTTTGCCTACCTCACTAATGCCGACCTGGACAAACGCGGCGTGGGATACTGCGCGCTGCAGATACCGTACAGCAAGACGATAAGTTTCCTCGGTACGAAAGGGCTCATCGAGTACGCGCACAAGTACAACATCGCGGTGCAGTACTGGACCATCAACGAGTCCGACGACGTGGAGTATCTGCAATCCATCGGCGCGGACTGCATAATGTCCGACGATCCCGACATGTGCTACGACGTCCTGAAAGGCTGAGAGTGCGGTTTTTCCGCATTGACGCGTCAGCGACCGGATGAGTCTGTTCGTGACCAATTAAGAACCCGCTCGCAAAAAAGCGGCAAAGTCGCCCCGCGGAGCAAAAATGAGAGAGCAGTGCGATAGTTCCGTAGGAACGAGGAGCACGGCGAACGTCTTGCATTTTCGCGACGCGAAGAGGAGCATCGGGGCCCCCGCCGAAAGTATTTTCGGTGGGGTTTAGCGCAGGAGAGAATGCAAGATGCCCGTCAAAAGACGGGCATCTGCGACTGTTGCCTTGCGGCGACGATGTGGAGCTGGTGGGCGGATTCGTAAGGAGCGCGTAGTGCGACGGAATAGCGGAAATGCGTCGGTTGATCTGCACGCGGAGTCGTGCAGGACGCATTGACGCGTCAGCGAAAGGTAAGAATCCGCCCACAGAGA
The DNA here is from genome assembly GCA_018710835.1 of Candidatus Limadaptatus stercoravium. Taxonomy (GTDB): domain Bacteria; phylum Bacillota; class Clostridia; order Christensenellales; family CAG-917; genus Limadaptatus; species Limadaptatus stercoravium. Next base: position 12,912 of record DVJC01000019.1, on the reverse strand, counting down.
ACAAGAAACCCGCTCGTTTACCGAGCGGGTTTTGTGGAGCTGGTGGGCGGATTCGAACCGCCGACCTATTCATTACGAGTGAATCGCTCTGCCTGCTGAGCCACACCAGCTTACCGTGCTTTCGGATTATATCAAACCCCCGGAGAAATTGCAACAGATTTGAAGTATGTTCTCGTTTTTTCCGCAGACGTGTGCGGCGGAAGGCAAATTACGCTTCTGCAGAGGCATCCGCTTTTGCGTCATGAAGACGAAGCGTGCGGAAACGCATTTGCTGCAGAGGGAAGTTTATGGTATGCCAGACCGGAATAATACGAACCAGGTTCAGCGCCGCCGATTTCCGCCTGAACCGCGTCATTCGCCTTGCTAATACAATCAAGTATTAACTGCAGCGACTTCCTTGCTCAGCCAAAAAGCGGCTGGCGCGGAACTGCTCCCACCTCAGAGCAAGAGATTTTCGGATGATGTTGCACGGGCAGAACGCAGGCAATAGTTTACATATTGTCAAGTTTCGGCTGTGCAAAAGCGCCGAAAAGAATTGCTCTGAGGCTGGTTCGTATTATTCCGGTCCGGCATAGTTGAGAACGAAGTCAAAAACCGCGCGTGCGGTCTGCGGCGCGTGCGCCGCGGAACGGAACAACAGCGCGGACGGAGAAACGATGGAAGAAAGAGATAAAGCGCGCGGCGCAAAAGAACGCGCGGAGATCTTCGCAGAGCAGTGCGCCGCACTCGAAGCGCAGGGCTTCGAGCCGCGCGACCGCAGCATGAGCATGTCTGCCGCCAACATATGCGGGACGCTTGCGGCGCTGCCGTTCATCGCGGCAGTCATCGCGGCGTTCGTGTTCGGCGGCGCACCTGTGCGTACGGCAGTGTCGCCTGCCGCCGATATCGCCGTGTTCGCCGCGGCAGCGGCAGCGTCATTGGTCGTGCACGAATGTCTGCACGCGTTGTTCTGGGCGGCGGGCAGCGGCGGCGCAGTCAGACTGGGCTTCGACCGACGCACTTTCACGCCGTACTGTGCAGCGCTCAAACCTATGGGAAAAGCGCGTTATCTCATTGGCACAATCGCACCTTTCGTGTTTTTATGCGGCGGCTTTTCTGTTGCCGCATGCCTTACGGGGCTCTGGATACTGTGCGCGGCAGGCGCGGCAAACGTCCTGATGGCGGGGGCGGACATACTGGTCGCGGCACGTATCGTGTTTTCGCGCGGCAAGTATTTCGTCGATCATCCGTCACGGTGCGGCTTTATCGTTTATGCGCGTCCCGAACGCTCCGAATAAAATGCCGCTCATAACGCGCACGCGTCTGCGAAGCGTCAAAAAAGCCTTGCGCCGGTGCGCGCCTCTATTTATTGTCGCGCATGCCTGCGCCGCGTGCGCCTGCACGCGTTTTTTAAGAAATTTTTCGAAAATTTGTCGTAAACTATTGACATCTGGCAGACAAAAAAATATACTGTTAGCAGTCGGAGTGATTGAGTGCTAGCACTCCGGGAATACAGAGGCGGTTATGGGCAAGGAACTGAGCGAAAGAAAAAAGAAGATACTCCATGCGCTGGTGGACGTGTACATCGCCACGGGGCAGCCCGTATCGAGCGCGGATATCCAGAAGGGATATATGCCCGAAGTCAGTTCGGCGACCATCAGGGCGGAACTCAGCGCCCTCGAAGCACTCGGATATGTTGATCAGCCTCACACTTCCGCAGGGCGCGTGCCTCTGAAACCCGCCTATCAGCTTTATGTCGGCGACATAGAGCATATGGGCGCAAGGGCGCTCACCGATGAGGAAACAGCGTTCATCAGAAGCAAGTTCGCGGACAAGCTGTCCGAAGTGCGCGACATATCCAAGCGTGCGGCGGAGATCATCAGCGACGTGACGAATTACACTTCCTTCGTGGTGAGCAGCCGCGGCGCAAGCGTGGTGATCGAGGAGATCAAGCTCGTGCCTCTCAAAGGGGCGAGGGTGTTGGTGCTCATCGTGACGAGCGAGGGTATCATTGCGGACAAGACCATAGACTTCGAGGGAGAGGTGCGGCATGAATATATGGAATCTGCCACACGCATGCTCAACAACGTGTTCGCCGGCAGGACGATAGGCGAGCTGGAGGGCATGGATCTCGACAGCGAACTCAATGCCGAAACAGACGGTTTCAGGGATATATTCGACGCGGTGCTTGCGATCATACAGACGTACATGGCGGAGCACGGCGACGACGTCGTAGTGGAAGGCGCGCTTAAAATGCTGGATTATCCCGAATACAACAACGTCGAGGACGCGAAGAACTTCCTTGCCGTCATCTCCGACCATGACAGCGTGTCCGAGTTGCTCGCTGACACCGAGGACAGCATAGAGTTTTCGGTGAGGATAGGCAAGGAGGACAGCGGCGTTGACAAATGCGCCATCATCACGGCGGCATACAAAGTCGGCGACGAAGTGGTGGGCAGGGCCGGCGTCATAGGTCCCGAACGCATGGACTACAAAAAGGTCATCGGCGTGCTGGAATATATGAAGAAAGCGCTGGGAACGGTGCTTGACAACGATAAGGACGATGAGTGATATGAAAGAAAAGAGCAAAGACAAGGATAAGCTCTCGGCGCAGGCGGCGGAGGACGCCGCGGCGGAAGAGAGCGTAACGGCGGAAGAGAGCGCGGCGGAGCAGGCGCAGTCCGGTGACGATGTGCTGGACCGCGAGGCGCTGGGCGACGAGAAGTACATCGAGGCCCTTGAGGAGCGCGTGGGCAAATGCGTCGCGGAGACGATGTCGGCAAAGAACATCGCAATGCGCCTTCAGGCGGACTTCGACAACTACCGCAAGCGCAACGCGTCGCTTGCCGAAGAAATGAAGGCTCTCGGAAAGTCCATGGTGATCGAAAAGATGCTGACCGTGCTTGACAACTGCGACCTTGCGCGCAAGTACATCTCGGACGAATCCGCGCTGACCGGTTTCAATATGATGGAAAGGCAGATCCTGGACGCGCTAGAGTCGTTCGGGCTCAAGGAGATCGACGCCGCCGACAAGGATTTCGACGCGGCGTACATGTCCGCTGTCGAGCGCGAAAAGGCGGAAGGAAAAGAGGGCAAAGTCGTGGAGGTGCTGGCAAAAGGCTACACCCTGAACGGCAAAGTCCTTCGCCCGGCAAGCGTCAAAGTCGGGTGCTGACAGCGCGGAAACGCGCAGATAAACCGCTTGTTTTGACAAGCTGCAGATCAGGCGGAAACGCTCCGCGGACGACGCGGACAACATGAAAGAAAATTCCCCGTGCGCAAGCCGGGTGGAAATAAAGTTTTGAAAGGAGAACCGATTATGGGAAAAATCATAGGTATAGACCTCGGAACAACCAACAGCTGTATGGCGGTCATGGAGGGCGGCGAACCCGTCGTCATTCCTAACGCGGAAGGTATGCGCACGACTCCGTCCGTCGTGGCTTTCACCAAGGACGGCGAAAGACTCGTGGGCGAGATCGCAAAGCGTCAGGCGGTCGCCAACCCCGATCACACGGTCATTTCCATCAAGAGGGAAATGGGCAGCGAACACAGAGTGAAGATCGAAGGCAAGGAGTACACTCCGCAGGAGATCTCCGCAATGATCCTCACCAAGCTCAAGAACGACGCGGAGAAGTATCTCGGCGAGAAGATCACCGAGGCGGTCATCACCATCCCCGCGTACTTCACCGACTCGCAGCGTCAGGCGACAAAGGACGCGGGCAAGATCGCGGGACTCGAAGTCAAGCGTATCATCAACGAACCCACCGCGGCGGCGCTCGCGTACGGCATCGACAAGGACGAGAACAAGCAGCAGAAAGTGCTCATCTTCGACCTCGGCGGCGGTACGTTCGACGTCAGCGTGCTGGAGCTGGGCGACGGCGTGTTCGAAGTGCTTGCCACCTCCGGCAACAACCGTCTGGGCGGCGATGACTTCGACAAGCGCGTAATGGACTGGATAGTGTCCGAATTCAAGGCGAAAGAGGGCGTGGATCTCTCCTCCGACAAGATGGCTATGCAGCGCATCAAGGAAGCGGCGGAAAAGGCGAAGATCGACCTCTCCGGCGTGACCAAGGCAAAGATATCCCTGCCTTTCATCACCATGGCGAACGGCACCCCGAAGCATCTCGACATGGATCTTACGAGAGCGAAATTCGACTCCCTCACCGAGGATCTCGTCGAAAAGACGATGACTCCCACCAAGCAGGCGCTGAAGGACGCGGGACTTTCCGTCAACGACATCGCCAAGGTGATCATGGTGGGCGGCTCCACGCGTATTCCCGCGGTGTACGAGGCGGTCAAGAAGTTCATCGGCAAGGATCCTTACAAGGGCATCAACCCCGATGAATGCGTTGCTATCGGCGCGGCGATACAGGCAGGCGTGCTTGCCGGTGAAGTCAAGGACATGCTGCTCCTCGACGTGACTCCGCTGTCCCTCGGCATCGAAACGCTGGGCGGCGTGTTCACCAAACTCATCGACCGCAACACAACCATTCCTACCAGCAAATCGCAGATCTTCTCCACCGCGGCGGACCATCAGACTTCGGTCGACATCCACGTGCTGCAGGGTGAGAGGAAATTCGCACGCGACAACAAGACTCTGGGCAGATTCGAGCTTACCGGCATCGCTCCCGCACCGCGCGGAGTGCCGCAGATCGAAGTCACCTTCGACATCGACGCCAACGGCATAGTGTCCGTCAAGGCGGTGGACAAGGGCACCAACAAGTCGCAGTCCATCACCATCACCGCATCCTCCAACCTCTCCGAGAGCGACATCGAAGCGGCGATAAAGGACGCCGAGAAATACGCCGAAGAGGACGAGAAGAGGAAGAATCTCGTCGAGGCGAAGAACAACGCGGAGCAGTTCATCTTCGTCATCGAGAAGTTCGAGAGCGACAACTCCGACAAGATCGCCGACGGCGACAAGACCTCGCTTAACGACGCCGTCAAGGAAGCGCGCGAGGCGCTCGAAAAGGCGGAGAGCGACGAGGAGGTCAAGAACATCGTTGCGAAACTCAGCAAGGTGACAGATCCCATCTTCACCAAGTTCTATCAGGAGAATCCCGAAGCCGCTGCGGAAGCGGCGAAGCAGGCGGGGTTCGATCCCGGTGCGACGCAGGGCGGCGCGGCAAGCGACGGCGTCGTGAACGACGGCGACAACATGACTCCTCCCGAAGGAGGCTGGGAAGACTGACCGACAACAGACGACGGCAGGGCGCAATCGCGCCCTGCGTCGGAATTCAGTCCCTGACGGCACGCCGGCAAACGCGCGTGCGTAAAAGTAAAGGAACGCGATACACGGTGTCGCGTTTCGGCGCGGCAGGGCGGAAGTCCGCCGCGTACGGCAAGGGAACGTACTGACCGCATGGTTGCGGAAGGGAATATATGGCAGATAAAGATTATTACGAGATATTGGGAGTGGATAAGAAGGCGGGCGCGGACGAGCTGAAATCGGCATACCGCAAACTCGCCAAGAAATACCACCCCGACATGTACGCCGGCGCGAGCGAGGCGGAAAAGAAGGACGCCGAGGCGAAGTTTAAGGAGATCAACCACGCCTACGACGTGCTTTCCGATCCGCAGAAGAGGGCCGCATACGACGCTTACGGCTCCGAGAACGGTCCCGCGGGCGGCGGCGCGGGCGGATTCGGCAGCGGCTTCGGAGGTTTCGGCGGATTCGGCGGCGCGCACGGCGGACAGGGGTTCAGCTTCGATATGGACGACATATTCTCTTCCATATTCAGCGGTTTCGGCGGAAGCGGACGCTCGTCCCAGCAATCGCGCGCGAACGCGCCCCAAAGAGGCTCGGACATCCGCGTCGGGCTGACGCTCACTTTCGAGGAAGCGGCGTTCGGCGTTCAGAAGAAGATCAGCGTCAAACGCGTCGAGAACTGTACGGCTTGCGGCGGTACGGGCGCGAAGGACGGCAAGGCGTTCAAGACCTGCACCTCGTGCGGCGGTACGGGACGCGTCACGCAGGTGCAGCGCACGCCTTTCGGGCAGTTCAGCAGCACCGGAGTGTGCCCCGCGTGCCGCGGGACGGGTAAGATAATCACCGAAACGTGCAAAAGCTGCGGCGGCAAGGGCAGAGTGGAACGCATGCGCGAGATCACCGTCAACGTGCCGGCCGGCATAGACAACGGGCAGACCATCACATACGCGGGCGAAGGCAACGGCGGCAGAAACGGCGGCGAGCGCGGCTCGCTGGTCGTGGAGATAGCGGTAAAGCCGCACAAACTGTTCAGACGCGTCGGAAGCGATCTCCAGTTGGAGATACCCGTCACCATATCCGAAGCGGCGCTCGGCTGCACGCTCTCCGTACCTACGCTGAAAGGCGTGCAGGACCTGAAAGTCCCGGAGGGGACGCAGTCCGGCACTGTGTTCAAGCTCAAGAACTGCGGCGTGAAGAAACTGCGCGGCGCAGACAGCGGCGACCTCTATGTCAAGATAGTCGTCGAGGTGCCCAAGAGCCTCTCGCGCGAGCAGAAAGATCTGCTGCGCAGGCTGGACGCGGCGTTTGAGACCAAACAGTTCCCGAAGAGGAAAGAGTACAGAGAAAAATTATGAAACGGCGGTTTATCGGTTGAGATACACCGATGAACCGTGTTTTTTGTGAAATGAAATATAAACTCATCACCGTAATCACCGATCACGAAAATGCGGATCTCGTTGCGAGCGCCATGTTCGACGCGGGCGCGGAGGGTGCGGATATCCTCGACCGCAGCGACTTTGCCGATCTGCTGAAGAGCGACGTCATATGGGACTATGCCGACGAGTCCGTGCTGCGCGGAGGCAGCGAAGTCAAGGTGTCGGCGACGGTCGCGGAGACGGACGCGGAATTTTTGTCCGCTCTGGAAGCAAACCTTGCCGCAATGAAACGCAACGGCGTGAGATATGGCGAGATATCCTGCCGTCTTATCGACGAGGAGGACTGGGCTAACGAGTGGAAGAAGTATTACAAGCCGATCGTCACTTCCGCGGTGACAGTCGTGCCGACATGGATAAAATATGCGCCGGCGGAAGGCGAAAAGGTGATGAAGCTGGATCCCGGCATGGCGTTCGGCACGGGGGAGCACGCGACAACGCGAATGTGTCTGGATATGATGAATGCGGCGGGCAGGAGCGTCATAGACGTGGGCTGCGGCAGCGGCATACTGGGTATAGCCGCGGCGGTCACCGGCGCGAAGTCTGTGTACATGTGCGACATCGACGCTCAGGCGGTGGACGCGGCGCGCGCCAACGCCGCGCTCAACGGAGCCGAGTGCAGGATAGAGAAGGCGGATCTCATCGAGGGCGACGAAAAGGCGGATCTCGTTTTTGCAAATCTCACCGCCGACATCCTGGAACGGCTTGCGCCGTCCGTCGGCAAGCATCTCAACGAGGGCGGAGAGATAGTCGCTTCCGGCATCATCTCGGAGCGGCTCGACGAGGTGAAGGACGCGTTTGCGGCGGAGGGATTCACCGTCGCGGAAGAGAGGGCGGACGGCGACTGGTGCGCGCTCCGTTTGGTGAAGTGATATGGAACTCAGGCGTTTTTTCGTGACTCCGGAGGACGTGCGCGGCGATACGGTCACCGTGACCGGCGGCGAGTTCGTACATATGACGCGCGTCCTGCGCATGAAGCCGGGATACAAGGCGGTCGTGTGCGCCGACGACGGAAAGGAAAGGCTGTGTACGGTGAAGGAAATCGGCAGCGGTTACGCCTTGCTCTCGCAGGACGAGGTGCGCGACGCCGACAGGAAAAAGGTGTCCCTTACGCTGTTTACGGGGCTGCTTAAAAATTCCAAACTCGATTTTGTTGTTCAGAAAGCGGTGGAACTCGGAGTGGACAAGATCGTTCCTTTCGTGTCCGCATACACCGCGGAGAAGAAGTTCAACGCTGAGCGCGCCAACAAGATCGCCCTCGAGGCGGCGAAACAGTGCGGTTCGGTGTGGCTCAGCCGCGTGGAAGAGCCTGTGACTTTCGACGAAGTGACGGCAGAGTTCGGCAAATTCGATACGGTATTGTTTGCCTATGAAGGCGACAGACTTCATTCGCTGAAGAATACCGAAATACGCGGTACCTCACTCGCTCTCGTCGTGGGCAGCGAGGGCGGTTTCCGTCCCGACGAGGCCGAAAGAGCGGTCGCCTGCGGCGCAAAAGCGATCACTCTCGGCAGAAGGATTTTGCGCGCGGAGACCGCGGGCATTGTCGGTGCGGCGCTCGTGCTTGACGCCGCGGGGGAGCTTGATTATGACTGAAAGACCTTCCGTCGCATTCCTTACTCTCGGCTGCAAAGTCAATCAGTACGACGCGGACGCGATGCGCGCCGTGCTCGACTACGGCGGACTGCGCGTTTGCGACGCGCAGGATCGCGCGGACGTTTACGTGATCAACACCTGCGCCGTCACCGCGGAGGCGGAGCGCAAATCCCGTCAGGCGGTCACGCGCATTCTCAGGATAAATCCCGATGCGGAGATCTACGTCTGCGGCTGCGCTTCGCAGAACAATTTCAGCCAGTTCGCCCGCGACGGAGTGAAGTTCATCTCCGGCACGAAGGGAAAACTCGCCCTCGCGGAGGAACTCGTCAGAAAGTACGGCGGAAGCGACGACGGCTTTTTCGACAAGATCGTCACTTCCGATTTCGATACAGCGGAAAAGTACGAGGAGTTCCGCGGTACGCTCACCATGCGCACGCGGCATTACGTCAAGATACAGGATGGCTGCAACAACTTCTGTTCCTATTGCATCGTGCCTTATCTCAGAGGGCGGAGCAGGTCGCGGAGCATGAGCGGCATTCTGCGCGAGATCGAGACTGCCGAAACCGCCAGCCGCGAAGTCGTGCTCACGGGCATCAACCTTTCCGCGTACGGCAAGGACATCGGCACTTCGCTTGCGGACCTTCTCACCGCGCTGCAAAGCTGCGATATCCGCGTCCGGTTAGGCTCCCTCGAAGTCGGGGTGATAGACGAGAGATTTCTCGAAGCGGCGAAAGGCATGAAGAGATTCTGTCCCCATTTCCATTTGTCGCTGCAAAGCGGCGACGACGCCGTGCTCCGCAACATGAACAGACGCTACACCGCCGAAGAGTATTACGATAAGGTGGCACTCATCAGACAATATTTTCCCGAGGCCGCGGTCACGACGGACATTATAGTGGGCTATCCGACGGAGAGTGACGAGGCTTTCGGCAACTCTCTTGCTTTTTGCAAAAAGGTGGGATTTGCGGATATGCACGTCTTTCCGTATTCCTCGCGTAAGGGGACGGTGGCGGGCAAACTTCCCGTGCTTCCCTCCGCCGCAGTCGCCGAACGCCAACGCGCCATGACGGCGCTGAAGCATGAGCTTTCGACCGAATACCGACTTAAACAGCTCGGAAAGAGCGTTGAAGTGCTGTTTGAAACAAAAGAGGACGGGCTGTGGTGCGGACACGCTCCGAATTACGTCAAGGTTTATTCCATGCAGGGGGAACGCAATGCGATCGCCGACGTGGTGCCCACGGCTCTCTTCGGCGACGGCGTTAGGGTGTGACGGAGCGCGCCTGCGGTGCTCTTCGGCAATATAGCGAGAGCCTGACAAGGCATAGCGCTTACATCTATAACGACTTACGATCCGCGCGCTACAAAAGAGACGCTCCGCCGCGTTATAACGAGATCGCCGTATAGCCTAACGGAATGATACGCCCTCGCTTGCGCGCAGCGCGGGGCAGTGGTATAATCGGAGAAAATAATCCAACCGAATCGTCGGGCGTGCGCCCGCGCAAAAGGAGAAATTATGAACGATTGCGTGTTTTGCAAGATCATAGCGGGGGATATCCCTTCGGTGAAACTTTACGAGGACGAGGATATGGTCATCGTCAAGGACATCGCGCCGCAGGCGCCGATACATCTGCTGCTGCTCCCGAAAGAGCATTACGCCAACATTATCGAGATGTCCGACACTCAGGCCGCGACGCTCGCGCGCTGCCTGAAGAAGCTCTCCTCAATGACGGACGAGCTGGGGCTTTCGGGCGGTTTCCGCCTCGTTTCCAACAAGGGCAAGGACGCGTGCCAGTCCGTCGAGCACCTGCATATACACATTCTGGGCGGCGGTCAGCTCGCGGATAAAATGGCTTGAGCGAAATTTTTAATTTGCCGGCCCGCAAGCGGTGCTATTTTGTTGACAAATCCGCGCCGCCGTGTATAATTATTATCACTTGCACAAAAAGGAGGTGAAGAAGATGTCAACTGTCAGAGTCGGTGAAAACGAAAGTTTGGACAATGCGATCCGCCGCTTCAAGAGAAAGTGCGCGCGCGACGGCATCATCGGTGACCTCCGCAAGAGAGAAGCCTACGAGAAGCCCAGCGTCAAACGCAAGAAGAAGGCGGAAGCCGCTCGCAAGAGAGCTTACAAGAACTAAACACACAGGGGAGTTTCTCCCCTCATACGGGGGCATAGCCCAGTCGGTTAGAGCGCTTGTTTCACATACAAGAGGTCACAGGTTCGAGTCCTGTTGTCCCCACCATACGCAATCAAAATCGAACCCGATTTTGGTTGCGTTTTTTATCCATATATTAATTTGTAAATCTGAGATAATAAAACTAAGTAAAAAAGATAGCAATATATTGTTGCACTATAACATATCCAAAAGTGTAAAAATAGTATTTAATTTATTAAATGGGAGTACTTGAAAAGTGTTTTCTTTTATGTTATGATAACAAAAAAATGACGATGGCTATTTTTGTGTGACATATTATGGATTGCGATAGAAAAACTCCTAAGTGTTCAGATATACCGCCAGAATTTTGGTATCCTTGTGGCGCCCATTACTGTGAAGTGCCAGTTTATAGATTAACTAGATTACCCGACGCTGTATTGAATGATGATTTTTTATCACAATACGAAATTGATAAAAAAAGAGGTACAATAAAGACAGAACTGCTTCACAATGACAAATATTATGGCGTTTCAGTTCTAGGAAATAAAAAAGATGCTGAAAAGCTACTGAAAAAAGTAGTGGCAATGAAAAAAAAATATAATGGCATTGCTTATGGAACAACTTGTGTGATGGATGGCGTTATAAGACATACACCAAACCAAAGTTTATCATCCCACATAACATGGTGGCTCTTTGAAGGGGCAATGCCAGAAACATATTTTACTTCCTTGCATGATGGTGGAAACGATGACTGAAAATCTGTTTGTAAATAGTTCCAAATATGGGAAGCTGTATTATGATGAGATTTTCTTATATTATGATGAGCCATGTCTCTTTTCGCTAAGAAATCTTCTTGGGTATCGCTTCATAGCTATTTTGGAGAAGGAGGATTTATCATCCTCAAGGTACATCGTTGCTCCCGTATCAATAGCAAGATATAAGGCTTTTGTTGAAAATAGATGTCCAATTAGACATGTTTTTACCAAATCAGAAATGGGCGGAATTTTTGCTGTAGAGTTTAATAAAAGTGGCGCATTATTATACGAAATAGATAATGCTAATTTGAATGAATTAGATCTGCCAGAAGAAACTGAAATGTTAGAATGCAATGGCAGCTATCTAAAAAATGAACTTGTTTACCAAGCTTCAGAATTTAATGTGCCTATTATTCAAAAATCACTTGAAAAGAATGGCGAACACAGACAATTCATTTATACTAGAGAGTTCGTAAGAGAAAGTGAAGGATTTCAGAGAATATTTGACGGAATAGCAAAGGATGCTATAAGAGCACTTCCTGTCGAAAATTGCACGTCACAAATCAAAAAGAGAATTAAAGAGTCGTGCAAAATTCCTTTAATGAAAACATATGCGGCTTCGTTTGGAGTTCAAATTGAGGGAACTGATTTTGCATTAATAGGGGAAGAAGAGTCTGAGTTTTGCAAACATATTGGAACATATTTTACCTTGTTATCATTGGGCGATACGGCAGACGAAGATTTTTATGTTCGGCACAAGGATGCTCTTGTAGCTCTTAAAAAGTATTACAAAACTTTGTTGTCATTGGGATTTGAAGTTGAATTGCAAGCAGCTACGCCGTCGCATAAGTTTTATAGTAATCATCTGCAAAGAACAGACATACTTAAAAAATATCAATATTTGAGTCATATTACAGGAAGCGAAACAGAACAACTAACGTTAACAGGAACATGGTCTGAAATAAACATAGACAATAAAACATTTAAATTTAAATGCAAGACAAATGAAATGATTGCGGGATGTTTTGATGAAGATTTTGATGAGTCAGTATTTGATTTCGGAAGTGAAATCAGTATTATTGTGGATAAGAATATCGCGATAGCTAGAGCGGGTGACGAATCGGAGAAATATACACTACTTGCAATAATTTAAACATGTGCTTCACCAGCTTGACACAATCACACATTAATTGATAGGGTGTCATCAGCATATAAGTCAAATATACAAGCAGACCGTTATGGGGGAGTATACCGTTTGACTGTTTTGAGGAATGGTGTACGGAAGGGAAGAGTCGGTTTTATAAAAACAAAAGTCCCAATTTTCATCGGAGCCTTCGTTTAGCGGAGTATTATAGGTAATTATCATTTTGTCGTCGTAAAGCGTTATTTCCTTTACCAAGCAATTTATCAGTAATTGCGGTTCCTGTTTTAATGCTGACAAGTAATATCGCCGTATATCGTCCTCGGTAAGGGTAAAAGCAACTTTATTCTGTTCTACGGCTATTCTTTCGTCCAGGTCTTTTATTTGCGTTTCGAGTTCATGCAATCGCTTATTCGTCGAGTCGGATATTATGCCTCGCTCTATGGCTTTTACGATGTTATCCAAAGCCGTTTGCGTTTGCTTCTTTTCCTTTTCGAGCAGTTTCAGCGTCGTTCGTTCTTCGTTGAGTTTTTCCTGTATTTGCATAAGACCTTTTACGAGTACGCTTATCGTCTTTTCATCTTGCATCGCCTGTATCACGCTGTCCAGAACAAGGTTTTCGAGAGCATCTTTTCGTATCGGA
>DVJC01000018.1 GCA_018710835.1 Candidatus Limadaptatus stercoravium | reverse complement strand
TAGAACTGCACCCAGAACTCTCTGAGCGAGCCTATGACCATAGCGGCGAAGAGGATCCAAAGGGGTTTGTTTTTCGCCAGCATCTTCATGCTGTCCGCAAAGGAGAGATAGTCGGGAGACGCCTTTTCCGCAGCTTTTGCCGCTTTTCTCTTGGCGGCGTTCGCCTTAATGCGCGAGATAAAGACCTTGACTTTGCCGCCGGTGAGCTCTTCCTGCGCCGCGTCCGCCTCCGCGAAGGCGGCCTCGGCGGCGGCCTCGGCGGCGTCCTCCTCGGCGATGAACTTCTCTTCCGCCGCGTCCTCCGCAGTCTTGCCCTCGGCCTGCGCTTCGAGCAGCTCGCGGTTCTGATCGTTGAGCTGATAGACGCGCTCCTTGACCTTGACGATGAAGAGCACGCACAGCACGCCGATCACGACGGCGATGGCGCCGATGACTCTGAACGCCATGTACTCCTCTCCTCTGGCTATGAACGCGCTTTGGATAGGTCCTACGATGACGTTCATGATGGTGGGCGCGAAGCCGACCACCAGACCGATGGGCGTCATGATGTCCGTACGCTCCTGGTTGTTGGGCGTAATGACGCTGGGCATGGTCTGATACATGTTGTTGGCAAAGGTGGAAACCGCGATGACGGGCACGCAGGTGCAGTAGGCGAAGATGATCCTTTCCGTTTCCACCTCATACTGCGGCACCCACATCGAAAGCATCGTGAAGAGTGCAAGCAGCGGAAGTGTGAAAAGTATGTACGGCTTGTACTTGCCGAACCTTGTCACTTTCTTCTCCATGGACTGTCCGATGACGGGCAGCAGGAGCATGTTGATGAGCGAGCCGGCGATCCAGATGAGGTAGCCGTGAATGGAGCCTATCTGGTAGTACTGCGGGATCTGCGTGATGGTGACGACCAGCATGATCGTGTTGTAGATCCAGCTGTTGCCCAGCGCGTACACCCCGAAGGACAGAAGCTCTTTGATGTTGAGGTACCTTCCCTCGAGCGGCTTGTCCCACATGGACTTTACCGTCGAGAAAAACTTTGCCACTTTTTCTTTCATATATCTCTCCCTTTAAGGATTTTGATGCCGCATGTATCGCGCGCCGCACGCGCGGGTACAAAAATTGTTGCCTCTTACTTTCTGAGCACGATCCTGCCGGCGTGCTGGGTGACGTACACGCCGTCCTTCACAGCCGCGGTGCCGTTGACGTACACGTGCTTTATGCCGCCGGGCGTGAAATCCGGCACGGAGGGATCCACCTTGATGCCATCGTAATCGAACACCGTCACGTCCGCGTAACCTCCCTCTTTCAGCACGCCGCGATCCTTTATGCCGAACCTGTCCGCAGTCTTGCCCGTCATCTTGTGTATGACGCTCTCTAGCGGAATATTGTTGTCCTTCGCGCGCTTCAGGAAGTACGGGAAGCCCTGATACGCCGCGCCGTTCTGCGTGCCTGCCGCCTCCACCCACGCGTCCGTCATGAACACGGAGAGGTCGTCCGTCATGAGGCGGTTGATGATCTCGTCGTTGTAATACTTGCCGAGGTACAGCCTGCCCTGTCCGTTGCTGAGATCCACAAGTTTGATGTACATGTCGAAGTCGGAGAGCCCCTCCTCCCTCGCGCACTCGGACACCGTCTTGCCCTCGTATTTCTTGTGCGCCGGATCCGCCGAGATGTACGCCACGATGAAATCGCAGAAGTCTATGCCCAGCAGCTTCTTGGTGACGTTGGTCATGAGCTTGAGCTTGAACATGTTGAAAGGCTTCTTCCTCTCCTCTTTCGGGAGTGCCATATACCACGGGGGAAGCACCACCGTGATGACCGAAGCGCCGTAAGTGAAAGAATAGTTGTCGTACGCGATGCGGCACCCTTCCCCGTTGAGTTTGTGGAACTTGGCAAGCATCGGCTCCATGCTCTTCCACGAGGTTTCGCCCACGAAGATGAGGTGGGAGTATTCCGTCCTCACTCCGCTCGCCTTCATGATCTCCACCACCTCGTCGAGCGCGAGTTCGATGTGCGGCTTGGAAATGAGCGGATAGCCGAGAGCCACCTTGCTGCACGCGCGCGGATGCACCGTGAGGATGCCGTCGTATTTCGCTATGCGCTTCGCAAACTCGACCAGCTCGTCGCGCTTGGCGTAAATGCCCGGCTCGTACATGAAGCCGAACGATCCGCCGAACGCGCCGTTCTCCATCGCCTCGTCCACGAGCTTCATCTCCTTCGCGATCTCAGCCGCCGTGAGCGGCGCGGGATCGTAACCGGATATGCTTATCCTCGTAGTGCCGTGCCCGACGAGAGGCACCATGTTGACGAAAAGTTTCCCTTCCGCTCTTTCGACGAATTCGCCGAAAGAACCGGGCTTCTTCGCATGGAAAAGTCCGCCGCCCACCTTGTCCTTGAACTTGCTGTCCGCCGCCACTCCGAAAGGAGAAAAGCCGCAGTTGCCCGTGACCTGCGTGGTGATGCCCTGCCGCACGAAAGGTTTGTAATATTTTTCCGCGTCGTCGTAATCGTAAAAGAAATCGTTGTGGGAGTGCGCGTCGATGAATCCGGGCGCGACGGTCAGTCCGGTGCAATCCACCGTTTCGTCCGCCTGCACGTCGTTCAGGGCGCCGACCGCCGCGATACGCTCGCCGTCAACCAGTGCGTCGCCCTTGAAACCCGGCTTGCCGGTGCCGTCGACGACAAAACCGTTTTTGAACAGAACTTTCACAATCTCCCCTCCGGCATACCGGAAATGCGCCGTGCGCGCACGCCCAAGATATATAAACAGCGGAATTATATTACCATTTCCGCCGAATAAAATCAACAAAAGTTTCGGTTTTGTGCGGAAATTAACGCATTTTATCTCCGGTTTAACGCCCACGACAAAGTTTACGGCGCTTGACAGAGTTCGGCGTATGTACTAAAATGTTGTCAAATCCGTACAATCGGGAGGATTTGTCAGTGTTCGACATCATCATCAATCCAAAGGGCGGCAAAGGCAAGAGCCTTAAAGCGCTGAAACTTGCCGAAAAGATTCTCCGCGAACACGGGGCGGAATACACCGTGCACAACACCGAGTACGCAGGCCACGCCACCGAACTTGCAAGAGAGCTTTCCTCAAAGCCCGACGCGAAGATCATAGTCATGGGCGGCGACGGATCCTTCAACGAAGTGCTCAACGGCATAACGGATTTCAACAACGTCACCCTGGGCATCGTCGCGTGCGGCACGGGCAACGACTTCATCCGCGCCTCCGGGCATCCGCGCAAGGTCAGGGACGCGATAGAACTCATCCTGAGAGGCAACGTCGGCTACATCGACTACATCGACGTCGGCAGCCGCAGATGCCTCAACGTCGCCGGCGCGGGCATGGACGTGGACGTACTCCTCCGCTACGCCGAAATGAAGGCGTTCCGCGGCAAAGTGAAGTACTACGCTTCCCTCTTCGACACCCTCGCCCACGTCAAATGGCACAAGCTGCGCATCACCATCGACGGCAGAACCATGGACAAGAGCGTCTTTATGATAGGCGTCGGCAACGGCACCTGCATAGGCGGCGGCATGCCCATATGTCCCGAAGCGAAGGTGGACGACGGACTGCTCTCCGTGGTCATCGTCAACGAGATGAAAAAGAGCCGCATACCGATCGAACTGCCCGGCTTCCTCACCGGCAAACACATCAAAAAAGATTACACGGAGTCCTATTCCGGCAAGGAAGTGCGCATCGAAGTGCTGGATGACGGCAAGATCGAGCTCGACGGCGAAGTCATCGACGACAAGGTGCTCGACTGCAAAGTGGTACATAACGTACTCAAAGTGTACCGTTAAAACCCGTTTTATAGCGTAATATTGTTTCATCCCCGCGTCATTGACGCGGGGATTGTTTTATTTTCATCCTCTGACGCGGGAGTATTGCCCCCTTCCCTGTTACATAGTGCCAAAAGCATCAAAAGCGCGGGAGAAAACCTCCCGCGCTTCTTGCCTGTTCATGTGACAACCGCCTTATACGTCACATTATTTTGTGATACATTGCGGTCATCTCTTCCTTGCCCCAGATGACGGGAACGGGATAGAGAGGGTTCGCTTCGCTGAGCGCGCGCTCCACCATGGTGGGGATGTCCTCTTCCTTGATCGTCCACTTGCCTTCTATCCTGGTGGGGATATCCATAGAGGCGTTGAGGTCCTTGATCGCCTGAATGAAGGCTTTTGCCTTCTCCG
>DVJC01000005.1 GCA_018710835.1 Candidatus Limadaptatus stercoravium | reverse complement strand
GCCAACTATGCCGGCAACGTCAAGAAGGACTGGTTCTTTGCCAAAGTGCGCGGTTTTTCCTCGTGTATGGACCGCAGTATGTTTGCGGAGAACGTCCCTTCCGCCTGCTATAAAAAGCTCCTCGAAGCCGTAGGCAGGGGGACGGGAACCATGCACCGCTATATCGCTCTGCGGCGCAGGATGCTGGGCGTAAAGACTCTGAACATGTACGATCTGCACGTCCCGCTCGTGGACGAGGCAAAACTCGCCATGCCGTACGAAAAGGCGGTTGAAACGGTCAAATCGGCGCTTAAAGTCATGGGTAGTGAATATTCGGACATCCTCGCCTCCGCGTTCACGGACGGCTGGATCGACGTGTACGAGAACCGCGGCAAGCGCAGCGGAGCGTACAGCTGGGGGTGCTACGGAGTGCATCCTTTCGTACTTCTCAATTACACCGAAACCTCACACGACGTGTTCACCATAGCGCACGAGCTGGGACATGCCATACACTCATATTATTCCAACGAAAACCAACCCGAGGAAAAGGCGGGGTACGAGATCTTCGTCGCGGAGATCGCTTCCACCGTCAACGAGGTGCTGCTGCTGAAATATCTGCTCTCCGCCGCGGAGGGCAAGGTCAGGACTTACCTGCTCAGCTACTACCTGGATATGTTCCGCACCACGCTTTTCCGCCAGACGATGTTCGCGGAGTTCGAGGCGGAGGCGCACGCCATGGTCGAGAGGGGAGAGCCTGTGACCGCGGACGCGCTCTCGGAGTGCTATTACGCCCTCAACAAGAAGTATTACGGCAGAGCGGTGAAGCACAACGACGAGATACGTTACGAGTGGGCGCGCATACCGCATTTCTACTCGTCGTTCTATGTCTACAAATACGCCACGGGGCTTACCGCGGCGGTCACCATTGCGGAGAAACTGCTTTCACGCGGTGCGGAGTACTTTGAAAAGTACAAGAGTTTCCTCTCCGCCGGCGGCAGCATGCCTCCGCTTGACATTCTCCGTCTTGCGGAAGTCGATCTCGAAACGGACGCGCCTTACGAGCGCGCCATGCGCGAATTTTCGGATACGCTCGACGCGCTCGAAAAGGACTTCGAAGCGTCGCGCGCCGGGAAGAGATGACCGGGAGAGGCGCGGCTGTAAGGCGGCTATGCGCCGTTGCGCTGGCGGCGGCAGTTGTGTTATGCTGCGCGTCCGCGGTGTTTTTCCGCGCGCCCGACGCGGCTTTTGCCGAAGGGGAGAGCTGCGTCCGTCTTTACGCATGGGCGGCTAACGACGACGGCACGGTGACGGCTTTATACACCTCCGCCGACACTGCAGAGTGTTACGCCGAAGTCCCGTGCACGAGAAGAAGTTACACCGTGGACGAGGGAGAATTTTATTACAGTTCGCACTATACGGTGGGCTTTTCCGCCCGCGCCGCATTTGACGCGGCTCTCGCCGCCGCCCCGGAAGAACTCGGCGTGACGGAAGATAACTTGAAAATAATTTTCGTGTATGCTACAATGTACGAAAAGATCACGTCCAACGGCGAAAAAACGCAAAACGGCGGCACATGGCTGCACATCATGCCGGTGTCGCCTGACGGCGGAACGGCGGAGTTCGAAGCCGTGAGCGTGAATGCAAACTACGAGAACTGGTATGCCGTGCTGTTCGGCTCGGCAGCCGTGTTGCTCGCCGGAGCGGCGGCAGGATATGCCGCGGCAAGGAGGCTGAAATGCCGGAAAAACCGAAAGAAATCTATCGCGTAATGCCGCACAATACGGACGCGGAGCAGGCTTTGCTCGGCTCCATTCTCATTGACAACCGCACGGCGGATCAGCTCATTCCCACGCTCCGTGCGGAAGATTTTTACGTATCTGCCAACAGGTCCGTCTTTGCCGCAATGCGCGCGCTCCTGGACGCGTCGTCCGTGGTGGACACGGTGTCCGTCGCCGACAGGCTGATGCTGGAAGGCAAGCTCGACGAGGCGGGCGGCATAGACTATCTCACCATGCTTGCGGACAGCATTCCGTCGGCAGCCGGAGCGGATCACTACGCCGATATAGTGAAGCGTGATTCGCTCATCCGCCGCGTGATCGCCGCGGGCAACAACATCGCAAAGGAAGGATACAAATCAGTCAGCGGCACGGATGCTCTCATGAACGCGGAGAGGGAGATATATTCCATCTCCGAGGACATCAGCGAGAAGGATCTCGTGCATGCGGGCGAAGCGCTCGGCGCGGCGATGAAGGACATCCAGGACGTCCAGGCGGGCGTTGTGAGCAACGACGCCGTGTTTACGGACTTCCCGTCCATGGACAGAATGTTCCACGGGCTCAAGCCGGGCGAGCTCATCCTCATCGCGGCGCGTCCTTCGGTGGGTAAAACCGCTTTCGCGCTCAACATCGCGGCAAACGTGTGTCTGCACCACAACAAGACCGTAGCGATATTCTCTCTGGAGATGCCGGCTCAGCTGCTGGTCAAGCGTATGCTTGCCAACGTGTCCGGCTGTTCGCTGTCCTCCATGGACGCCGTGGGCGGCCTTTCCGCCGCGGGAACGGGCAAGCTGTACGACGCTTACCGCCGTTTGCTCGCGGCGAACCTTTACATAGACGACTATTCAATGAATTCGCCCTCCGACATCCTCTCCAAGTGCCGCAGGCTCAAGCGTGACAACGGGCTGGATCTTGTCATCATCGACTATCTCCAGCTCATGACCGCGGGCGGCACGGGGCGCTCCGGCGAGAGCAGACAGGTGGAAGTGAGCGAGATGTCCAGGAGTATGAAGATATACGCCAAGGAGCTCGGTGTGCCGATACTCCTCCTTTCGCAGATGTCGCGAGGCGTGGAGCAGCGCCCCGACCACACGCCCAAGCTCAGCGACCTCAGGGAATCCGGCGCAATCGAACAGGATGCGGACGTGGTAATGTTCCTGCACAAGGCGAGTCAGTTCAACCCCGCAGTCCCGGAGGATCTGGTCCAACTCATCGTGAGGAAGAACCGCAACGGCGCGATAGGCGACATTGACATGCAGTGGGACGGCGAGACGACCACCTTCCGCGAATGCGTGCCCGGCGAACAGCCCGCCGGCCCCAAGGAAGCGCCGCGCCCCGAATACAACCGCGCGGCAGAGAAGGAGAGCGACGGCGAAGACGCCGACTTCGCGGACGAAGAGCCCGAGACGGACAAAGGGCTCATGCCCTTCAAGGAAGCGGCGGAAGAAGACGCGCCGCCCTTTGATCCCGATCCCGACGACGCCGCGGACGACGCGGAGGACGCGGGCGAAGGCGACGACGCGGCGGAAGAGTTTGCCGACGAGGAATACGAGGATGAGTATTCCGACGAGGGATACGAACGCGACATTCCCGGCGGGCGCGACGATGCGCCGTCCGGCAACGCCGCGCAGGAGAGCGGAGAGCAGCAGGACGACGAGTTCGAGGACGACCTCGACGACGTGTTCGAAGAGGGCAGCGAGGACGGCGACCTGCCGTTCTGACCGCACGCACAAACGCAACAAACCAAATCAAAAGGGCGCGTTCCGCGCCCTTTTTCACTGCCTTGC
>DVJC01000004.1 GCA_018710835.1 Candidatus Limadaptatus stercoravium | reverse complement strand
GGCGACGGCGAGCACCGCGACGACTGCCAGCGCGACGAGCGCGGCTATCACGCGTTTTCTTCTGGGCTGCATTCCGCCCGGGAGGGAGTCGTCGGGCAGTCCGCCGTTTTCGGTCTTGAAATCCGTTTCGTTCATAGCATAACTATATGCGAAAATCCGTCAGATCCACACGATATTGTTGAACAGTACGTCCTCCGCGCCGGAGACGAGCATCTGCTTGCATATGCCGAACTTCTGCAGCGTTTTTCCGCTTTCGCATTTGCAGTCGGCGGCGCATATGCTGACTTTCTGCCAGAAGTCGCCGCCGGTCAGACGGACGCGGCATTCGTAGTGCGTCAGGTCGGGGTAGGCGACGAATGTGAACGTTATCTCTTTCGGCACGGCGCTGTAGATGTCCATCTGCAGCACCGCGTTTTTGCTGCTGGAGAAGTCCTCGTAAGAGGTGCGGCAGAGCACCAGCGTGCCCTTGGACGTACCCGCTCCCGTTATGCCGAAGGGACCTTTTTTTGCGGAGAGGACGCTTTCGTCCAGGAAGAAGTCGTCCGTCGTCACCCAAAACAGCCCCGTGCCCATGCTGCCGGAGTACACCACGCGCGATTTTGCGATGTTCTTGTCCGCCGCCGCGGTGATGCCGGAGTCCGCCGGTATGATCCCCGCCACGCGCGAGCTGAACATCATTCCGTCCGGAGTGCTTACCGTCGCGAAAGCCACGGTCAGGTCGTCCGGCGAAGGAGTCGGCACGCGGTAGACGTATTCGTCCTCTCCCGTGATCTGCGGAGCGGAAAGGGGCGTCCACGTCCGCGCGAAGGACACCGGTTCGCCCGAAGAATAGTAGGCGGACACGGTAGCCGGCGGACACGAGCATTTCAGGTGCAGATAAAGAGTGTTCTCTTCGGTGCGGAAAGAAATGTCGGGCATCCTTACCGGCGCGCTGTCGTGGGCGAAATTCTTGCGCAGCCACAGGATGAGGCTGTCGAACGCGGTCATGCTTATCTGCGACGCCGAGCCTCGGACGATGAGCAGCACTTTGGACTGCGCCGGGACGAGGGACAGAATGTCGCCCGCGCGGTCCACGTCGGTGTTGGACGAGTTGGATGACACGATGAAATAGGTGGGGCAGGACACGAATTTGGCATACGTTTCCGCGCCGACGCCCGCCGAATAGGCGCGTTCCTCGTCATCGGACGGTAGCTCGCGGTCGCCGCCGGGGAAGCGCGGAGTGCCGCGCCGCCACAGGTAACCTCCGCCGTTGATGGGGACGAGAGCGCGCACTCTGCCGTCCATGCCGGCGGCCTGCCACGCTATCTGCGCGCCCAGGTCCACGCCCATTATCCCTATCCTCTCCGAATCGACGTACCGCAGCTCAGATATCATGGTTATGGCGCGGCGCGCCGCTTTCGCCCATCGGAACCACGGCGTTTCGCGCCCCGTGGTGGTGAGAGAGTACAGGTGGGAGAAGCATTCCGGCGCCTGCGCGTAGGAGTATTCGTCGGGGTAAGTCGTGTGGGGATTGTCGCCGTTCTGTCTGCCCAGATAATCGCAAAGGCACACGACGTAGCCCGCTTTCACGAGGGACACGGTGATGTCGTCGAAGCGCCTGTTTTCGTCATGCGAGGGGAGAAGGATGAGCGCCGGGCGCGCGTCGCGCCAGCGCGAATCGTAGCTGATGCGCGCATACACGCGCACCCTGCCGGACGCCGTTTTTTCGGACGTGAAGAACACGTCCGTCGTGACGAGATTATCCTTTTCGCGGGAAGAAATGATCGAAGTCTCCGTCCCGTCTTTGACGGGATTGAATCCTTCCCATATTTCCGTCGGCGTCAGCAAGCGCATTTCCATACCCGGAATTATACCCCAAAGCGAACGCAAAGTAAAGCAGTAAAAGAACGCGCGGCAGCGGCGCGGTCTCCGCGCATGCGGCTTTCTCCTCCGCGCCGTCCGCGGACAGAACGTGCGAAAGGGCGTCGGTGCGCGGCAGAGTGCGCGCGTACTCGCGCGCCATTTCACGCATGGTTTCTTCAGAGGGGAGCAGGATGTCCATAACGTCCTCCGTGTACGATACAGGATATTCCGGACCGCGCCGGGACGTGCTTATCCGGCTTCTTTCACGGTGACTTTGACCGAACACGAGAAGTTTATCCCGTCAAGGCAGTTCTCCGGCAGGGTATAGCCCGCCTTCTTGTACACTTCGTTCTGCAGGTGCAGAAAATCCGCTTCGTGCGCGAGCGACAGCGCGTGGCACGCGTAGATGCGCTCTTCGAGGTCTTTCGCAGCCTGTTCCGCCGCGGCTTTCACCACGGCGGAGGACGGCGTTATCTTGCCGCTTTCGGTCGAGTTCTGCGCTTCGAGGAAGGACACAGACACTTCCAGCTCCGCCCGCACCGTCATGCCTTCCGCGGCGAGCTTCGGCGCAACGTCCAGCACGCGGAATTCCACGGCTTCGCCTCCGGGCAGTACGGGCGACAGCCTGCCGAACACCTTTTTGCGCACCAGCATGGTAGCCGCCTGCGCGAGATCCTCTTCCAGTACGAAACAGTCGCCGCCGTTTACTACCAGATTGCGGTTCATGACCAGCTCCGCCGTGCTTCCCGATCCTTCCTGCTGTCCTTCGGGCTGATGCTCGGATTCCTTCACGTCGACGAGCGGGATATTGACGCTTCCGCTCCGCGAAAGCGAGTCCGCAAGGAAATCTTTCACCGTGACCAGCGTCAGACCGTCGCCGCCGAGGTTCTGCAGCAGCGCCGCCTGCACCAGATACGTGGAAGCCACGGTCGTGCCCGTCCGCGCCGCGAGCACGTCCGACGGAGCGCCTTCCGTGGCGGTCACCGCCGCCTGTTCGGGCAGAGAGTAGGACGATATCAGCGGATCGAACAGCTGCGCATGATCCACCGAAAACACGGACGGTGACAGAACGAGCACGTTACAGTGCGAAAGCGACACCAGAAGCCCCATTTTCTGCGCTATGGCGTCAAGCCCTTCGGAGATCGTCGCGCCTTCGGCGGAATAGACGATATAGTTCTGCGCGTTGTCGCCGCCCGCGCTGCCGGACACGACGACCGAGAGCGTGGACACCGCAAACGAGTCCCCCGTCTTTTCTATGCCCAGCCCTATGACCAATGCGGACTGCGTGAGGGATTTGATGTCCGTCACCCTGCCGAAAAACACCAGCGCGATTATCACCGTCAGCATCACCAGCCACTTTGTGCGGAAGAATCTGTCGCGGAGTCTTGCTCCGAAAGCGCGCGCCGTCTTATTCACGAATGCCTCCTTCGGCGCCTTCGCCGCACGAGTGGATTGCATGGGCTGACGGGGCGGTGTTTTCTTCCGCGTGTGTTTTGCCGCATCCCGGCGCACCGTCATGCGTTGTCCGAGAATCTTCTCCGTCCGCAGGGGATGCCCACCGCTTTCTTGCGCGCAGCGCCGCCAGGAAATACGCCGCCGCAATCGACAGAGAGAACGCGAACATGGCATATCCGAATCCGGTCATGGAAAATTCGATTATATCCTGCATTGTGGGGACGGCAAGCGGGACGACGATTATCGCGGCGGCGAAGGTCAGGCGCGCGGGGAGAGGAGATCCCGTCGCGCGGCGGCAGCCTTCAGCCGCTCCCCACATATGCAGTGAAAGCGCGAGCATCGCCATCACTATAACGACAAGTATCGCCGCCCATTCCAGTCTGCCTATCTCCAGCGACAGCTTGTTGAAGCCGGAAAGGCGTATGAGCATATTGTAGACGTACGGCAGAGCGTCGCCGTACATCGCCACGGCAAGCATGGCGGTCACCGCCACCAGCGAGTACGATATGCCCGTGCCGAGCGTGAGGAAAGGCGCCTTTTTCTTCTTCACGGAGGCGAAAAGCATGGGGAAGCAGTCACCGAGCCACATTCCGAAAAGCAGTCCGCGCGAGAAAAACTCCTCCGTCGGCATTGCCTTCAGAGGCAGGTTTCTGCCGGCGTCGAGTTCGGTCTCCAGGAACACGAAATTGGCGAGCAGTATGAACAAAAGCACGGGCGCGAGCAGTTCGGCGCAGCGTGAAATGCCGCGCAGCCCCTTGCAGCCGAGGTATATTACGGGAAGAGTCAGGATGAACACCACGACATACGGCGGCACCCCGACGAACAGATCCACCATGAGAAAGACGACGGTGTAGACGAAGTACACGAGTCCTTTCAGCATGAGATACAGCGAGGTCGCTGCTGAGAGCGCGCGGTAGACGGGGGAGTTTTGCGCCGACAGTTTTTCGTCCGCGCCGCACGAAGCGAAGAAGAACGTCGCCGCCAGACACAGCAGATCCAGCGCTATCATGAACAGGTAAAGCCACAGCGTGTCCGAGCGCATTTCGGAGTAGACGAGTCCCGGCAGCGACGATACCTTGAAAACAATCCCGCACGAGAACACCAGACACGCCGCCTGCGAATTGTACAGCGTGTTCACTTCCGGCGAAGGGCTCGCGGAGTGTACGGCGGCGGCCGCCGCAGGCGCGTTTTGCGCGGTATTCGAGGTTGAAATGACGTTTTTCATTGCTTATCCCCCTGTTTTTGTCGGGTGCGGTTGCCGTTGGGGAATGACAGAGGGCGCGAGTCCATGTTGCGCACGGAGGCTTTCAGCACGCCGTCCTTGAGGTCGGAGCGTATGCGCGGCGCGTAAGGGGCGAAGTAAGGCGCGCCGTAATTTTGTACGGTCGCAAGATAGCACAGCGTCACCACGAGCACGGCGATTATGCCGAACAGTCCCAGCACCGCGCTCGCAAGCAGGAAAACGAGTCGGAGTATGGACATCGAGCCCACCTGATCCGGCACGCAGAATATCCCGATAGACGACAGCGCCGTGACCAGCACCGCCGGCGAGGAGATCAGCCCCGCTTTCACGGCGGTGTCGCCCAGCACTATCGCGCCCACGATTGAGAGGGACACGCTGAGATAGCGCGGCATACGCATGGACGCTTCGTTGAGTATCTCGAACAGCAGCAGGACGAACAGCATTTCCACCGCGGGCGGAAACGGTATGGTGGTCGTCGCGCCCGTGAGTGTGACGAGAAATTCTATGGGCAGCAGGTGGAAGTGGTAGCTTTGCAGAGCGACGTAACATGCGGGCAGCAGCACCGTGAGCGCCGCGCCGAGCAGACGGAATATCCTGGCGAACGCCGCGCGCCAGTCGCTGGAGTAATAGTCGTAGCCGTCCTGCATGTCCTCTATGAGCAGAAAGGGGAGAGTGAGCACTATCGGCGAGCCGTCCACTATGACCGCGACTCTGCCTTCCAGCAGTTTCGCCGCGACGACGTCGGGCTTTTCGGAGTTGCCCACCTGTTTGAAAAAGGAGTTTTTCCGCTCTTCAAGGTAAGGGGCGAGGCATGCGCTGTCCGTAATGCCGTCGATGTCCACCGCGCGCAGTTTGGCGCGCACCTTTTCCACCACCGCCGCGTCGGCTATCCCGTGCACGTACGCAATCGTTACGGGAGTGGAGGAATATCTGCCGATGTTCATGTTCTCGAACACGAGGTCGGGGGATTTGATCCGCCGGCGAATGAGCGCGGTGTTGGTCTTGATCTCTTCTATGAAGCCTTCCCTCGGTCCTTTGAGCACGGTGGCGGTGGGCGGCTCGGCGATGGAACGCTTTTCCGTCTTGCGCTGCGAGAACATGAAGAAGCACTCGTATCCTTCCGCGAAAAACGCCACGTCGCCTTCTGCTATCTTCCGCACCGCGTCCCGGTAGGGGAGCACCGTCACGTCCTGACAGAAAGACGTCGCCGAGAGCAGCAGTCCGCGCATGCCGTTCTCGTCCTGCGGCTTATCCTTAAATTTGCGCGCGCACGCGCACACGGGCGCGATGATGTCCTGCTCCAGCAGGAGTTTGTCCGTCAGACTGTCAACATAACAAAACAGGCAGGAGCTTCCGCTCCCCGGCACTTCGCGGAGGAGCAGGTCGCCCGTGCCGTGGAACTCGTTTTGCAGTTTTTCGGCAATTTCGTTCGTTTTCACGGATATATCATTGCCTAATATCCGCGCCCGTATACCGCGCGCCGCCGTGCCGGAGCGGATTACGCCGCGGCAGTCTGCGGCAAAATATCCGTTTCAAGAGCGGATTTATTTTGTTTTTGGTCTTTTCGGCGCGGATTTCTTGTAGTATAATGGCTTTATTGCGGAGGCGGGATACGTTCCGTCCCGCGCGGTACAGCAAGGAGGGATCTATGGGCAGCAAAGAGTATTTCGATCCTGCCGTTGCCTATGCGCAGATAGACGCGGAGATCGAAAAAGAACAGAAGAAAGCAAAACGCAAGACGCTCGTGCAGGCAATCAAGTATGCCTGCTGCACCATAAGCGCGGGAGTGATACAGCTTGTGTCGTTCACCATTTTGCAGGCGGTGATCCCGGCAAGCGGACAAACCATACATTTCATTGTCGAGGATATGGATCTCGTCACCTTCCTTGCCACCACGATCGCGCTGGTGTTGTCCATTTTGTGGAATTTCACCCTCAACCGCAAATTCACCTTCAAGGCGGCGGGCAACGTCGCGAGAGCGATGATCCTCGCCTTCCTGTTCTATGTGCCGTTCTATCCTTTCCAGACATGGTATGTCTACACGGTCAAGCAGGAGCTCATCGCCGCGCTCGGCGAGGATCTCGCCGGCATCCTTGCCGAAGGCACGGTCATGCTCATCAACGGCGTGCTCGAATTCTGCTGGCAGAAGTTCTTCATCTACCGCAAGACGGCGGACACCGCGCCCGACAAGCACGAGGTGGGCACGATAGGCGAGTTCGGCGAGATCGCGGTGGAGAAGCCTGAGATAGGAGCCGCGCAGCTGCTCGACCTCATGAAAGCCGGCAAAGACATAACCGCCGACGACAAAACACTCAAAAAGGAGCTTAAAACTCTCGAACAAGCATGATAAACCCATAGAAACGGGGGACAACAAGTTTTATTGTTTGGTAGCGAAAGCATTTTAAACATGCAAAAAGGTCGCCTTCCTGCGACCTTTTTGCGTGTGTTTTTAATTCGGGGTCCCCGCCGAAAGTATTTTCGGTGGGGCTTTCATTCGGGGTCCCCGCCGAAAGTATTTTCGGTGGGACTTTCATTCGGGGTTCCTGCCGAAAGTATTTTCGGTGGGGCAGATCGGCGAGTAACTGCGTCAAAGCTCCTTCCGCGCAGGGGTCCCCGCCGAATTTCCGCAGGAAATTTTGTGGGGTATTACTCCAGCGCGTCGCCTATCGAGATGACTTCCTTTTCGCTGATGTCCATGGGGTAGTTGCCGTCGAAGCACGCCGTGCAGTACGGGCCGCCGCCGCAGCTTTTCACCATGAGGTCGAGGGGAATGTAATGCAGGCTGTCCGCGCCGATTTCCTTGCATATCTCCTCTTCCGACTTGTATGCGCCGATGAGTTGGTCGCGCGTTTCCATATCCACGCCGAAATAGCACGGGAATTTGACGGGTGGAGAGCCTACGAGCATATGCACTTCGGTCGCGCCGCTTGCGCGGAGCAGGCTGATGATCTTGCGCGAAGTCGTGCCGCGCACTATGCTGTCGTCGATGAGGATGAGGCGTTTGCCCTTGATGTTGCTGCGGAAGGCGTTGAGTTTGATCTTCACCGAGCTTTCGCGCATGGACTGGCTGGGCTGGATGAAGGTCCTGCCGATGTAGCGGTTCTTGGTGAGCGCGTCCACCATGGGGAGTCCGCTCACGTCCGCGTAACCTCTCGCGCACACGGTTGCGCTGTCGGGCACGCCGGCGACGATGTCCGCGTCTATTTTGAAGAGCTTGGCAAGTTCCTTTCCGCAGTTGTAACGGGCTTCGTACACGCTGACGCTGTCGATGACCGAATCGCTGCGCGCGAGGTAGACGTACTCGAACACGCAGGGTTTGGGGTCGGGCACGGCGTACTTGTGCGAGTTGATCCTGCCGTCGGGGGTGACGATGATCATCTCGCCGGGTTCGACGTCCCTTACGAACTCCGCGTCCACGGCGTCCAGCGCGCAGGACTCGCTGGCGAAGATGACGGACTTGCCTTTTCTGCCCATGACGAGGGGCTTCAGCCCGTACTTGTCGCGCACGGCGATGAGCTTGTTGTCCGCCATGCACACGATGGCGAACGCGCCGAGGAAGTCCAGACACGCTTTCTGCACGCCGTTTTCCACGCTGGAAGTGGTGTAGTAATTGATGAGCGCGGCGACGACTTCGCTGTCCACGGAGGACTGGAAGATGTGTCCGCGGTCGATGAGCCAGTTCTTTATGGTGGCGGCGTTGACGATGTTGCCGTTGTGGGCTATCGCCATTCTGCCGTATCTGCCGTAGAACACGACGGGCTGCGCGTTGACGACGTTGCTCGAACCGCAGGTGGAGTATCTGACGTGTCCGATGGCGATGTCGGAGTCGGGCAGCAGCTCCAGCTCCTCGTCGGAGAACACCTCGTTGACCAGCCCCATGTTCTTGTAATAGGCGATCTTTCTTCCGGGCATGTTGACGGCGATGCCCGCGCTCTCCTGACCTCTGTGCTGCAGTGCGAACAAACCGTAATACACTTCGCGCGCGAGGGGCTCTTTTTCGGGCGAGATCACGCCGAAAATGCCGCACTCTTCATGCACGCCGAATTCTTTTTGAGGGAGTAAAATTCCGTTCATATCTCTCCGTGGCGGTTCAGTTGCCGCTCGTGATGCGTTTCATTATCTCTTGATATGCGTCCTCGACGCCGCCGAGATCGCGGCGGAAACGGTCCTTGTCCAGCTTTTCGTGCGTCTTGCTGTCCCAGAAGCGGCAGGTGTCGGGAGAGATCTCGTCCGCGAGCACGATCTCGCCGTGGAATCTGCCGAACTCCAGTTTGAAGTCGATGAGGTCGATGCCTATGCCTTTGAAGAAGGCTTTCATCTCGTCGTTGATCTTGAAGGCAAGCTCCTTGATGCGCGCGATCTCTTCCTCTGTCGCAAGACGGAGCGCGAGCGCGTGGTAATCGTTGATGAGAGGATCGCCGAGATCGTCGTTTTTATACGAAAACTCGATGGTGGGGATCGCAAGCTCCGTGCCTTCCTCCACGCCGTAACGCTTGGAGAAGCTGCCCGCGGCGACGTTGCGGATGATGACTTCGAGAGGGACGATCTGCACCTTCTTCACGAGGGTGTCGCGGTCGGAAAGCTCCTCGACGAAATGGGTGGGGACGCCCTTCTTTTCGAGCATTGCCATCATCATGTTGCTCATCTTGTTGTTGATGACGCCCTTGCCGGCGATGGTGCCTTTTTTAAGACCGTTGAATGCGGTCGCGTCGTCCTTGTAGGATACGATGACGAGATCGGGGTCGTCGGTGGCATACACCTTCTTTGCTTTGCCTTCGTAGATCTGTTCGAGCTTTTTCATAACACCTCCGTAAAATTCGAAAGCACGGCGCGAGCCATGCTTTTTACGTTGCTTACAGTAAACCGCCGCGGAAGAACACGCGGAAACTTTCCGCGGACACTTGCGTCCGTCCCCCTGCGTATTGTTGCTCGGCGGCGTATCTCATGCGCATATATTATCATATCTGCGCGCCCGTGGGCAAACGTAATGGGCTACAAAAATAAATTTTCTTTCCGCTTTTTCCCGCGTTCCGACCGCGCCCGACAATAAAGTTGAGCGGAAAAAATTAGTTAACTCTTGACTTATTTTTCAGATGTGGTAAGCTAAAGAGGAAGCGCGGACGGCACGTCCGCAGATTCGAATCATTTTTTGGGGGACTTTTATGTCGTATATTTCCGAAGTCATCGAAATGACAGAGCGCAAAAATCCGGGCGAGCCGGAATTCATGCAGACCGTGCGCGAAGTGCTCGGCTCTCTCGCTCCCGCCGTGGAGAAAAACGAGGAACTTTTCCGCCGCAACTGCATTCTGGAAAGACTGGTCGAGCCGGACAGACAGATAATATTCCGCGTGCCGTGGCTTGACGACAAGGGCGCCTACCACGTCAACCGCGGTTTCAGGGTGCAGTTCAACAACGCCATCGGACCGTACAAGGGCGGACTGCGCTTCCAGCCCAACGTCAATCTTTCGGTGATGAAGTTCCTCGCCTTCGAGCAGACGTTCAAGAATTCGCTCACCGGACTGCCCATGGGCGGCGGCAAGGGCGGCAGCGACTTCGATCCGGCAGGGAAGTCCGACGCCGAGATAATGCGCTTCTGCTACAGCTTCATGACCGAGCTTTACCGCCACATCGGTCCCGATGTGGACGTGCCCGCCGGCGATATGGGCGTGGGCGGCAGAGAGATCGGCTATCTTTTCGGCGCGTACAAGAAGATCCGCGGCGCGTACGAAAACGGCGTGCTCACCGGCAAGGGACTCTCCTTCGGCGGCTCGCTCATCCGCCCCGAAGCCACGGGATACGGCGCGACGTATTTCTTCAAGGAAGTGCTGGAGCACCTCGGCGAGAGCATAGAAGGCAAGACGTTCTGCCTTTCCGGTTTCGGCAACGTCGCATGGGGCGCCGCGCTCAAGATCACGGAGCTCGGCGGCAAGGTCGTCACGCTCTCCGGCCCCGACGGTTATGTCTACGATCCCGACGGCGTGAAGGGCGATAAGATAGACTATATGCTCGAAATGCGCGCCAGCGGCAGAAACGTCGTCAAGGATTACGCCGACAAGTACGGCTGCGAGTTTGTGCCCGGCAAGAAGCCGTGGGGCAACGTCGTCGCGGACGTATACATGCCCTGCGCCATGCAGAACGAGATCCGCATCGAGGATGCGAAAGCCATGGTGGCGGCGGGAGTGAAGTATCTCAACGAAGTGTCCAACATGCCCACCACCAACGAAGCCCTGGCATATCTGCAGGCGAACGGAGTCATCGTCGCGCCCTCCAAGGCGGTCAATGCGGGCGGCGTCGCCGTCAGCGGTCTGGAAATGAGC
Organism: Candidatus Limadaptatus stercoravium; assembly: GCA_018710835.1. Lineage (GTDB taxonomy): Bacteria > Bacillota > Clostridia > Christensenellales > CAG-917 > Limadaptatus > Limadaptatus stercoravium. The sequence continues at coordinate 5,473 of DVJC01000004.1, read as the reverse complement.
CAGAACAGCGAGCGCCTCGCGTGGACGGAAAAGGAAGTGGACGAAAAACTTCAGCACATCATGAAAGGCATCCACAAGCAGATCACGGACGCGCTGGAAGCCTACGGAATGGATTACAACCTCGTCGCCGGCGCGAACCTTGCCGGGTTCAAGAAAGTCGCCGACGCCATGATCGCCCAGGGCGTCAACTGACGGTATTCCGAACACAAAAAACAGCGGCATACAGCCGCTGTTTTTTTGTGCGTCCGGCGGAATAATCTCCGCCCTGCATTTTGCAAAACGGAGATTTTATCGTGCGAAATTCGCGCATGAACTGCCGTTATTGTTGTCTGCGCAGCTTGGAGAGCAGGCGTTCGGTGTCGTATTCGTTGACGTTGCGCAGGGCGGTGAGGTAAGTCTCGGCCGAGGGACGGTTGGGAGTGCGCAGCCACGAGAGCAGGGAGGAAGTGGTGCCGGCGACGTGGTATTCTATCTCGATCTGCAGCTCGAAATCCGGCTCCGTGCCGTTCGTGCGCGCGAGGTCGTAAAAGGCGTCGCGCATGCGGCTCCTTATGCGGAAGAAGAAGGAAAAGTCGCCTTTTTCGCTGAGCAGCAGGGAGAGTCTGTCTGCGTTTTCCTCGAACATGGCGACGACTTCTTCCAGGGGGAGTCCTTCTTTGTCGGGCGCGCCGAAACGCATGCGCTGCAGAAGCGCTTCCTCTTCCTGCTGCAGTACGTCGTACACGTCGGAGAAGTATTCGTAAAACGTGCTCCTGTTGTAGCCCGCGATCCCCGCGACCGCGCCTACGGTTATCTTTTCGATGGTCTTTTCGCCGTACAGTTTCCAGAATGCGGCGACAAGTGCCTGTCTGGTGTGCTCGCGCGCAATGTTTTTCTTCATTTTCCGCTCCTTGAAAATCCGACAAACGGCAGCGGATTGTCGTGTCAAATTTGTTGACTTGTGCTGCCGCGGTGGCTAAAATAACTACAAATTATCATACAACACGGTGTCGGATTGCGCAAGTCCGTGTTTCGTTCCGGCGCGGATTGTATTAAGGAAGAGATTATGTTGAACATTATAAAGACACTTACCAAGAGCATCCGGGAGTTCAAGAAGGAGACGATCCTCGCTCCCGTGCTCGTGACCGTGGAGGTCGTGATGGAATGTCTGATCCCCCTCTACATGGTCACGATGCTGGAGAGGATCCAGCAGGACAATTCCATCGAGAACATTCTGTTCTGGGGCGGGATACTGCTCGTCATGGCGCTCGTTTCGCTGGTTTTCGGCATGCTCGCCGGCAGATACGCGGCAAAGGCGTCGGCAGGCTTTTCGCGCAACCTGCGCACGGACATTTACGCGTCCATTCAGGGCTTTTCTTTCGCCAACATCGACAAGTTCTCGCCGTCCAGCCTCGTCACGCGTATGACGACGGACGTCACCAACATCCAGAACGCGTTCATGATGATCATCCGCATAGCGGTGCGCAGCCCCATTATGCTGGTGGTATCCGTCGTCATGGCGTTTACGATCAACTGGAAGATCGCGCTCGTTTTCCTCGCGCTCGTTCCCGTGCTGGGAGTGGGGCTGTTCCTCATTTTCAGGAAGGTGGACCCCATTTTTGCGAAGGTGTTCAAGAAATACGACGCGATGAACGAATCCATTCAGGAGAACATCAAGGGTATACGCGTCGTCAAATCCTACGTCCGCGAGGACTACGAGATCAAGAAATTCGGCAAGACGGCCCAGGACGTGCGCGCGGACTTCCAGCGCGGCGAAATGATCATGGCGCTCAACAGCCCGCTCATGCAGTTTGCCATATGGACGGCAATCTCCATCGTCTGCATTTTCGGCTCCCAGCTTATCGTGCAGTCCTCCGGAGCGGAGCTTAACGAAGCCTCGCTGTCCAGCCTTATAGCATACGGCGCGCAGATAATGTCCGCGCTCATGACGCTCTCCATGGTCATGGTCATGATATCCATCGCCACGTCGTCCTCGGAGCGCGTCGCGGAAGTGCTGAGCGAAAAGAGCACCCTCACCAATCCCGAAAACCCCGTCTACGAAGTGCCGGACGGCAGCGTGGAGTTCAGGGACGTCAGCTTCAAGTATTCCGCAAAGGCGGAGCGCTTCGCCCTGCAGGACGTGAACCTTACGATAAAGCCCGGACAGACCGTGGGCATACTCGGCGGCACGGGCAGTTCCAAGACGTCGCTGGTCAACCTCATTCCGAGGCTTTACGACGTGTCGGAAGGCGAGGTGCTGGTCGGCGGCATAGACGTGCGCGACTACGATCTCGAAAGCCTGAGGAATCAGGTGTCCGTCGTGCTGCAGAAGAACGTGCTCTTCTCCGGCACAATCAAGGAGAATCTGCGCTGGGGCAATCCCGACGCCACGGACGAGGAGCTTGTCGAGGCGTGTAAACGTGCGCAGGCGCACGAGTTCGTGTCCTCTTTCCCCGACGGCTACGACACCTACATCGAGCAGGGCGGCACCAACGTGTCCGGCGGGCAGAAACAGAGGCTGTGCATAGCGCGTGCGCTGCTCAAGAAACCCAAGATCCTCATCCTTGACGACTCCACCTCCGCGGTGGACACCAAGACGGACGCGCTCATAAGACAGGCTTTCCGCGAGGAACTGCCCGATGTGACCAAGTTCATCATCGCGCAGCGCGTGTCCTCGGTCGAGGACGCGGACCTCATCGTGATAATGGACGGCGGCAAGGTGGTAGCCACGGGCACCCACGAGCAGCTGCTCGCCGGCAACAAGATCTATCAGGAAGTGTATTATTCGCAGAACCGCATGGGTGCGAGCGCGGCGGAACTCAACGACATCCGCAAGTCCGGCGCCGGCGCGGCGGAGGACGGCGGCTCCGCAGAAGGAGGTGAGGAATAATGGCGCGCAGAAGAATGGAGATAAAGAAAGGCAGCGCGATGAAGATCCTCGGCAGGCTCTTCCGTTACATGGCGCATTATTACAAGTGGGAGCTGCTTCTCGTCATCGTCTGCATTGCCGTGACGGCGGTGGCGGGCATAAGCTCGTCAGTATTCCTGGAGATCCTCGTCGACGATGTCATTCAGCCCGGCATAGCAGGCGGCTTCGACTATGTGGCGGACACGCTTTACACCATTGCGGGCATCATGGCGGGCATTTATGCCGCGGGCATACTGTGTTCGTTCGTGTACACCCGTCTTATGGCGGTCGTCACGCAGGGCTTCCTCAAACACGTCCGCGAGGACATGTTCGACAAAATGCAGACTCTTCCCGTGCGCTACTTCGACACGCACACGCACGGCGACATAATGAGCTATTACACCAACGACGTGGACGCGCTCCGTCAGCTCATATCCCAGAGCGTGCCGCAGAGCCTGTTCTCGCTGGTCAGCATCATCACCCTGCTGGTGACGATGCTCATCTCCAGCATCTACCTCACTCTCGTGGTGCTGCTCGGCGTCGGCGTCATGCTGCTCGTCACCAAATCCGTGGGCGGCAGAAGCGCGAAATTCTTCGTGCGCCAGCAGAACTCCATGGGCAGGACGGAAGGTTTCGTCGAGGAGATGATCAACGGACAGAAGGTCATCAAGGTGTTCTGCCACGAGAAGGCGTCCGAGGAGGACTTTGCCAAGGTCAACGACGAGCTCTTCCGCGATTCGGACAAAGCCAACAGCTACGGCAACATACTCATGCCCGCCATCATGAACATCGGACACGTCGTGTTCGTCGCGGTCGCCATAGTCGGCGGCGCGCTGGTGCTCGGCGGCGTGCACAATCTCTCGATAACGGGCGTTGCCGCATCCGTCATCACCATGGGCGCGATAGTGTCCTTCCTCAACATGAGCAGACAGTTCACGCTCAACATCGGACAGGTGTCCATGCAGATCAACGCCGTCGTCATGGCTATAGCCGGCGCGGGACGTATCTTCGAATTCCTCGACAACGAGCCTGAGGTCGACAACGGTTATGTCGAACTCGTCAACGCCGAGATAGACGCCGACGGCAACATTACCGAGAGCGAAAAGCGCACGGGCAGATGGGCGTGGCGGCATCCGCATCAGGCGGACGGCACCGTCACTTACACCGAGCTCAAGGGCGACATCCGTCTTGTGGACGTGGACTTCGGCTATGTGCCCGAAAAGATCGTCCTGCACGATGTGACGCTGTATGCCAAGCCGGGGCAGAAGATAGCCTTCGTCGGTGCGACGGGCGCGGGCAAGACCACCATCACCAACCTCATCAACCGTTTCTACGACATCGAGGACGGCAAGATCCGTTACGACGGCATCAACATCAACAAGATCAAGAAGGCGGATCTGCGCCGCTCGCTCGGCATGGTGCTGCAGGACACCAACCTCTTCACCGGCACCATCATGGACAACATCCGTTACGGCAAGCTCGACGCCACGGACGAGGAGTGCGTCGAGGCGGCGAAACTTGCCGGCGCGCACGACTTCATCACGCGTCTGCCCGACGGCTACGACACCATGCTCACCGGCGACGGCTCCAACCTCTCGCAGGGGCAGAAGCAGCTGCTTTCCATAGCGCGCGTCGCGGTAGCCAATCCTCCCGTGCTCATCCTCGACGAGGCGACCTCCTCCATCGACACGCGCACGGAGTACCTTGTGCAGAAGGGTATGGACGCGCTCATGGAAGGCAGGACGGTGTTCGTCATCGCCCACCGCCTCTCCACCATTCAGAACTCCGACGCCATCATGGTGCTCGACCACGGGCGCATCATTGAGCGCGGCTCCCACGAGGAACTCATCGCCAGGAAGGGGCAGTATTATCAGCTTTATACGGGCGCCTTCGAACTCGAGTAAAACCGCGCTATTTGGCGTGATACTGCGTCAAAGCCCCTTCCGTCATGCGGTCACGTACGACTTAGTACGCTCCCTTTTACGGAAGGGGCATTTCCTTGTCTGACGCTCAAATATCGCGGTTTTACGAGAGCGGTGGTGCATCTCATCCGAATGACGGCGTTTTCAACCGCGCTATCCGGGGTCCCCGCGTAAAATTCGCAGGATTTTTCGTGGGGTATAGATCCGGGGCCCCCGCAACAATTTCCGTAGGAAATTTTGTGGGGTATATTGGCGAATTGCTTTGTCGAGCGCCTGCGGACTGAACATCCACGTACGATATATAGTGCGCTCCTGTCTATCTGCAGGCGCTTTTCGCGTCTTGGGGCCCCCGCCGAAAGAATTTTCGGTGGGGCAAAACTTCATCCAAATATCGCGGTTTTACGAGAGGGCGGAGTTGTGTGCATCTCATCCGAATGACGGCGTTTTCAACCGCGCTATCCGGGGCCCCCGCAAAACGCATGTTTTGTGGAGAGCCCCATTCGGGCTTTCCGTCACCCAAACAAGAAAAAAGATTACCCCCTTCCTTCGGGTTTCCCCCGAAATCGTTCCCCCTTGCAGGGAACCCACCATTTCGGGGGACACCATCGGCGCTCGGGCACGAGCGACGGCATTGCGGCACCTTTGCGGTGCCGCAAATTATGCC
>DVJC01000017.1 GCA_018710835.1 Candidatus Limadaptatus stercoravium | reverse complement strand
CTGACTTTCCCGCCGTCGAAGGACACGCTCTCCGCCACGATGTCGAAGGAGGTGTAGCCCAGCCCGTAACCGAACGGGAACAGCACTTTTTCGGGGGAGAACGTTTCAAAACAGCGGTATCCGACGTAGATGTCCTCTTTGTAGAAATTGTACTTCGCGTTTCCGAAACAGGATGAGGAAGGGTAGTCACCGTAATGTCTTGCCACGGTGTCCGTGAGTCTGCCGCCCGGCTCTGCCTTTCCCGTGAGCAGATCCGCAAGCGCGTTGCCGCTTTCCATGCCTCCCTGCCATACGACAAGCAGTGCGGAGGGGGCTGTCGTTTCGCTCCACGAGAAGTCGGCGACCGAACCTATATTGAGCACCACGATCGTCTTTGAAAACGCGTATTTTACGCGGATCAGCAGTTCTTCTTCCTCTTTCGTCAGATAAAAGCTGCCTTCTGCAAGTTTGGAGTCTCTGTCTTCGCCTGCCGCCCTGCCTATGAGAACCACGGCGGTTTCACAGCGTTCCGCCGCGGAGGTTATCTCTTCGTCGGATAAGGGCATTTCGGGATGCGAGTAAGGCCAGTGTCCCCAGAAGCCGTTGTCGGCGGGCTCCTTTTTCACCCATTCGGCGTAGAGAGCGCTTATGCGTTCGTCGAGGATCAGTCCCGACGATGCAAGCCCCTGCGCGGGAGAAACGAGATACGGGGCGCGCACGTCGCCGCCCGATCCGTAGCCGACGTAGAACCAGTCGTGCTGTATTCTCCCGAACAGCGCGACGCGCGAGCCGGGGGAGAGGGGAAGTACGCCGTCGTTGAGGAGAAGCACGCTTCCGTCCGCGGCGGCTTTGCGCGCCGCCTCCGCCATGCCGGGAAAAGCCGTCCCTCCTGTCTTCGCGTTGTTTTCGTTCTGTACCGTGCCGCCTGTGATCTTATTGACAAGTACGGACACGCGGCGCATGATCTTCCGACCGATGTTCATCGTTTTCCCCCTTTCCGGCACGCGTCTTGGTTCGGGCGGCGTGCCGTACGCCCGTTACCGCCGGTCAGTCCGCGAGCGGAGCGGACGGCGGATGATTTCGTCGGTCGGGCGCTTCAGGCGTGCCCGGCGCGTGTTTATTCGGTTCGGTACTGCCGCATTCAATCGGCGCGGCAGAGGCGCAGGACTTTTGCGGCGCGCTCGTCCAGATCCACCAGCGGACGCACGGGGCTGTCCGCGGGGCAGTCCGAAGGCTTGTAGTAGAAATAGCCGTCGGACGCCGCGAGGAGCGGGAAGAGCGCGTTTTTTTTGCGTTCGTTCACCGCGAGCACAGTGGTGTAGGGTTTGTTTTCTTTCGCAAGCGCGACGAGATCCTTGGTGATGCCCACCGTCGCCGAGGCGGCGATGCGTTTGATGGTGGAACGTGTGTAGCGCTTCGTGGTGAGCCTGAGGAACTCCTCGAAAGAGTTGAAATCCGTCTTTGAGATGCGGTTCTCCATGCCTTCGGAGATGTTGGCTATGTCGGCAAGTTCCGCCGCCGTCTTTGTGCGCATGGAGTAGGTGGATACCGTACCGTACTTCGCCGTATCGGTGGGACGGTCGATCTTCACGCACTCCGGCACGAAAGCGGAAAAATCCTTTTTCTCCTGCATCATCGCGCGGATCTTCGTGGAAGATACTATCGTCTTGTTGTTGTCGGGTTTCCGCTCCACGCTGTGGTACTGCACGCGCTCTCCGTACGCGGCGCCGGCTTTCAGGTATTCGACCGCGAGGATATTGTTGGGCGCTTTGACGAGGTTGGCGTAGTCGGGACGGATGAGATCCAGCGCCATGGTGCGCGACTTTGCCACGGAGTAGCCCTCGGAAAGATAGCCGCGGAGCATATTGCGCATGTCTTTCGACTCGCTCTGCATGAATTCCGCGACATAGGCAAGTTCCTCCAGTTCTTTGGTTTCCGTACCGAAGCACAGAGTGAACTCTCCGAGCATGGAGAGCGTCTTGAGCGCGCCTTCCGCGAATGATTTCGCGGGGGAGAGAGTGTACACCGTGGGAAGTTCGATGACGAGATCCGCGCCGCATTCCGCCGCCCATTTCGCGCGCGTGTACTTGTCGGCGACGCAGATATCGCCGCGTTCGGTGAAGCTGCCGCTCATCACGACGACGAGGGCTTCGGGTTTCAGCTCTCTGCGGACTTTTTTGAGAAGTTTGACGTGTCCGTTGTGCAGAGGGTTGTATTCGGCTATGACTGCGGCGATTTTCAAAATCAAGCTCCTTGTATTTTGTTGCTTTTTCGCTGTGTCGGTTCTATAATATATCCCGTTGAAAAATAAATCAAACATATCAGGCAAATTAAAGCCTGGAGAGGTGTATATGTCCGAATTTCTCGACCATCTGCTCAAAAGAGCGGCAAAGCTCCAGAAAACCATCGCCCTTGCCGAAGGCACCGACCCCAGAGTCGCCGAGGCGGCGGAGATCTTCACCCGCGAAAAGATAGGCAAGATTGTGCTTGTCGGCAACGAAGCGGAGATCAGGAGCAAATATCCGGATTACAAGTTCGCGGGCGTTTCCTTCCGCGATCCCGGCGCGAACGACAAGTATGTCGAAAAATATGCCAAGAAGCTCTACGAACTGCGCAAGGAAAAGGGCATGACAGAGGACGTTGCCATGCGCACGATAAAGGGCAACAATATGTTCTACGCGTGCACGATGCTCAAGTGCGGCGACGTGGACGGCGTCGTGGGCGGCGCGGTGTTCTCGTCCGCGGACGTTTCGCGCGCGGCGTTCCAGGTGATCAAGGCTGCGCCCGGCATCAAGAGCGTGTCAAGCTGTTTTGTCATGATCCCGCCGGAAGGGTTCGAGTATTCCCATGCGCCCGCGTTCATATTCGCGGACTGCGCCGTCATTCCGTATCCGACGGTGGAGCAGCTTTCCGACATAGTCCAGGCGGCGTATTTCAGCGCGAAGCAGATCGTCGAGGTGGAGCCTAAGATAGCCATGCTTTCCTTCTCCACCAAGGGCAGCGCGCAGCACGATTCCGTCGAAAAGGTCCGTCAGGCGTACGCCCTCGTCAAGGCGGCGCACCCCTACATCGACGTGGACGGCGAGATGCAGCTCGACGCCGCGATAGTCGAGTCCGTCGGCGCGACCAAAGCCCCCGGCAGCAGCGTGGCGGGCAAAGCCAACGTGCTCGTCTTCCCCAACCTCGACGCCGGCAACATCGGATATAAGCTCGCGCAGCGTTTCGGAGGCTGCATGGCTGTCGGTCCCATCATGCAGGGGCTTGCGCTTCCCGTCAACGACCTCAGCCGCGGCTGCGTGGCGGACGACATAGTGGCGGTCGCCGCGATCACGGCGCTTCAGTCCGTAAAGTGAGGCAGGTATGAACATACTCGTCATCAACGCGGGGAGCTCCTCGCTCAAATATCAGCTCATCGACATCGCCACGGAGACCATGCTCCTCAAAGGCATATGCGACCGCATAGGAATGAACGGCGGTTCCATCACGCAAAAGACCGCGGACGGCAGGAGTCTGCGCATCGACGAGGACATGCCCACGCACAAGGAAGCCATCGAGCTCGTGCTTAAAGCGCTGGTAGACAGGGAAGCCGGCGCGATAAAGTCCGTGTCCGAGATAGGCGCGGTGGGACACCGCGTGCTGCACAGCGGCGAGGACTTCCATTCCTCCGTCGTCATCGACGACGAAGTGGTGCGCATCTGTGAGAAGAACGCGGAGCTCGGTCCTCTCCATATGCCCGGCAACATCGCGTGCATCAAGAGCTGCCGCGAGGTCATGCCCGGCGTGCCCATGGTCGCGGTGTTCGACACCACCTTCCACAGCACCATGCCCCCGAAGGCGTACATGTACGGCATCCCGTATTCCGTGTATCAGCAGTATAAGATCCGCAAATACGGCTTCCACGGCACGAGCCACAAATTCGTGAGCGAAGAGGCTGTGAAGTATCTCGGCGCGGAGCACAGCCGCATCATCATATGCCATCTCGGCAACGGTTCGAGCATCTCGGCGGTGAAAGACGGCAAGTGCATCGACACGTCCATGGGATTCACGCCTCTCGAAGGGCTCATCATGGGCACGCGAAGCGGGGATATAGATCCCGCGGCGGTGGAGTTTTTGCGCGAGAAACTCGGCATGACGCCGGAGGAAACGGTGCAGTATCTCAACAAAAAGTGCGGCATGCTGGGCATAAGCGAACTCGACTCCGACATGCGCGTGCTTGAAAAGGCAATATCGGAGGGCAACGAAAAGGCGGCTCTCGCGGTGGAGGCTGCGGCGTACCGTATCAAAAAGTATATCGGCTCGTTCGCGGCGGCGCTCGGCGGAGTGGACGCGATCGTGTTCACGGGAGGCATCGGAGAGAACAGCTCGTATATGCGCAGGCTCGTCATGGAAGACATGGAGTATCTCGGCGTGGCGTTCGACTTCGAGGAGAACGAGAAGAGGACGGAGGGACTGCACGTGCTCTCCGAGTCCGAGAGCTACGTCAAGGTCATCGTGCTGCCCACCAACGAGGAGCTTTCCATAGCGCGCGAAACGGCGCAGCTCGTCGCCGCCGCGGCGAAATGACAGTGCGGACGCAAATTGCGCAAATCGTTTGACAACGTCCGCGCTATTATATATAATCATACGAGCACTATAAACCACTAACAACAGCGGAGGAAAGATAAATGGCAGTTCCAAAGAATAAGATCTCCAAGTCCAAGACCAACTCCCGTTTCGCAAACTGGAAGGTCTCCGCACCCGGACTTGTCGAATGCCCCCAGTGCAAGGAGCTCATCAAGAGCCACACCGTGTGCCCGAAATGCGGCTACTACAAGGGCAAGGAAGTCATCGCGCCCAAAGAAGAGAACTAATCGCACAAGAGAGCGCAAGCGCTCTCTTTTTTTGCTTGCACGGACGGAGAGGCGGCCGGGAGCCGCGTTTTCCGTCGGGGAGTCGTAATGAAAATCATAGTTGACGCGCTCGGCGGCGACAACGCCCCGAAGGAAGTCGTACTCGGCGCGCTTGACGCGCTGAAAGAGAAAAAGAGTCTGCACGTTGTGCTCGTCGGCGACAAACCGCTCATAGAGAGCGTGCTCGAAGGGCAGGTATACGACGTGGCAAGGCTGGAGATAGTGCACGCGCCGGAGGTCATCACCAACGACGACGCGCCTACCGCCGCCGTCAAAACCAAGAAGGACAGCTCCATCGTCAAGGGGCTGGAGATGCTCGCGTCCGATCCCGACGCGCTCGGATTCGTGTCCGCGGGAGCGACGGGAGCTGTGCTTGTGGCGGCATACATGAAGCTCGGCAGGATAAAGGGCGTTTCGCGTCCCGCGCTTGCGCCCGCGCTGCCCACGCTCAAGGGCAAGCCGGTCATTCTCTGCGACTGCGGCGCGAACGTTGACTGCAAGCCTCTCAATCTGCTGCATTTCGCCATCATGGCGAGCGCGTTTTCCTGCGCGGTCACAGACGCCGTCAAACCCTCGGTCGGTCTGCTCAGCAACGGTGCGGAGGACAAAAAGGGCAGCGAACTCAACCGCGAAGCGTTCGAGTTGCTCAAAGCGTCGCCCTACATCGACTTCAAGGGTAACTGCGAGGCGCGCGATCTGCTGTCCGGCGATTTCGACGTGGTGGTCTGCGACGGATTCAACGGCAACATCGCTCTGAAGTCTGCAGAAGGCACCGCCGGCGCGATATTCTCCATCCTTATGGACGGCGTGAAGAAGGGCGGGCTCAGGGCGAAGCTCGGCGCGCTACTGCTCAAGCCCGTGCTTAAGGAAGTCAAGACCAGGATGGACTACAACAGCCAGGGCGGCGCATGCTTCCTGGGCGTGAACAAGGTCGTGGTCAAGGCGCACGGCGCAAGCAAGCGCAAGTCGATATGCGCCAGTATCCTTCAGGCGAGAAAGCTCGCCAAGTCCGGAGTGGTAGAGAAGATCAGAGCCTCCGTGCGTGCTTCCGATGAACAGACGGAAGGTTGAAGAAAGTATAGGATACGTTTTCAAAGACGGCGCGCTCCTCGAGCGCGCTTTTACGCATTCGTCCGCTTGCGCGCGCACGGGCGGGAATTATCAGGATCTCGAGTTCCTCGGCGACAGCGTGCTTGGGTTTGCGGTGTCGCGCAGACTGTATTCGCTGTATCCCGACGCCGGCGAGGGCGTGCTCACCAAAATGCGCGCCTGCGTGGTCAGCGAGCGTCCTCTCGCGCGCGCGGTGGACAGACTCGGTATCGCAGGCGAACTCATCATGGGCGACAGCGAACGCAAGACGGGTATAGAAACGCACGATTCGATCAAGTGCGACCTCTTCGAGTCGGTGACCGCGGCGATATATCTCGACGGCGGCTTCGACGCGGCGGAAGCGTTCGTGCTGCGCTGCCTCGACGGCGAGATCGCCGAGGCGCGCACGTCCTATAAGCGTGCGGACGCGAAATCCTGCCTTAACGAGTACGTCATGAAAAAGGGCGTGAGCGTGGAGTACAGGGAGGAACTGCGTGAAGGCGCGCCGCATCTGCCTGTGTTCGTGTATTCGGTGTATGTCGGCGGAGAGCGCGCCGGAGAGGGGCGCGGCGCAAGCAAGCGGGAGGCTCAGCAGGCTGCCGCGGCGGCTGCGCTGACTTTCCTGCGCGAGAGGAAACAGGGGCGCGGCAAGCCGGCGGAATGATCAATGTTTCACAGCATGTGTGCACATAATATCCGCAATCTAAGCGGATATTTTTGTTTTCGACGACTGTGTTTCACAAATATCCCGATGTTTCGCGGACTTTGTGAAACATTCCCGAATGCGCTTGTGTACGGCTGTGCGGTGTGCTATACTGTTATAAAATATTCTAAAAGGATTAGATATGAGGCTTATAAGAATCGAGGCCCGCGGCTTCAAGTCTTTCGCGGACAGGGTGGAGATACCTTTCCAGCAGGGCGTGACCGCGATCATAGGCCCCAACGGGTGCGGAAAGTCGAACGTTTCCGACGCGATCCGCTGGGTGCTAGGCGAACAGAGCGCGAAACAGCTCCGCGGCAAGACCATGACCGACGTCATTTTCAACGGTACCGACCACCGCGGAAAGATGTCCTATTGCGAAGTTTCGCTGGTGTTTGACAATTCTGACAAGAAACTTTTCTCTTCGCTGCCTTTCGACGAGGTGATGATCACCCGCAAGCTCGACCGCAGCGGACTGAGCGAGTATTATATCAACCGTACGCGCTGCAGGATGCGCGACATCATCAATCTTTTCCACGACACCGGCGTCGGCAAGGACGGTTACAGCATCATCGGACAGGGTAAGGTGGACGAGATCATGTCCGCGAAGCCGGAGGACAGGCGCAGGATATTCGAGGAGGCGGCAGGCATCTCCAAATTCCGCGAGCAGCGCAGGGAAGCGGAGCGCAATCTCGAACGCACCAGGCTGAATCTGCAGTCCGCCAACGACGTCATTGCGGAGATCGAAAGGCACATAGGTCCCCTCCGCAAGCAGGCGGAAACGGCAAAGAAATACGCCGAACTGCGCGAACAGCTCAAACTCCAGGAAGTCAACCTCTACATATACAATTACGAGAACGCGCAGCGCATCAAGCAGAAGATCTACGACCGCATAGCGCAGACGCAGAGGGAACTCGTCGAGAAGGAAGCCGCGTACAACAAGTGCGTGAACGATTACGACAAGTGCCTCAGGGAGTCCGGCGGCGTGGACAGGCTTGCCGAGGAGAGCAATTCCGAACTGCTTGCCCTCAAAGTCGACGCGGAACGCATGCACGGCGAGGCGAATCTTGTCAAGGAGCGCATCTCCAATCTGCAGGCGGAGATCAACCGCATCGGCGGCGAACTCAAATCCGTCGAAGCGCAGATGGGCGTGTCCCGCGGGCTCATAGACCGTTCCGTCAAACGCAAGGAAGAGGAATCCGCCGTCTACGCCGCGACTTCCGCGGAGTACGAGGCAAAGAGTCGCAAGCTGGAATTCCTTTCCAAGGACATCGAGGGGCGCGAGAGCGACATCGCCACCAAGAACGACGAGTACGTCGACGCCTTGAAACGCCTCGGCGAGCTCAAGGGCAATCTGTCCGCGATAGTCGCCGAAAAAGCCATCAACGAAGAGCGCGCCAAGAATCTGCAGGAGATGCTGTCCGCCAAAAAGGCGAGTCTGGACGACGCGGAGACCTCTCTTTCCATTTACGACACCAACGTGAAAAAAGGAAAGGAGGAGATGCGCGCGCTTTCGCAGAAGAACAACGAAACGCTCTCCGAAAAGCTGGAGGCGCAGGAAGCGATAAAAGGGCTGGAAGCCGACGTCATGACGCTCAATTCCAAGCTGGGGCTTGCGGAAGGTCAGCTCAGGCTGCTGGTGTCGGTCAAGGACGACTATCAGGGCTATCAGGAGGCGGTCAAACAGCTCATGCGCGACGCGCGGCACGATCCGGCGCTGAAGAGCAGGATCATGGGCGTGCTTGCCGAGGTCATCAGCGTGCCGGAGGGCTACGAGTCCGCAATAGAGTACGCGCTCGGAGCGGCGCTGCAGAACGTGCTGGTGGAGAGCGAACGCGACGCGGCGGCGCTCATCACATACCTCAAACAGAAGAGCTACGGCAGAGTGACATTCCGTCCGCTCAGCGCGTGCCGTCCGAGGTCGCTGGCACGTGAATACATGCCTGCGCTCAGCGAGCAGGGGTGCTTCGGTCTTGCATCCGAACTCGTCGAATGCGACGACAGGTTCTATCCCTTCGTGCAGACGCTGCTGGGCACGACCGTCGTCGTGGACGGCATGGCTACGGCGGAGCGGCTGTACAGGAAATACAACCAGGGATTCAAGATAGTTACGCTTGACGGCGAAATATATGCGCGCGGCGGCGAGATCACGGGCGGTTCGCGCCGTACGCAGAATTCCGGTCTGCTGTCGCAGGAGAAGCAGATAGAGCAGGCGAAGGCGAATCTCGAACGCATACGGTCTAGGATAGCCGGGCTTAACGCGCAGCGCGAGGAGCGCACGGCGGAGATCGCGGCGGCGGAGGAAACGCTGGCGGAGATCTCGTCGCGCATATCCGAGGTGAGCATCGAAACCACGCTCAACGAGAACAAGGCGAAGCAGGCTGAGGAAACCGTCTTGCAGCTGCGCGAGGAAATAGCCGCGGACGCCGCGGAACTCGAAAAGGTGCGCACGCTCATCAAGGCGCTCAGCGGAAATCTCGCCGACATCGACAGGCTGGAAGGCGACGTCAGGCAGCGTCAGGAAGAGTACGGCGCGCTGATCGAGGCGTCCAAGTCGCAGAGCACGGAGCAGAAGTCCGAACGCGAAACGCTGAGCGAGGAGGTCATGAATCTGCGCGTCAGACTGGCGGAGCAGAAGAACGCCATCGACGGCTACGACACGGAGCTTTTCCGTCTGCACAGGGAAGAGAACGCTCTCAAAGAGGAGCGTGCGGAGCTTAGCGCGCAGCTCGAATCGCGCAAAGCGGAGCTTGATAAGATCCGCACCGCGCCCGCGAAGACGACCTTTTCCGCCGAGGACGCGAAGCGCATCGAGGAGCTTGAGAAGCAGATCGCGGGACTGAGCGATCTCAAGAAGAAGCTGTCCGAACGCATCGTGTCGCTGGACGCGGAAAGGACGCAGCTCACCGAAGAGCGCACCGCGTTGCAGGAGAAGAAGATACGCGACGAGAACATGCTCTCCAACGTCGACAACGAGAACGCTTACCTGCAGCAGCACGTCCTGGAGGAATACGACCTTACGTACACTTCCGCCCTTCCGCTCAAGGACGAGAATTTCGAGCACCACGGAGCCAAGGGCGTGATAGCCGAACTAAAAAAATCCATCGTCAAGCTGGGCGAAGTCAATCCGCTGGCGGTGCAGGATCTGGCGGACGCCGAGGCGAGGCTGGAGGAGCAGACCACGCAGCGCGACGATATCCTGCGCGCGTGCGACGACATAATGAAGGTCATCGAAACGCTCACCGCGGAAATGCGCGATAAGTTTATGGCGGCGTTCGAGCGCATCAACGAAAACTTTCATACCGTGTTCTCCCAGTTGTTCAACGGCGGCAAAGGCGACCTGCGCCTCGACACCAGGGAAACGGACGATCCGCTGGAAGCCGGCATCGAGATATTCTCGCAGCCGCCCGGAAAAAGGCTGCAGAACATCACGCTGCTCAGCGGCGGCGAACGCGCGCTGACAGCCATTGCCATACTGTTCGCCATCCTCATGCTCAAGCCCATGCCGTTCTGCGTGCTGGACGAGATCGAAGCGGCGCTGGACGACGCCAATGCAAACCTGTTTGCGGAGTTTCTCAAGAAGTTCTCCGGAGAAACGCAGTTCATCGTCATCACGCACCGTAAGCCGACCATGCGCCATGCGGACACGATATTCGGCGTCACCATGGAGGAAAAGGGCGTCACCAAGATAGTGTCCATATCCTTCGAGGAAGCTCAGAAACAGGCTGCCGAAAACAAGTAGGAGATATTATGGGATTTTTCAAAAAGATCGCCGAGGGCATCAAAAAGACCAAGGACAACATATCCAAAAAGCTGTTTTACGCATTCTCCGCGCGCGCTCTCGACGACGAGTTCTACGAGTCGCTCGAAGAGGCTCTGCTTGCCGGCGACGTAGGCGTGACCGCGGCGGAAAGCATCGTGGAGGACCTCAAGGACCGCGTGTTCGAGGAGAAGATCAAGTCGCCCGACGACGCCAAGGACGTGCTGAAGGAGATCCTCGTCGACAACATCGACTACGACACCGAGGAGTATTCCTATCCTCTCGTCATTCTGCTTTCCGGCGTCAACGGGGTGGGCAAGACCACGGCGATAGGCAAGCTGGCGCACATGTTCCGCGAACAGGGCAGGAGCGTCGTCATCGCCGCCGCGGACACCTTCCGCGCCGCCGCGAGCGAGCAGCTGGAAGTGTGGGGCGAGCGCGCCGGAGTAAGAGTGATCCGCCACAGCGAGGGTGCGGATCCCGCCGCAGTCGTCTACGACGCCGTGTCCTCCGCAAAAGCCAGAGGGACGGACGTCATCCTGGTGGACACCGCGGGCAGACTGCACAACAAAAAGAACCTCATGGAGGAGCTGAAGAAGATCTGCCGCGTCGTGGAGCGCGAACTGCCGGAGGCCGACTTCCGCAAATATCTCGTGCTCGACGCGACCACGGGACAGAACGGAGTCGCCCAGGCGGAGATATTCTCGGAAGCCATCGATCTCGACGGCATCGTCCTCACCAAACTCGACGGCACGGCAAAGGGCGGCGTGGTCATCGCCATATCCGTGGAACTCGAACTTCCCGTCCTCTACGTCGGCGTAGGCGAGAAGATCGACGACCTCATCCCCTTCGACGCGAAAGACTTTGTCGACGCTTTGATTTAACTCAACAAAATACGCAACCTCCCCTACGGGAAGGTCGCTTTAAGTTGAGAAATTTGCCCTCAAGAGGAATGAGAGTTTTTCTCCGAGGTTGGGGACGGAGCAAAAAAGACATAACACGCGAGATAACTCGCGTGTTATTAAAACATAGTTCTCTTTTTTGGGGGCCCCGCCGAAAGTATTTTCGGTGTGGCCCTTACTCCGTCCCCAAGTGGGGGTACAAGGCGTACCCCCACACCCCGATAGAGTGACGTGATTTATAAGGTTATTTTTATCATTCACTTATTCAAGGTGTATTTGAGCACGACGATTACTTATTCAAAGACGTAATCACGCGCCGCTCACCCAAACTTGCACAGGCGGTGTAACCGCCTGTGCAAGTTGCGGCGCGCCCTGCGACCTCGCAAGCTAGATGAAACCTTAAGTAGACACGGGCGCAGTGCGCGTCGAGTCGCCTTCCTCCGCCCACGAGCGACGTTCAGTTAGTTCTGTTCGCCGCTCGATTATGCTAGTGCGAGAATAAAATTTTTTTAAAAAGGTCGAAAAGCTAGTTCCGCATGATAGGAGGATTGTTCTCTATTCCGAGTGGGGGAGGAAAGCCCGAAGGGAAGGAGGGGGGTCAATATTCCCAAGTTAGGGGAAGTGAAGTGTATTAAAATTTGAGCTACACTCATACTCCGGAAAAAAGTGTTAAATTACCCCCAAAATACCGGATATGCAGTTTCTTTTTCTCTATATCCGCTTGACACGGCGATTTTTTCAAGTTAATATAATGTCAAGGTGTGAGCCTTTACAAAGGCGCATGCCTTGACAGAAACTATGGACAGGTTCGAGATAAGCACTCTGCGCGCATATTACGGCGCGCTCATCACCGGGAAGCAGAACGAATGGCTTCGGCTCCACTACGACGAGGACATCTCCCTCGGCGAACTTGCCCAGATGTTTTCCGTGTCGCGTCAGGCGGTGCTTGACGGGATAAAGCGCGGAGAAAAGTCGCTCGCGGAGTTTGAGGAAAAGCTCGGACTCGCCGGGCGCGAAAAGGCAGTGCTTGCGCTGATCGGCGAAGCGAAAGCGGCTCTCGGCGCGGGCGAAACGGAGGAGTGCGCCTCGCTCCTTTCGCAGGCGGAAAGCGTATTGGAGGAATAATGTCCGTATTTGAAAGCCTTTCTGACAGAATGAACCACATCTTTTCCAAGCTCCGCAACAAAGGGAAACTCACGGAGCTGGAGATTAAGCAGGCTATGAGGGAGATCCGCGTGGCTCTGCTCGAAGCGGACGTCAACTTCGGAGTGGTGAAGAACTTCGTCGCCGCAGTCAGCGAAAAGGCGCTCGGCGAGGATATACTCAAGTCCCTTACCCCGGCGCAGCAGATCGTAAAGATCGTCAACGACGAGCTGGTCGCGCTCATGGGCAGCAAACATCAGAAACTCGCCGTGTCCGACCGCCCGCCCACGGTGTATATGATGTGCGGACTGCAGGGCGCAGGCAAGACCACGATGTGCGGCAAGCTCGCTTTGTATCTGAAGAAGCAGGGCAAAAAGGTGCTGCTCGTCGCCGCGGACGTCTACCGTCCCGCCGCGATACAGCAGCTGGGCATAGTCGGTAAAAAGGTCGGCACGGAAGTGTTCGACATGGGACAGATAAGCCCTGTCAAGATCGCGAAAGAGGGCGTGGCGTACGCCTTGAAAAACGGCTTCGACACCGTCATCATCGACACCGCCGGCAGACTCCACATCGACGAAGCTCTCATGAAGGAGCTGGTGGACGTCAAGGCGGCGGTGAATCCTGCGGAGATACTGCTTGTCGTTGACAGCATGACGGGACAGGACGCGGTGACGGTGGCGGACACTTTCAACAAGACTCTCGACATCACCGGCGTCATCATGACCAAGCTCGACGGCGACACGCGCGGCGGCGCGGCGCTCTCCATCAAAGCCGTGACAGGCAAACCGATCAAGTTCAGCGGCACGGGAGAGAAGCCGGAGGATCTCGAACCTTTCCATCCCGACAGGATGGCGAGCCGCATTCTCGGCATGGGCGACGTGCTCACTCTCATAGAGAAGGCGGAGCAGGCGTTTTCCAAGGAACAGGCGGAGAGTCTGCAGAAGAAGATAAAGGAGAAGTCCTTCACCCTGGAAGATTACCTCGAACAGCTCGACAGCGTGAAGAAGATGGGCGGCATCGGCGACATGATGAAGATGCTCCCCGGCATGGCGGGCAAGGTGAAGAGCGAGGACATCGACGAGGACAAGCTGATGCGCGCGAAAGTCATCATCCAGTCCATGACCGTGAAGGAACGCAGAAATCCGGACATCATCAAAGGCAGCCGCAGGAAGCGCATCGCCCAGGGCAGCGGCACTTCGATACAGGAAGTAAACCAGCTGCTCAAACAGTTCGAGCTTACGCGTGAAATGATGTCGCGCATGCAGAAAGGCGGAATGAAAGGGCTGCGCGGCATGAAGGGGATGAAGGGGCTGTTTTAAGCCCCCGCCGAATTCCCTACGGGAATTTGACGGGGATCCCGAAAGGGACCCCATCACAAAATCAAAGATTTTGCGACGGGGACCCCGGATGGAAAGCCCCCGCCGGAAATGCTTTCGGAGAGGATCTCAAGAAAACCTAACCGAAAATCAAAATTTACGACAAAGGATTTGGTCGGAAGCGGTTCGGACGGGGAAGCGACGGGAGAGCGGAGTAGATACTTCGCAAAACACGACACAACAAATTTATATACAGCCGAAAGGCAAAAGGAGAAAACAAATGGTTAAACTCAGACTCACCAGAATGGGCGCAAAGAAAGCACCTTTCTACCGCATCGTAGCCACCGATTCCAGGAAAGCGCGCGACGGACAGTACATCGAGCAGATCGGCATTTACGATCCCGCAAGCGATCCCAAAGTGGTAAGGATCGACGCCGAACTCGCCAAGAAGTGGCTTGCAAACGGCGCGCAGCCTACCGACACCGTCCGCAACCTGTTCAAGGAACACGGGATTCTGTAAGGTGACGTATGCTGGAACTCGTCGAATATCTGGTCGGTAAACTCGTTCCCGACGGAGATTATTCCATCGAACTCCGCGAAAACGGGGACGAATCCGACATCGTCGTCGTAGCGGCAAAGAAGGACATCGGCAAGATCATCGGCAAGCAGGGCAAGATCGCGCGCGCGATACGCGTGCTCGTGAAGGCGGCTTCCGCGAAGTCCTCCGCGCGCTATAACGTGGTCATCGAAGAGTGCGAATGAAGCCGGAACTTACGATAGGCAGAGTGCTGCGTCCGCGGGGTATCAAAGGAGTGGTGAAGATAGAGACCTATTCCGAGAATACCGCGCGGCTCTTGCATCTCAAAAATCTGACGGTGGGCGGAGCGCATTACCGTGTGGAGAACGCATCCGCTGAGGGCGCGTATCTCTATGCCAAACTCGCGGGCGTCGACACTCCGGAGGACGCGGAAAAACTCCGCGGCAAAGAAGTCAGGATCGCGCGCAGCGAGCTTCCGCCTCCTCCCGACGGCAGATTTTACATTGCCGACATCCTCGGCGCGGACGTGGTTGTGGACGGCGAGCGGATAGGCGAACTGGCGGACGTGCTGCAGTACGGTTCCGCGGACGTCTACGTCGTGCGGCTTGCCGAGGGGAGCGTGAGCTTCCCCGCGCTGAAAGAGGTCGTGAGGGAGATCGACGCCGAGAACGGCGTCATCCGCCTCGACGGCAGAATGTTTGAAAGAACGGCGGTGTACAACGCATGAAGTTTCATTTCCTCACCGTATTTCCCGAATATTTCGGAGTGCTCGACTACGGCATAATCGGGCGCGCCGCGCGGGAGGGCAGGTTTTCCGTAAACGTGGTCAACATCCGCGACTATTCCACGGACAAACACCACAAGACGGACGACTATCCTTACGGCGGCGGCGCAGGTATGGTGATGACTCCCGATCCCATCGTGCGCGCGACGGAAGCGGCGGATCCCGACCACAAGGCGCTCAGGATCTATATGTCGCCCAAAGGCGAGCCGTTTAAGCAGGGCATGGCAAAGGAACTCGCCGCATATGACGAGTTGCTCTTCCTGTGCGGCGGCTACGAGGGTGTGGACGAAAGAGCGATAGAGCTGACCGTCGACCGTGAGATCTCCATCGGCGACTACGTGCTCACGGGAGGAGAACTGCCGGCACTCGTCGTCATGAACGCCGTCGCGCGTTATATCGACGGCGTGCTGGGCAGCAGCGAGAGCACGGTGGAGGAGAGCTTCTCGTCGGGACTTCTCGAATATCCGCAATATACGCGTCCGCAGGTGTATCGCGGACTTTCCGTGCCGGACGTGCTGGTCAGCGGCAATCACGCCGAAGTGGACGCTTGGCGCGCCCGCAAATCCCTGGAGATAACCAAAGCGCGCCGCCCCGACCTGCTTGACAAATAAGACGGAACAACCCGTAAAGACGCTCGTTAAAACAGCGCGGCGTGCAAAGTACGCTTGTTCGAAGCGTTCTTATACTTGACGAGAACTCTTTCGGAGCTGGAGCCGCCCAGCCAAAACTTGCACAGGGGCAAAGCCCCTCTTGCAAGTTCGGCGGCGACGAAGTGAGTGCCGAGCACCAGATGGCTATAAAGTAGACACGGGCGTAAGTGTGCGAGCGCCGAATTCCTCCGCCCACGAGTGGTTTTCAGTGAGTTCTGTCCGCCGCTTGATTATGCCAGTGCGAGAATAAAACTTTTTTCAAGAGGATAAAAAGTCAATCCCGCATGATAGGAGGAGCGAACTCTATTCCGAGTGGGGGAGGAAAGCCCGGAGGGAAGGAGGGGGATAACAACATTCCCTCAAGACGTAAAATTATGAACATCCAATGGTTTCCCGGACATATGACAAAGGCGATCCGCATGATGGAGGAAAACCTCCGTCTTGTAGACGCGCTCATTTACGTCATAGACTCACGCGCCGTCTACAGCTCCAACAACCCTCTTTTCGACAAACTCATCGCGGGGAAAAAGGTGCTGTATGTGTTCAACAAGTGCGACCTTGTCGAGGGGCGCGATCTCGCCCCTTGGTGCGAGAAGTTCTCGGCGGAGAACAAGCCGTACGTCAAAGCGGTGGGGACTTCGGGGGACTGCTCGGCAATAGTTTCCGGGCTGAAGAAGATCGCCGCGGACAAAATCGAACGCTTCGGGGAACGCGGCGCGAACGTGTCTGTCAGGGCAATGGTGGTGGGAGTGCCCAATTCGGGCAAATCCACGGTCATCAACGCGATGTGCAGGCGCGCCGGCGCGGTGACGGGCGACCGTCCCGGAGTCACGCGCGGAAAACAGTGGATGAGCATAGACGGCGTGGACTTCCTGGACACTCCGGGGACGCTTTGGGGCAAGTTCGAAGAGGAGAGCGTGGCGAAGCACCTTGCGTATATCGGAAGCATCCGCGACGAAGTGCTCGACATCGGGGATCTGGTCTATGAATTTCTGGACGAGATCAAGGCGGAATACGGCGCGAATATCGCGGCGCGTTACGGCATGACCGAACTTCCCGACGACACCATCGGTATATTCGACGCGATAGCGCAGGCGAGAGGGTTCAAAGTGCGCGGCGGCGAGCCTGACTACGACCGCACGGCGAAGTGCGTCATGGACGATTTCAGAAAGGGCAGGTTAGGCAAGATCATGCTTGAAAAACCGCAAAAACACGGTTTAACGTTGAAAAAGAGAGGATAAAACCCTTATGGTGCACGCAAGCGAGCTTATGCGGTACGAACACGAACTTATGGCGCAGGGGTGCAGATACATCTGCGGCGTAGACGAGGTGGGCAGAGGTCCGCTGGCAGGTCCCGTGACCTGCGCCGCCGTCATCATGCCCCTTGACGACCTCATCGAGGGCGTAAACGACAGCAAAAAGGTCGCCAAGAAAAAGCGTGAGCGGCTTGCGGAACTGATAAAAGAGAAGGCGGTGGCGTACTGCGTCGCGTCCTACGACAGCCGGAAGATCGACGAGATGAACATACTCGCCGCCACCAAGGCGTGCATGGCGGAGGCTGTCGCAGGGCTTGCGGTTACTCCCGACGTCGTCATCGTGGACGCGCTCACGCTGGACATTCCCGTCCGGACTTTCGGCATAGTGCACGGCGACGCGCAAAGCTACTCCATCGCGGCGGCGTCCATACTAGCGAAGGTGGAGAGGGACGCTTACATGACCGGGATGGACGAGGTATATCCCGGATACGGGTTTTCGTCCAACGCCGGATACGGCACCGCGGCGCACATCGCGGCGCTCAAGGAGCTGGGGCCGACACCCATACACCGCCGCACTTTCATAGGGCATTTCGTGGACGCCGATGAATAAGCGCGCGTCGGGGTACAATGCCGAACAACTTGCGGCCGAATATCTGAAGTCGGAGGGCTTCCGGATCATCTGCCGCAACCACAGATGTGCAGGCGTGGAGATCGACATCATCGCCGCGGACGGGAAGGAGCTGGTCTTTGTCGAGGTCAAGTCGTCGGAGTATGCGGCGGCGCACCCCGCGGAGCAAGTCACACCGTGGCAGATGAAGCGATACGTCCGCGCGGCGAGGGAGTATGTCGCCGCCCGAGGGCTCTTCGGCGTGAACGTGCGTTTCGACGTAGCGGAGGTCGTCGGAGGGGATGTGCGGCTCATTCGGGGCGCATTTGACGCTACCACGGCGTAAACGGGCAAAAAAACGGGCGGAAAATGCAAATTAAATTGAAAACGTGCGCGTTTTTTGCTTGTGGTAAAATCCAATATATGATATTATAACACGCGTGACTCGGACGTTCCGCTTGCGGGGATACCGTTAAGAACGTTTAGTAAAAAGGAGGACAGTCAACATGAACATTATCGACACCATTGAAAAAGAAGGCATGAGAACGGATCTGCCCGAGATCGCCATCGGCGACCAGGTCAAAGTTTTCGTCAAAGTCGTGGAAGGCAACCGCGAAAGGCTGCAGTCCTACGAAGGCATCGTCATCGCCAAGAAGAACGGCGGCATCCGCGAGACTTTCACCGTCCGCCGCGTGACTTACGGCGTGGGCGTTGAGAGGACGTTCCCCATGCATTCCCCCAGGATCGACCACATCGAAGTCGTGCGCCACGGCAAGGTCAGACGTGCAAAACTCTACTATCTGCGCGAACGCACCGGTAAGGCGGCGAAACTCAAAGAAGTCAGATAACAGGGCAGAACATGAAGAAAAGAATTGTTTCGATATGCGTGATAGTGCTGGTACTCGTACTGGCACTATTTGTGCTTTCGGCGTGCAACGACGGGCGCACCGTCGCGGGTACGGAACTCGTGTCCAACGGCGGATTCGAGTCCTACGAAAGCGCAAGCGGCGGCGTGACGCTCGACGGGTGGAGCATCTCCTATTCCGACGGTATCGACGCGCCATACAGCAGACAGCCCGTCAATTCGGACAGCAGTCTGTACGAGGACCACGGCACGGGCTACGTCATTCTTACGACGGACGGCGACAGCGGCTGGGTGTATCTCTCGCAGGAGATCGCCGTCGACCGCAACGCGATATACCTCGTCAGCGTGGACGTCAGGGTGACCGCGCTCTCCAAAGGGGATAACGACACCTACAGAGGCGCATACGTCACTTTCCTCGAAAACACGGACTATTTCTTCGTCGAGCAGAAGGCCACGACGGACGATTGGGTGACGCTCACTTTCTACGTGCGTCCGCTCAATACCGATTATCTCACCGTCACGCTCGCGCTCGGTGCGGACGGAGAGGAGTGCGAGGGCACTGCTTATTTCGACAATGTTTCAATGATGAGAGTCGAGGAGTCCTCGGTCGCGTCC
Source organism: Candidatus Limadaptatus stercoravium (assembly GCA_018710835.1). Lineage (GTDB taxonomy): Bacteria > Bacillota > Clostridia > Christensenellales > CAG-917 > Limadaptatus > Limadaptatus stercoravium. The sequence goes on along the minus strand of DVJC01000017.1, from coordinate 5,860 downwards.
GGTTCCACGGTGTACGATTTCAGGATGTCGCAGATCGCAAGATACAACCGCGATCTCTCCGGCACGCTCTTCGTGACGTTCCTCACGCTGTTCTGCGCCGCGGCGGTCGTGTGCGCCTACGTCATCATCAGGAAGGCGTATGCCAGAAGCGACGTGTTCGTCAACTTTGACGGCACTCCTTTCGACGCTCCCAAACCCTCCACCCCCGGCAAGGGCAAAGGCAAGGGCAAAGCGTCCGGGACGCACGGACGTTCCGTCGCCGCCGCCAACGGCAAGTGGTGGACGAGCTGCTGGTTCGTCGCCGGTATGCTCGTGCTCGGCACTTTCCTCGTCCGTCTTATATTCCTGCTTTCCATGTACGGTTTCGGCGGTGAAATGGACGCGACGGTGTCGCTTGCAAGGTGGCTCGCCGCAAACGGCGTGAACAACGTCTACGCGAATGCCTCCAATTTCACCAACATAGACGTGACGGTCATGGCGCCCGGCACGATGTATATCCTCGCCATCATGGGCGCGATGGGGCAGAACCTCACCGCGGACGGGATCTCCGTACTCATCCGCATGGTCGGAGTGCTGGCGGATATGGCTGTCGTGGCGATGATCTACTTCTACGGCAGGAAATACGCCGGCGACAGACTCGCCGTCGTCGCAGCCGCGCTCTACGCACTGCTTCCCGTGACGATAGTCATGAGCGGCATGAGCAATACTTTCGTATCGCTGCTGGTCGCGCTCATGGTCGCGGCGGTGCTGCTGCTGGTGGAGAAGAAGTACATCGCAATGTACGCCGTCATGGCTCTTGCGACTGTGCTCGACATCCGTGCACTCGCGCTTGCGCCCATTGCGGTGACGTATCTCGGTTATATGTACTACCGTGACGACGCGAATCTGAAAAAATTCGGCAAGAACCGCGCGACAATCGTGTTCGGGCTCATCGGCGCGTTCGCGGCCGTGTATGTGCTCACGATACCCGTCGCCGTCGGACATTTTGACGAAAACGCGTTCTACGGCATGCGCATGATCGCCAATCAGATGCTCAACAATCAGATCTTCGTGGACAACGCGTTCGGGTTCTACGGCATGGCGACGCTCAATCAGCAGGGCTTCAACGACACCGCGTCCATTCTCAACCTCGTGTTTATCCTTGTGCTTGTCGTGTACATCTGCTCGCTGTACTTCAAGAAGCGCAACCGTCAGGAGATATTGCTGCTCGCGTCCTATACGCTCGCAATGGTGGCGGTGTTCACCCTCAAGGTGACTTACACCTATCTGTTCATGTCCATCGCGCTCGGGCTCATTTATGCAATGGTGTCCGGCGAGAAGAGGGTGTACGGAGTCATGGGCGGATATGCGCTGCTGTCCTTCCTCTGCGTTGCGCTCATCATCAAGAACTCCGGTTTCGCGACGATAGTTTCCGACGGCATGATAGTCGATTTCGAGCGCACCGGAGCGGACTTCATAGTGTTCAGCGTGTTCACAGTCCTGCTGTCGCTGTACTACAGCTATGTCGTCTATAACATCACCAACACCGGCAAAGTGGTCGACGTCAAACCCTTGTACAAGCCTCTCGGCACAGCCGTGAAGGATTGGTTCCGTTCGGTAGCGGACGTGTTCAGGAAAGACTGACCGCGATATGACGATGATACGGATCCCCGAATGTACATTTCGGGGATCTTTTTTTTCGGCGCACCGTGGCGGGAGCGCGCGGTGCGGCTAGTCGTGCGGCGTGACGCTTGACCTTTCGCGCATGAGGTGTAAAATGTACTTGCCGCGCGCTGCGCGGCGGAGGAGAGAGAAAATGGAAAACAAGAGTTCCGCGCCTTTTTGCACTTGCGACAAATTCAAGTGTCCGCTTCACCCCGTCAACCACGACAAAGGGTGCACGCTCTGCATAGCCAAGAATCTCCGCGCGCGCGAGATACCCAACTGCTACTTCGACCTTCTGGGTGCGGAAGGGGGGAGAAAGGACGACTCCTTCCGCACGTTCGCGGAACTTGTTATGTCCGACGGAGGATGCGGCGGCGAAGAGAAAGAGTGACGCCGCGCGGTTTACGGCTTGTTTTGGCGAAAGGGGAGAAATTTGCAACAGCGCATGCAAATCCTTTGCTTTTTTGATTCCGTTGTGCTAATATGCGTCCGGCGGAAGATCCGCAAACAATACTTACGCATTATGGAGGCAGATATGAAAAAGACAGTCAAAGGCAAAACTTACGACACCGTCGAGATGACGGCAGTGAAGAAAGTGACGAGCGGCATGTACGGTGATCCCGCGGGTTACGAAGAGACGCTTTACGTCGCGGAGGACGGAGCGTACTTCCTTTACACCAACGGCGGCGCCGAGTCAAAATACATGTCCGAGAAGCTCACTGCGATGAGCAAGGCGAAAGCCGCCGCGTGGCAGAAAGAGAACGCGTAATCCCGCCACGGATCCGTTCAATATTGCAAAAAACTCCCCTTGAAAGGGGAGTTTTTGCTTAAATGCTTATATGTTTGAAGCCGCTCATTGCGCCTTTGCGGAGGGGCTTAACGGCTTCGGCTTTGGCCGCGCAGCCGGCGCGGCTCTTAAATGGCGGGACGGGCGTTTGAGAGCGTGCGCCGCCGTACGCCGGATCACTCCTGCGCGGCGCGCGGTTTGTGCGAGGGGATGTAGTCGCTTTCCACCAGATCGCAGATGTCCTCGAATATGATATTGTCGGCATATTTTTTTGCCAGGTCGAGTTTTTCCGCACTGTTTACCGTCCATGTGATGACGGGGAGCGTCCTGCGGGCCTTGACGATGTAGGGATTGTCGTCCAGATCGCGCACGTCGTAGGCGATGAAATGCGGCTTGGAGAGCTTGTTTATCCACATTTTCCCCATGAAATCGGTGAGGTGGGAGCGTCCCGTCGTCGAGGGATTCTGCCATGTGCAAAGCTGTCCGCACGGGAGGTCGGTATGACGCCGGCAGTAACGCACCGCGCCGAAGTTGAAAGATTGCAGAGCTATCTTTCCGACATACGTTTTCAGTCGCCCGCACACCGCCGCGGCGATGCGGTTGTCGTAGGGATTGAGCCCCTTTATCTCGCAGAGAATGCCGACTTTGCCGTCAACGAGCGCGAGAAATTCGTCAAAAGTCGGAATGGTGTATTCGGTGCCTTTGAGGCGCATGGTCTTAAGTTCCTCAAGCGTGCACTTGGCGACCTTTTTGTCCACGCCGCACACGCGCTTCAGGTTGTCGTCGTGAAATACAACAAGGTGCCCGTCGGCGGAAAGGTGCACGTCTATCTCGATGGTGAAACCGTGCTCGATCGCCGCCCGGAAGGCGGGCATGCTGTTTTCAGGTTTGTCGCCGTCGTGCAGACCGCGGTGCGCGACAGGGGTGGCTAGCAGCCAGTCAAGTTCCATAATCTCAATTCCCCCAATCTGAAGTAATTTGTTGATATAATTTTAGAATTACATTATAATAATGTCAACAGCAGAACAGCATATTTCCGTTTTTTTCGACGGGAAAGCGAGGAAATATTTGGACCTTTCACACATCAGAAACTTTTCCATAATAGCGCATATCGACCACGGCAAGAGTACGCTCGCCGACAGGCTCATCGAGCGCACCGGCACTGTATCGTCAAGGGATATGTCGGACCAGCTCCTCGACAACATGGACATCGAGAAGGAGAGGGGCATCACCATAAAGCTGCAGACGTGCAGGCTCTTTTACGATTACGACGGAGAGGAGTACACTTTCAACCTCATAGACACTCCGGGACACGTGGACTTCACCTACGAGGTTTCACGCTCGCTTGCCGCGTGCGAGGGCGCGCTGCTCGTGGTGGACGCGACGCAGGGCGTCGAAGCGCAGACGCTGTCCAACGTCTACCTCGCGCTCGACAACGACCTTGAGATACTTCCCGTCATCAACAAGATCGACCTCGCGTCCGCGGACGTTGACGGAGTGAAGAAAGAGATAGAGGACATCATCGGGCTGGATACGGCAGGCTGTCCGCTCATCTCCGCGAAAGAGGGCATAGGCATAGACGACGTGCTGAGGCAGATAGTGGAGAAACTGCCGCCTCCCGGAGGAGATCCGTCCGCGCCTCTCAAGGCTCTCATTTTTGACAGCTATTACGACAATTACCGCGGCGCCATATCGATGGTGCGCATAGTCGACGGCACGGTGAAAGCGGGCGACAGGATCAAAATGTTCGCCTCCGGCAAAACCTTCGAAGTGGTGGAAGTCGGTGTTTATGCCCCCGGAATGAGGGCTGTAACGTCGCTTTCCGCCGGTGAGGTGGGGTATATCGCCGCAAGTATAAAGAACGTCGCGGACACTGCCGTGGGCGACACCATCACTTCCGCGGACACTCCCGCGGCGGCTCCGCTCAAAGGATACAAGAAGGTCACGCCGATGGTGTTCACCGGCGTATATCCCGCCGACGGCGCGCGGTACAACGACCTCAAGGAAGCCTTGCTGAAGCTGCAGCTCAACGACGCTTCGCTCACTTTCGAGGCCGAGAATTCCAAAGCCCTCGGCTTCGGGTTCAGATGCGGTTTTCTGGGATTGCTGCATATGGAGATCATCGAGGAGAGGCTGGAGCGCGAGTTCGACCTCGACCTCATCACCACTGCGCCCGGCGTGTCCTACCATGTGACAAAGACCAACGGTGAGAAGCTCATCATCGACAATCCCACCAATCTTCCGCCTGCGGGCGAGATAGAGAGCATCGAAGAGCCTATCGTGAAAGCCACTATATACACCCCGCCCGAATATGTTGGGCAGATCATGGAACTGTGCCAGGAAAAGCGCGGCATCTTCATCGACATGACCTATGTGGACACGGCGCGCGTTCAGATGACCTACCGACTGCCTCTCAACGAGATAATCTACGACTTTTTCGACAGTCTGAAATCGCGCACGCGCGGTTACGCTTCGCTGGATTACGAGCCGGACGGCTACGAAAAGAGCGATCTTGTCAGGCTGGACATGCTCATCAACGGCGATATGTGCGACGCACTCTCGCTCATCGTGCACAAGGATAAAGCGTACGCGCGCGGCAGAGGTATTGCGGAGAAGCTCAAGGAGGCGATCCCGCGGCAGCTGTTCGAGATCCCGATCCAGGCGGCGATAGGCGGCAAGATAATCGCGCGCGAAACCGTTAAGGCTCTGCGCAAAGACGTGCTCGCGAAGTGCTACGGCGGCGACATCACGCGCAAAAAGAAGCTGCTCGAAAAGCAGAAGGAAGGCAAAAAACGCATGCGCCGCGTAGGCTCCGTCGAAGTGCCAAGCGAAGCCTTCGTCAGCATTCTCAAAGTCGGCGACGACAAATGAGAGGAGGTGCGCGGAATGCTGCTGTACATTCATTTCCCGTTCTGCCGCTCAAAATGTGCCTATTGTGATTTCACATCCTATGCCGGTTGTTCGGAAGCGCTTGTTTTCAGCTATCTAACCGCATTAAAACGCGAGATCGAGTTCGCCGGAAGACGTTTTGAAAACGCGGCGGTCGACACCGTTTATCTCGGGGGCGGCACTCCGTCGCTGCTTTCGCCGCGGCAGATAGAGGGGCTGTTCGGCAAGATAAGAAAAAGTTTCGCACACTATTCGCCGTCCGAGGTCAGCGCAGAGGTCAACCCTGAGAGCGCGACGGACGACGTGCTTGCGGCGTTTGCGGACGCGGGCGTAAACCGGATAAGCATGGGGGTGCAGAGCTTTTCCGACGACAATCTGCGCTCCGTAGGGCGCATACATACCGCGGACACGGCGCGCCGCGCGGCGGAGCGCATAGCGCGCAGGTTTGATAACTTTTCTCTCGATTTCATGCTCGGACTGCCTTACGACACCGAAGAACTCGTGCGTGCGGAACTGACCGAGGCGGCGTGTCTTGCGCCG